>NZ_JACMYP010000233.1 GCF_020889705.1 Bradyrhizobium altum | reverse complement strand
TGGGTCCCTGCTTTCGCAGGGACGACGATAAGGACGGTTCGCGATTCAAGGCGTCACACCGCGCGGTGCCATCACCCGCGCATGCGGGTGATCCAGTAGTCCAGAGACTGCAGTGCTTGAGCCGAGGAGCCGCGGCGTACTGGATCGCCCGGTTCGAGCCGGGCGATGACAGCGGTGGATGAGGAGAGTGCACTGTTCGCATCAATGGTCGTGCGGCCGCATTTCGTGGGGGATATGCCCCGCCTTCAGGCCGTCGCTGTCGAGCCACGCATTGGTGGTGTCGAGGGCACGCGCGATATGATCGGATGTCCGGGAGAAATCGTAGGGCGAGCCGACCAGCGGGCAGAGCGGCGGCACCACGAAATACTCGACGTCGGGACCGATGTTCTCGAGCTCGTTGACGAGCTGCCGCGCGATCAGGAGCGTCAGCGCATGCAGCGCATTGGCGAGCGCGCCGACCGGCGGCGCCTGGTTGGCGCAGGCATGTCCGGTGGGCAGCACGATCAGGCGCTTTGCCCCCTGCTTCACGGCGACGCGGACCGGCGTGTTGCTGGAGATCGCGCCGTCGGCGAGGTAGTGATCGCGGTAATGTACCGGCGTGAACGCGCCGGGGATCGCGGTCGATGCGACGATCGCTTCGGCCGCCGAGCCCTCCGACAGCACCACGCTGTCGCCGCTGATGATGTCCGTCGTGACGATGTGGATCGGGAGCCGCGCGTCCTCGAGATTGCGGAACGGGATGTAATCGTCGATCAACTTGCGGACGCCGTCATGCGAGATCAGGAAGTCGCGCCGCCACAGAAAGCCCACCAGCGTCCGCCAGCTCACCGGAAACACGTCCTGCCGGTTCAGGCCGCGCCAGATCTCGGCCAGCCGCGCCACCCCCGACACCGTCGGGTCGCCGGCATAGAACGCGCCGTTCAAGGCCCCGACGCTGGAGCCGACCACCATGTCGGCGGCCACGCCATGCGCGGCCAGCGCCTGCAGCATGCCGACCTGGACCGCGCCAAAGCTGCCGCCGCCGGCGAACACAAAGGCGGTCTTCGGGGCATCCGGATCGGTGATGGACAAGGTGCTGCTCCCTGGGTTGCCGCGTTCAGGAAACGGCTGCGCGGCGTTGCGGGCGTTATAGCAGCGAGGGAATGGTGCGCACCATGCGAGTGCGTCGAGAGAATATCCTCATCGGGACTGCGCCCCCTCTCCCGCTTGCGGGGAAGGGTCGGGGTGGGGGTGTCGCCGCTTGCGACACTCTTTGCGAGGAGAGAGCCCCCAACCGGATCGCATCTGGCGATGCGATCCGGCCTCCCCGCAAGCAGGAGAGGCAAAGACAGTTCGTGGAGGCACGCCGGCACTAATGCAAAAGGCTGGAGCCCGATGGGGCCCCAGCCTTCGCCAAACTAGTCGCGATGGTAATGGGTCCTGGCTTTCGCCAGGACGACAATCTTGGCGCCCGGCGGCCTCAGCGCTCGACGAACGCCTTCTCGATCACGAAGTGACCGGGGGTGTTGCCGCTGCCTTCCTTGAAGCCGCGGGTCTCGAACAGCTGCTTCAGCTCGTCCAGCATCGCCGGGCTGCCGCACATCATGATGCGGTCGGTCTCGATGTCGAGCGGCCCCTGATGGAGGTCGGTGAACAGCTGGTTCGAGGTGATCAGGTCGGTGATGCGGCCGCGGTTGCGGAACGGCTCGCGCGTCACGGTCGGATAGTACGAAAGCTTCTCCGACAGCAGCGGCCCGAACAGCTCGTCGTCGCGCAGCTTGGCGACCAACTCCTCGCCATAGGCGAGCTCGGAGACCTGGCGGCAGCCATGCACCAGCAAGATCTGATCGTAGCGATCATAGACCTCGGGGTCCTTGATCAGGCTCGCGAACGGCGCAAGGCCGGTGCCGGTCGACAGCAGCATCAGCCGCTTGCCGGGGATCAGGTTGTCGGTGATCAGCGTGCCGGTCGCCTTGCGGCCGACCAGGATGGTGTCGCCCTCGCGGATCTTCTGCAGCTTGGAGGTGAGCGGGCCGTCCTGCACCTTGATCGAGAAGAACTCGAGCTCTTCCTCGTGATTGGCGCTCGCCATCGAATAGGCGCGCACCAGCGGCCGGCCATCGACCTCGAGGCCGATCATGGCAAACTGGCCATTCTGGAAGCGGAAACCGGAATCGCGGGTGGCTCGGAAGCTGAAAAGCGTACCGGTCCAGTGCTGGACAGAAAGAACTTTCTCTCGATAGAACGCGCTCATGGGTTTTCGTTTTCTCGACTGATCAGAATTAGAATGGTTTGATTTCTAGACTGCTCGCGACGGCGCTGAAGTGGCCGAAATCATTGAAGATCTCGCGTGTCCATTGCGCCAATGCATGAGATAGTCAAGATCAACTGGCGTGCAATTGCGATCTCAGAATGGCAGTCGTTCGATTTCGCGCAGCGGTTCAGCCACGACATCGTTAACACGTGGCGCTGCAGGTAATTTACTTGCTGAGATCGGCACCGATCTGGCAATTAATTGCTACGAAAACCGCGGTGAAGGGAAAATGATCTCGTGGTCCTGATCAGCCAGCGAATCTTCCTGGAAACCATCAAAAAATATTGTTTGGCGCGCTCCATTGCCGTCGAGGTGCGGTCCGGCGGCTGGCTGGTCATCATGACCAAGGGCGACACGCGACGGCTTGCGATCGGCTATGACATCGGGCTGAACAGCGCGGTCGCGCATCAGGTCGCCAACGACAAATCGGCCTGCGCCGAAGTGCTGGCATCGGCCGGCATATCAGCTATTCCGCACAGCCTGTTTCTCGGCAGCAAACTCAGCAAGCACATCCCCGGATCGGACTCGCTGGATGCGATGTTGCTTCTGCTCGCGCAGCATCCGCACGGCCTCGTCGTCAAGCCGAATGAGGGGACATCCGGAGAGCTCGTCTTCCGCGTGACGACACGAACGCAGCTGGAGACCGCGGTCGCCCGCATCCTCGCCGCGCATCCAAGCCTTGCGATCTCGCCTTACGTCGAGATCAAGGACGAGGTACGCGTCGTGCTGCTCGATGATCGCGCGCTGATCGTCTACCGCAAAACACGGCCGTCGGTGGTTGGCGACGGCGTCCACTCGCTGCGCGCGCTGGCGCAGGCGACCGCGACCGCCGAACAGCTGAAGGCCCTCTCCGAGGACTTCGACGCCGCTGCGCTCGACGCCGTTCCGCCGGCCGGCGAACGGCTTCTGCTGAACTGGCGGCACAATCTCGATGCCGGCGCCGAGCCGGTGCTGCTCACCGATGTTGCGACACGCGACGCTTGCGTCGCGCTCGCGATCGAGGCCGCACAGGCCGTTGGCATCCGGTTCGCCTCCATCGACGTCGTGCACGTTGATGGCGCGTGGCAGGTGCTGGAAGTGAATTCCGGCGTGAAGATGGAGGCACTGGGCCGCCGCCATCCGGCGCTGGTCGAGGCGGCGTATCACGCGGCGCTGGACGCCGTGTTCGCGTAAGCGACGTGCGACGCGCTTGCCTTGAGCCCCGATCATTCTCGCGGGTGCTCTTTCTCATAGGCGGCGACGATCAGTTCCGATTGCTCGATCTGTGCCGTGAGACGGTCGATCTCGGCCTGTGTTTCTGGAAATACCTCAGCACCCGCTGTATTTCCGGATTGCAACTCCGCGATCAGCTCGCGATTCTTCGTGATCTGCTCGCGGTGCCAATCGATTTCTGGATCCTCTTGCATGAACCAACATCCCAATCCGCGAGAACTACGACGGCAGCTCTCGGAGCAAGACGGGTGGATAAACCGGCTTCTCAAAAAACTTGACGCCGTCAGGCAGAGCGCCGGCCAGCGGCAGACCTGAGATCACCAGCACGCGCACTGCCGGATCGCAATCGAGGGCCAGACGAGCAAGCTCGATCCCATCCATTTTGCCGGTGAGCTTTACGTCGGTGACGACGAGCGACGGGTGGCGCCTCTTGATCGCCAGCGCTGCTGTTTCTGCGTCTTCGCATTGGATGACCTCGAAACGCCCTTGTTCCAACAAGAGTGCGATCATGTCGCGCTGGATTGTATCGTCTTCGACCACGACTGCGATTTGGCGAATTGGCCTTGTGTAGCCCATGGCAACCTCCAAACGGTCAACCCCAGTGTCAATGACTGAGGACGCTTATTGTTCTGGTTCCAGGCTCGATAACCGGCAGGTTCCGGCGGACGTTTGCAAGTTCCGAGCGGAACAACATTCGAGGTTGCCGCGTCATTGACGAGAGACGAGCCGGACCGTTCGGGCCTGGGGAAGGAAGTCTTGCCAGGAGGCAAAGCTGATGAAGGACGCTGTACGGTCGGATCAGGATTTTTCTGAACCCTACAAAGCCGACGCGGCGGCTGGCGCGCCCAGCTATCTATCCTCTCGACGACGGGTCGAAGACCCGGTCCCGGATGCCAATGACATGCGGCATCAGGCGATGGAGCGAGAGACGACCGGTTCGCTTGGCGATCCCTTTGGCGCTCGCCTGCCGCACGATATCGTTTCCGAGATGGAAGCAGGGCTCAAGCAGCAGGTCGATCGGCTTGTCGCGGAGCGACACTAGCTGGTGAAGCGACGAGTTCGCAGACTTCAACAGCGGAATCTCGCCTGCCGATGATGCTCCAGAGATCGCGGCGCGGAAACTCGAACCAAGATCCCCGCCGGATCAATGGAGTTTTGATGGGAGCGATCCTTGGACGCGGGCTGCGGTCAGTATCGTTGCCCTCGCTTCTATGGCGGTCCACGGCGGCTACGCGCGTGCGGCAGTACAGCTTGCCGCAAAATTCTCGCCGCCATTTTGATCCATTCAGCGGCTTGCTCATCCCGCTCAAGGGAGTACGCTGATGCGCATTAATCGATCCGGATACAGATTATGCGCAAACTTGTTTTGAGCTTCCTCGCGATCATGGCGTTCGTCGCCGCCTTCAATCCTCCGGCCGCCAACGCCGTGTTCTGGCGCGGCGTCACCGCCCCGACGAACATCGACATCCACGGATATCCGATCATCAAGGAGCCACCGCCGAGCCCATGCCAGCTGATCCATGTGAACGGCTACTGGGTCCGGCAGTGCCTGGATTTGTCGCATCGCTCTTGGCGATGAACGAAGTCGCGGTTCGTCGGCACAGCTTCGGTTGCGCCCACCCGGATTGCGTCTGCAACGCATCCGGCCTCTCCCGCAAGGAGAGGGGCCGGAATTTGAGGCTAAAGCATGATGAGATTAGGTTGAGCTGAAACGGCGTCTAAGGTTCACCTCTCCCTTTGGGAGAGGTCGATTTGCGCAGCAAATCGGGTGAGGGGTTGCGGTCTATCGAGAGAGCAAGAGCCCTCACCCGGATTGCACTGGACGATGCTTCGCATCGCCAGGCGCAAACCGACCTCTCCCCGACGGGGAGAGGTGAGCCGAAAGCGCGGCGGGCCGATTCAACCAAAACTCATCCCGGGCTAGTTCGCTCCGCCCGCCGAATCGTCGAGCGCCTTGAAGGCGTCTTCGAGCTGCGGTGACAGCGCCACGTTGAGCTTCTCGCCGGTCGGCAGGCGGGCGACGAACCACTTGTTGTAGAGCGGGATGATGTCGCGGTTCGAGGCGAGCTTGCGGAAGGCGCGCTCGACCACGTCCTTCATCTGCGGCTCGCCCTTGCGGTACATGATGCCGTAGGGATCGTAGGACAGATAGTCGCCGGTGACGCGGAACTTGTCCTGCGACTTGTGCCGCGCGATCAGGCCGTAGAGCAGGATGTCGTCGGTCGCGAACGCATCCGCCTTGCCGTCCACCAGCATCTGGTAGGACTGCTCATGATCGCCGGCGGTCACGATGTTGAGGCCGAGCTGTTGCTTGGCGTCGACATTGTGCATCGCCTGCTCGTTGGTGGTGCCCTTGGTCACCACCACCGTCTTGCCCTTCAAGTCGGCGATCTGGTTGACGCCGGAGGCCTTCGGCACCATCAGCTTGGTGCCGGCCACGAACATCAGCGGCGAGAATGCGACCTGCTTGCCGCGCTCGGCATTCGCCGTGGTCGATCCGCACTCCAGATCGATCTTCTTGTCGACGACCGCCGGAATGCGGTCGTCGGAGGTGACCTTGACGTAGTCGACCTTGAGGTTGGCGTCGTCGACCTCGGCCGCGATCTCGTCGACGATCGCGTCGCACAGCTCGAGACTGTAGCCGATCGGCCGGTTGGAGTGGTCGAGGAACGAGAATGGCGGCGAGCTTTCGCGATAGCCGATCCGCACCGAGTGCGTGGCCTTGATGTTGGCGAGCGTGGGGCTGAGCCCCTCGCCCGCCGGCTGTGCGGACACCGGTCCGATCAGCAGGCTTGCCGCCAGCAGACATGCTGACAGCAGGCATGTCGACAGCAGAGACGCCTCAGCCCGTATCGGCCTCCAGCGGGCGCGATGCATGCATCCCTCCTGTCAATGACCGGCCATCACGGCGCCGGGCACCGCATCCTGCGGCACCGCGTCGTCGGGCCCGAGCTCGTGCTCGGCCTTCAGCTCGCCCTCCCACTTCGCGACCACGGCGGTGGCCAGCGAGTTGCCGATCACGTTGGTGGCGCTGCGGCCCATGTCGAGGAAGGTGTCGATGCCCATGATCATCAGCAAACCGGCCTCGGGGATGCCGAACTGCGACAGCGTCGAGGCGATTACCACCAGCGACGCGCGCGGCACGCCGGCCACGCCCTTCGAGGTGATCATCAAGGTCGCCAGCATCGCGAACTGCGTGCCGAGCGACATCTCGATGTGGTAGGTTTGCGCGATGAAGATGCTCGCGAAGGTGCAGTACATCATCGTGCCGTCGAGGTTGAAGGAATAACCGAGCGGCAGCACGAAGGCCGAGATCCGCGAGGAGGCGCCGAACCTGTTCAGCCCCTCCAGCGTCTTCGGATAGGCCGCCTCCGAGGAGGCGGTCGAGAACGCGATCATCAGGGGCTCGCGAATCAGCCGCAGCAGATGGCTGTAGCGCGGCCCGATCACGACGAAGCCGACCATCACCAGGATGCCCCACAGGATCAGCAGCGACAGGTAGAAGCCGCCCATGAAGACGATCAGCTTCCAGAGCACGCCGAGGCCGTTCTTCGAGACGGTCGCCATGATCGCGGCCCACACCGCGATCGGTGCAAACAGCATCACATAGCTCGTGACCTTGAGCATGATGTGGGCGAGATCGTCGATCAGGCTCATGATCGGCTTGGCGCGCTCAGGCATGGCGCCGAGCGCCACCGCGAAGAACACCGCGAACACCACGATCTGCAGGATCTCGTTCTGCGCCATCGCATCCGCGATCGAGGTCGGGATCAGATGGGTCAGGAATTTCTCGATCGAGAAGGCCGAGACCGGCAGGCCGGTCGACTGCGCCTTGTCGGGCAGCGTGCCGGGGAAGTTGGCGCCGGGCTGTAACAGGTTGACCATCACGAGGCCGAGCAGCAGCGAGACAAACGAGGCGGAAACGAACCAGCCCATGGTCTTGGCGAAGATGCGCCCGAGCTTGGCGCCGCTTCCCATATGGGCGATGCCGCCGACGAGGGTTGCAAACACGAGTGGCGCGATGATCATCTTGATCAGGCGCAGGAACAGCATTGCGATCAGGTTGACGTCGGCTGCGATCTCGGCACGGCTGTCAGGAAGGTAGTTGAAGACGATCGTCCCCATTGCGATGCCAAGGACCATCGCAAGCAGGATGTATTGCGTAAACCTGTTCGACATTCTCTTACCCCCGTAAGTTCCCGGCGAAGGGCAAGTGTGGCAGATTTACGCAGCTACGCAACACGCTTCGCGCCCGGCGGGACTTTGCCGATATGTTCCCGTTGTGGAATGCCAGCGCGCGGACCAGAGCCTTTTCCGTTCCGATGAATCGGAACGGGGCTCTAGATTCGTGTTTTGACGCATTTTCTTTACGCGAACCGGTTTCCACTTCGCTCGAAAATGCTCTAGCGTTCGTGCAGCGCACAATCTGTGCAACACGCTGCGCGCGTCGCAGTCAAACTGCATGCGAAACGACCAACGCGAGGGGAGACACCGCCAATGAACGACACCGTCAATCGCCAGATCCTGCTTGTTGAAAAGCCGACCGGCAAGCTTGGCCCCGAGCATTTTCGCCTCACCAAAGGCACGGTCCCCGCGCCGAAGGACGGCGAGGCGCTGGTGCGGACGCGCTACATCTCGCTCGACGCCGCCAACCGCGCCTGGATGCACGGCGCCACCTACCGCGCTGCGGTGGAAGCCAACACCGTGATGGCCGGCGGCGGCATCGCCGAAGTGGTGGCGTCGAATGACCCGAGCCTGAAGCCGGGCGATATCGTGTTCGGCGACACCGGCTGGCAGGACTATGCCGCCGTGCCCGCCAAGCACCTGGCCAGGATGCCGAAGCTCGAGCCGATGACGCATCTGCTCAGCGTCTACGGCATTGCCGGCCTGACCGCCTATTTCGGCCTGCTCCATGTCGGCAAGCCCAAGGAGGGCGAGACCGTGGTGGTGTCGGCGGCCGCCGGCTCGGTCGGCTCGATCGTCGGCCAGATCGCCAAGATCAAGGGCTGCCACGTGGTCGGCATCGCCGGCGGCAAGGACAAGTGCCACTGGCTGACCTCGGAGCTCGGCTTCGACGCCGCGGTCGATTACAAGGACGGCGCCACCTACAAGGCGCTGCGCGCAGCGGCGCCCAAGGGCATCGACGTCTATTTCGACAATGTCGGCGGCGACATCCTGGAGGCTTGCCTGGCGCAGATGAACAATCGCGGCCGGATCCCCTGTTGCGGCGCGATCTCGCAATATGACGGCGTGCCCTCCGCGCACGGCCCGCGCGGCGTGCCCGGCCTGATCGTGGTGAAGCGGCTGATCATGCAGGGCTTCATCGTGATGGACTACATGGACCAGCGCGATGCCGCGCTCGCCGACCTGCAATCCTGGGTCGCCTCGGGCAAGCTCAAGGTCCAGGAGGACGTCATCGACGGCATCGAGAACACCCCGCAGGCGCTGATCGGACTCTTGGCCGGCGAGAACCGCGGCAAGCGCATGGTGAGGGTGTAGCGGCTGAGCGCGATGCCGTAGGGTGGGTTAGCTAACCCACCCTACGCAGCTAATCCCGTCATCCTGAGGTGCGCGCACTTGCGCGCCTCGAAGGATGCACGGTCCGGCTGGTGGCCGTTCGCCCTTCGAGGCTCGCTCCGCTCGCACCTCAGGGTGACGGGGATGGATTTGAGTGCGCGGCACGGGCTCTAATGCACGGTCCCTGACGCCTGCGATGCGGCTTGCGGCGCGGGCGCCTTGCCTTTCTTCGCCTTGCGCCAGTTCTCGAAGTTCTGCACCACGACGAAGAACGCCGGCACGAACAGCACCGCGAGGCAGGTCGAGGCGATCATGCCGGAGAATACGGTGATGCCGATCGATTTGCGGGCGTTGGCGCCGGCGCCGGTCGCGAGCACCAGCGGCAGCACGCCGAGGATGAAGGCGAACGACGTCATCAGGATCGGCCGGAACCGGGCGCGCGCCGCGTCGATCGCCGACTCAAGCACCGGCTTGCCGTCGCGCACATGGTGCTCGAGCGCGACCTCCACGATCAGGATCGCGTTCTTGGCCGACAGCGCGATCAGCAGGATGGTGCCGATCTGGGTGTAGAGATTGTTCTCGATCCGAAGCGACGTCAGCACCAGCATGGGCCCGAGCAGCGACAGCGGCACCGCCAGGATCACCGAGATCGGCGCGTACCAGCTCTCATATTGTCCGGCGAGCACGAGATAGACCAGCAGCAGCGCCAGCGCGAACACGAGGTAGATCTGGCTGCCGACCTCCTTCTCCTGGTACGACATCGCCGTCCACTCATAGCCGGTCCCGGGCGGCAGCGTCTTGGCGGCGATCTCCTCCATCAGCGTCATCGACTGGCCGGAGCTGTAGCCCTGCGACGGCAGACCGATGATGGTCGCGGACGGATAGAGGTTATAGAGACTGATCAGCGACGGCCCGACCGACGGGGTGATCTTCGCCACGGTGCCGAGCGGGACCATGTCGCCATTGCTGTTGCGCACCATCATGTTCTCGATGTCGCGCAGCGTCAGGCGGTATTGCGCATCGGCCTGGGTGTAGACCTGGAAGGTGCGGCCGAACTTGGTGAACTGGTTGACGTAGCTCGCACCGAGATAGGACGACAGCGTCGAGAATATCTGGTCGGTGGTGACGTGCAGCGTCTCGGTCTTGATGCGGTCGATCTGGACGTCGAACTGCGGCACCATCGAGCGGAACGACGACTGCACCCGCTGCAGCGCACTTTGCGTCTGCGCATTGCCGACGACGGCGCCGGTGACCGCCTGCAGCTTGCCGTAATCGGCGTTGCCGTCACGGAGCTGCACCTGCATGGCAAAGCCGGCGGCATTGCCGATGCCCTGGATCGGCGGCGGCGGGATCACCAGGATCCGCGCCTCCGGAATCACCGCAAGCTTGTCGTTGAGGCCGTAGACCAGCGAGCGCAGATCCTCGCCCGGGCCGCGCGCGCCCCAATCCTTCAGGATCACATAGGCGACGCCGGCATTGGCGAGGCTCGACGAGTTGTCGAGCGCGGAGATGCCGGCGATGGCGACCACCTGCTCGACACCCGGTGTCTTGCGGGCGATCTCGGTGACCTGATCGAGCACCCGCTGGGTGCGATCGATCGCGGCGCCGTCGGGCAACTGCACCGCGGCCAGCAGGTAACCCTGGTCCTCGATCGGAATGAAGCCGGTCGGCACCCGCGACAGCCCGTAGCCGGCAATTCCAATCAGGATCAGCGCGACGAGGACCGAGGTCTTGGCGTGGCCGGCGATGCCGCCGATCATCCGGGTGTAGCCCCGCTCCACCCGGTCATAGACCGCGTTGAAGCCACGGTAGAAGAAATTGCGCTGCTCCGGCGGCACCGGCGGGCGCAGCCATAGCGCACATTGCGTCGGCTTCAAGGTCGCGGCATTGACGGCGCTGAGCAGCGCGGTCGCCGCGATCACCAGGGCGAACTGCGCGTACATCCGGCCGGTCAGCCCCGGCAGGAAGGCCGCCGGCAGGAACACCGAGATCAGCACCAGCGTGATGCCGACGATCGGCGCGAACAATTCGTCCATCGCCTTGATCGCGGCATCGTGCCCGGACATGCCGCGCTCGATATTGTGCGCAGCCCCTTCGACCACCACGATGGCGTCGTCGACCACGATGCCGATCGCCAGCACGATCGCAAACAGCGTCGAGAGATTGATGGTGAAGCCGAGCGCGGCCATCGCCGCGAACGCGCCGATGATGGTGACCGGCACCGTGGTTGCAGGCACCAGCATCGCCCGCCAGTCCTGCAGGAACACCAGGATCACCACCAGCACCAGCAGGCCGGCCTCGATCAGCGTCCGGTAGACCTCGTCGATCGAGGCCTGGACGAATTTGGTGGTGTCGAACGGCGTGTCGTATTTGATGTCCTGCGGGAACTGCCTGGCGAGCTGCGCCACCTTCTTCTGCACTTCCTTCTCGACCTGCAGCGCGTTGGCACCCGGCGACAGGAACACGCCGATGCCGGTGGCCGGCTTCTGGTTGAGGGAGAACACCTGGCTGTAGGTCTGCGCCCCGAGCTCGACCGAGCCGAGATCGCGGACGCGGATGACGTCGCCGACATTGCCCGTCTTGACGATGATGTTCTCGAACTGGCTCGCATCGTCGAGCCGGCCGTTGACGTTCAGTGTGTACTGGAACGCCTGCCCCTGCGGCGCAGGCGGCGCGCCGACCTGCTCCGCGGTGACTTGCTGGCTCTGCTGCTGGATCGCCTGGATGACGTCCTGCGGCATCAGCCCGCGTGCCTGCAGCTTGTTCGGATCGAGCCACACCCGCATCGAATACTGCCCGGCGCCGAACACCGTGACGTTGCCGACACCAGGCAAACGCGACAGCTCGTCGCGAATGTTGATGGTGGCATAGTTCGACAGGAACAGGCTGTCGTAGGTCTTGTTCGGCGAGGTCAGCGTCACGAACAGCAGGATCGAGGTCGACCGCTTCTGCACCGTGACGCCCTGGTTCTGCACCGCGGTCGGCAGTTGCGACAGAGCCGAGGAGACGCGGTTCTGCACCAGCACCTGCGCGAAGTTGAGGTCGGTGCCGATCTTGAAGGTCACCGTCAGCGTGTAGGTGCCGTCGGCGCCGCTGTAGGACTGCATGTAGAGCATGTCCTCGACGCCATTGACCTGCTGCTCGATCGGCAGCGCCACGGTGTCGATCACGGTTTTTGCCGACGCGCCGGGATAGCGCGTCGTCACCTGGACCGTCGGCGGCACCACATCGGGATATTGCGCGACGGCAAGATTGAACAGCGCGACACCGCCGATCAGGATCATCAGGATCGCGATGACGTTGGAAAGGACCGGCCGCTCGATGAAGAATTTCGAGATCATGGCGCGCCCCTCACTTGGCCGGTGCCGGCGTCGCGTCGCCCTTCTGCATCTGCGGATCGACCTTCTGCCCGGGGATCGCGCGCAACAATCCGGCGGTCACGACGCGGTCATCGGCCTTCAGCCCGCTCTCGATGACGCGCAGCCCTTCGTCGAGCGGACCGGTCGTCACCTTGCGCTGCTCGACCACATTGTCGGCATTGACGACCAGCACGTAGCGGCCGCCCTGGTCGCTGCCGATCGCAACGTCAGGCACCAGCAGCGCATTGTCCTGCTTGTCGATCGGCACGCGAACGCGGACATAGAAGCCGGGCAGCAGCACGCGATCCGGATTGGGCACCAGGCCGCGGACGGCAAGCGTTCCGGTCGACTGACTGACGGTCGGCGAAAGATAATCGAGCTTGCCCTTGTGCGGATAGCCGGTCTCGGTCTGCAACCCGACCTCGATCGGCAACTGCCTGAGATCGTTGAACGTCATGCCGCGGCGGCGCGCCTCGTCTCGCACCTGCTGCACGTCCTGCTCATTGACGTTGAAATTCACGTAGATCGGGTCGAGCTGCACAATGGTGGCAAGCTGGGTGGGTGAAGCCACGCCGACCAGCTCGCCGACCGAAATCAGGTGGTTGCTGACGATGCCGTCGAACGGCGCGGCCACATTGGTGTAGCCGTAATTGACCGCGGCGATCTTGGTGTTGACCTCGGCCTGCTGCAAATTGGCCTGCGCGTTGTCGCGCGTCGAGGTCGAGCTATCCAGCGTTGCCTGCGAGACCGCCTGGCGCTGCACCAGATCCGTCTGCCGCTTGAAGTCGGCCTCGGCCTGCTTGAGCGTCGCCTGCGCGCCCACTTCCGCGGCCTGCGCCTGCTCCAGCTTCAGCTTATAAGTCTCGGGCTCGATCGTGAACAGGGTGGTCCCCTGCTTCACCGGCGAGCCGTCCTGATAATTGATCGACTGCAGAAAACCCTGCACGCGCGCGACCAGATCGACAGTCTTGATCGGCGCGGTGTTTCCGGTGGCGTCCAAATAGCGCGTGATGGCGCGCTGCACCGGCGGCGCGACTTCGACCTTGGGCGGCGGCGGCGCAACAAAACTGTTTTGCTCGCAGGCACTTAAACTGACAAAGGCCGCCACGACGAAGGCGATGCGCGGAAGCGGCGCATTTCGCAGCCGCACAAAATCGCTCTGACTGAAATGTGCCGACGCGCGCGCATGCCTCATTTCCGAGCCTCAATCCAAATGACTTAAGTCAAAGATGTCGAAGCGAGCAAAAAAATCAGCCGACCTCTTCCATAGCAACAATCCGCTTGCAGCGGAACTCGAAAGCGAAAATGATGTCGCTCGCGAAGGTTGTTAGAGCAAAATTTTTTCAGACTCAGTTCAGTTGAGCCGAAGGCTTCCGGCGCGACGAGAGGATTTATTCAAATGATCCACGCGTTGACACGTGCAACGAGGCTCTCCGCATGGCTCGCGCTTGCGGCACTGATGAGCACCGCACCGGCCTTGTCGCAGGCGCCGACCCAGGCGCAGCGCGACGCCATCAAGTCGCAATGCCGCAACGATTACATCGCACACTGCTCCAGCGTCCCGCCCGGCGGCGAAGCGGCACTGCAATGCCTGCAGAAGAACATGGCAAGCCTCAGCCCTGGCTGCGCCAGCGCCGTGAAGGCCGTGGAAGCACCGGCCGCTGCTCCCGCAGCAGCCAAGACCGACGCGGCTCCGGCGGCGACG
>NZ_JACMYP010000232.1 GCF_020889705.1 Bradyrhizobium altum | reverse complement strand
GGCATGCAAGTCTACTTCTGCGACCCGCAAAGCCCTTGGCAGCGCGGCACTAACGAGAACACCAACGGGTTGCTGCGGCAGTACTTTCCGAAGACCTGAGCATCCACAGCGCCGACGAAATATCCGCTGTAGCAGCGGCCCTCAACGCCCGACCGAGAAAGACACTGGGCTGGAAAACGCCGGCAGAAGCGCTTGACGAATTACTGTCATGAGTGAAAACAATTGGTGTTGCGACGACCTTTTGAATCCGCCCAATACGCCTCACACCACTATCGTGCGCTCCTGTCGGCCGCCGGCATCATCGGTTCAATGAGCGGCAAGGCCAACTGCTATGACAATGCCCCGGTGGAGAGCTTTTTCCATGCTCTGAAGACCGAACTCGTTCACCATCGCCAATACGGACCCGCGCCGAGGCCCAGCGCGACATCTTCGCCTTCATGGAGGGCTTCCACGATCGGACCCGCCTCCATTCCGCCATCGGATATATCATCCAAATCGAGATGGAGCTAAAAGCAGCTAGGCGCCACTCCAACTCGCAAAGCATAGGGCCTTCAGCCACGGCACGGAACACCCAATTGCCGCCTGCGGCTCGACCCTTACCCTTGGCCCGCCGGTTCGTGAGCCGCGTGGAGCGCACTACCGAATATACATTCCGCAAAGAGCACAGGCCGAAAGTTCCGTGTTCGTGCTGATCGAGAATGACCAACATCCAGAAGCCATCATCGAAGTTCGCCCGAACTCGATATCCCCGACAATCCAAGTATCCTTGACCTGATACGTCGCCGCAAATGAGAGCAGCGACCGACACTCTGCTGCGCCTATGAGGGGCAGATCGTCAATGCGTGATTGCGACCATTTACTTGGTTGTCAATTCACGACGGGAAGCGTGCGGCACGTCGCGTTGACGTGCGGGACCTTAATGCTGCACACCGTGCGCACAACGGGAAGTTATCGACGTTTAACCTAGGTTAACTATTGGTGATCTCGTCTTTGCAACAATCAACTTCTTGTTGGACGAAGTGGTGCTGCGCCGGCCGTTCTAGCGGAAGACCGGACCGAACCTTACGCATTATCAATCTCCGACAATCGGGGAGAGCCCCGAGGGCTCACCAATCTGGACCGTCGCGTCGACTTGTCAATCCGACGACACTTTAGTTCCTTTTGCGAGCTCCCTCTCAGAGAGCATCGCCGTACCGATGATGCCCTGCATCTCCAAGCGTGCTATCTGGGCGTCGGAGAGTCCGAGAAGCCCTGATAGGATCTCCCTGTTATGTTGTCCCAGCGTCGGCGCCGCTGTGCGGATCGCATAGGGCCCTTCCCCCTCGCGGATTGGCATGGAGGGCTGCGGATGCAAGCCCATGAAAACGCGTTCGACTTCCTGCAGATACGCGCGCGACCTGAGATGTCGATCCTTGAGCAGATCAATCGGAAGGTGGACCACGCCGGCCGCAACCCCTACAGCCTGCAACTCGAACATAGCCCGATCCGCATCGCGGGTGACCGTCCAGGCTTCGACGCTTTCTTCGATCACATCCTCGATGCCGCGGCGCCCTTCAGCAGATTTCAGCGATACGTCGGTAGCCCAATCTGGCCGGCCAATACGGAGGGCCAGCCTCTGCCACATGTCCTCATCGGTCACCGCTACCATGATCCAGTTGTCCGCGCCCGCACAGCGGAAGCAGCCGTGCGGCACGAACTGCGGATGTCTATTCCCATATCTCGTCGGTGGCGTACCGCCGATCGAATGGACTGTAATCCATGGCGCCGCGAACGGCATCATGCATTCGATCTGAGCAAGATCAATGAACTGTCCCTGCCCGGTGTTGCTGGCGTGAATCAGCGCAACCAGAACTGCAGCGCAGCCGTTCAACCCGCCAACAGCATCCCCGAAGGCGACGTGGCTCATCACAGGCGGATCACCCGCGTTGCCGATCACGCTCGGCAACCCCGAGCCCTGCTCGAGGGTCGAGCCGTAAGCCCGGCAATTGCGATGGACGCTGTTCGTGCCAAAGGCTGACATTGACATCATGACGAGGCGAGAATTGAGCTTTCTGAGCACGTCGTAGCCAAGCCCGAACTTTCGCAGTACGTCGACCGAATAGTTGTCGATGACAATATCGGCACCCGCTACAAGCCGCTTGGCGAGAGTACGGCCCGGCCGCCGCGTCAGGTCGAGAGTGATACCACGCTTATTACGGTTTATCATGCAGAAGCGTAACGTCTTCTCATACATCTGCCCATCCACGTAAGCGGGGCGCCGGTCAACACCGCGCCACCAGTCCGGATACTGGATGGCCTCAATCTTGATGACGTCCGCACCGAGATCAGCCAGTGTGCGCGTACACAACGGACCCGCCCACCCCATCGAGAAGTCGATGACGCGAATTCCATGCAGCGGCAGCCTGCCGGCATCGATGGGACCAGACGACGCCGACGCAGTGCGGCTCAGCTTTCTTCCGGCATTCACGAAACCCTGCTGATCACCAGGAGCCGGAACCCTTCCTCCGCGGCGGGGTGGTGTCAACGTCAGCCCCTGCATCGCCCCCACCGTCAGCCCTTCTTCTGCGCCAAGCAGGACGCGCACGATTGCGCCGCGTTCCTTCTTCTCCTTATCCTGAAGCAGATCGGATATTTCGGGTACTGGCACGATCGGGATCTTGCGTTTCAGACCCTCCGCAAACCATTCGCGCGCTGTCCGCGTCTTCAGCCTCGGCGTGAACTTCCGCTCGACCTGCTCTACATGATGTAGACGATCCCCGCCGAGCACCAGACCCGGATCATCACGCAATTCGGGCAGGCCGAGCATGTCGCAAAACGCGCGCCATTGTGCTGGAGTGATTGTCGTAACACCGAGCCAACCTTCCTTGGTTTCGTAAATGCCGGTTGGAAAGTTCGGCCAGAAGCGGTTAATACCAATCCGCCGGATCATGTCGCTGCGCGTTACCGCCTCAAACAGTTGATACTCGCTGAGAACAAGGCTCGATTCGAAAATACTGAGCGACCACGACCGCCCTGTTCCGCCCTGCATTCGCGCAAACGCCGAACAGGTCGCGGCAATAAAGCCCCACAGGCCAGCAAGAATACCCGTCTGAAAATCCGGCGCGTACATTGGTGGGCCCTCGACTGGTCCAGTCAGCTTGATGAGCCCTGCGAGCGCGCGGATCGTGGAATCGGTCGCAGCGAATCCCGCATAGGGCCCCTCGCCGCCAAACCAGCTCACGTCGAGGTAGATCAACCCGGGTCGCCGCCGCCGAATCACGCTCACATCAATGGACGGGCAATCTGCGGGATCAACGTCGCGCCCATCGATCAGAATGTCGCAGTCCTCAATCAGCTCCGTCAGCCGTGTGACCGCGTCTGGGTCGGTGGCATCAATGATAATACTCGATTTGTTGACGCTCAGGAATGCGAACCACCCGCTTTGGCCACTTGGCGTTTGTGGCGCGCTCAGGCGAAGCGGGTCTCCTTCTGGCGGTTCGACCTTCCGTACATCGGCGCCGAAATCGGCAAACAACCGAGCACAATAGCTGGTTGCGGCTGAGCTACCGATTTCCACGACCCGTAGGCACGACAACACTCCCATCGACGGTTCCTTTTCTCTTCATGTTTCGGAAGTCAGCAACCACGCGACGCGAGCTCGTCGACACCGCAAGCGCGGCTCTGCTTACCAGGTACCGATACAAAGGTGTTTGCGATTAGCACGAGGTATCCGCGACGGCAGCGGGCAGCCGCGCCACAATGAAACACCGCATCTTCGTGGGAGCGATGACGTCCGCTTCTCGAACAACGAAAGAAGCGATGCAACCGAGCTCATGGCTTAGAGTCTGTCTCCCGTTTCCTAAAATAGCCTGTGCGGTCGGAACGATCGGCGATTGTCTTCTTCTCCTTCGATGTCAAACGGCACATAACCTTTACCCTGCTCGATCGACTTCGCCCGTCAATCAAGCGGCGAGAAAAGAAGCAAGAACGAAAGTCGAATCGCGCAGGGACACAACGCTTTCCCGTATTCGCCAGATCGATCTTCACCAAATCTGAATGCGACCTTTGAAGTATCTGACCCGAACGAAACGGACGACGCTCAAATGGAACCAGCATCATATCGTTAGCAGTCGCAAGCTGAGGATGACCGAAATCGATCGTGCGACCACAAGAGATGTTCAACACGCGGCTCAAGAACACGGTATACATCGGCCTAGGCGGCGAACTCGCCGCCCGTGATATCGATGGTTGCACCAGTGATAAAGCCCGCAATCGGCGAGGCCAGAAAAGCTGCGACGTGCGCCACCTCTTCAGCAGTTCCAAAGCGGCCGACCGGAATTCGGTCGAGAGCGGACCGGTTAACCGCGGCGTCAGGTGGTCCAGTCAAATCGCTTAGAATTCGCCCGGGAGCGATACAATTGACAGTAATACCGTGCGGAGCGAGATCCCGCGCTGCCGCGCGGGTTAATCCGACCAGTCCCGCCTTCGACGCGGCATAATGTGGCCCAGCGATCATTGGCATGGCACGCCCCGCGAGCGACCCAACATTAATGATGCGTCCATAGCGTTTCGCTATCATTGCTGGTGCCAAGAGCCGCATGAGAACGAAGGGGCCGGTGAGATTGACATCAATAACACGCGCCCATTCCTCGGCGGATGTCTGCGAAAGCCAAGGTACATCCTGGTTAACGCGCTTGGGGGAGACGCCCGCATTGTTCACCAAAATCGCAATGTCGCCCCAGAGGGCCCGGATGCGGTCAACAACCGCCCGAACGTCGTTGTGTCGCGTTATGTCGATCTGCTCAGCATAGAGCCGCTCTTCCGGACGCCCTAGAAGGTCAAGCGCTCGCTCAACATGCTCTGCCCTCGTCGCGACAAAAGCGACTTGATAGCCATCGGTCAAGAACCGGCGGACGATCCCCAGTCCAATCCCTCGTGCTCCCCCGGTCACGAGCGCAACTCGCCCATCGCTTTGACCACTGGAGTTTCCTAGTGCGATCATGACCATCACAGGGTCGCCCACAGCGTAGGGACAGCGCCACCAAGCCACATGGGTACACCATTCAGGAGGAAACATCGTAATTGGCGTTGCCTCTTGCTGGAAACAGCATCGGGTTTTCGATCGCTCTGGCCGCGCAAGTATTTGGTTGGAGGGTTTTGACCGCGCGGCATTCGGACATTCAATGAAGTGAACCTGCAATCGAGTCTGCCTATCCTTCGCGGCGCAACGCCATCGATCATTGGGGCGGCATCGCTCGGCTTAAGCAGCGGTAGACGTTTTCCCGATAGCCGATTTGCGTGTGTCGCCGCGGCTGACACGAGCGAGGAAATCACATCGCGGACGGGCACGGTGCTAATGCCAATGCCTTGCGCTAAGGCGCCCGATACGGGATGATTTCCTTGGGTGCACTGAGCGAAGATAACACATCTCAGTAGAGCATAGGCGCGCTCTTTGTGTGCATTCATTCTTGCGTACGGACGCGCCGAGACGGTTGGCTTGAGAGCTCCGGAACCACCTTCGAAGTCGAACAATGGATCGAATGTTGTCGATCGTTCATCCTCCTTGTCCGAATGAGGTGGTAGCCACTTGGTTGTGCCGGGCAGCTCCATAAATTCGCTCCACTGAATGAAGGTCACCTCTTCAGAGCAAGGCCGGCGACATAGGTGGCTTGGCGGTCGCGTTAGGTATCCCTTGCAAGATGCAGTCGCACAGCCGCTTTATATCGCCGTCTTCATGATCGGCCGTAATGCACACTCGTATCCCTGCCCTTCCTTGAGCGACAGTTGGAAAGAACGTAACGGAAGTATAAAAGCCGGCATCTAGAAGCTCTTTGGCGATAGCAATCGCCTTGGTTTCGGATCCGATGGCGATCATTCTAATTGGAAACGGATTACCTTGTTCGGCTGTTGCAACGCCACTGTCAAAGGCCCTGATCCGTTGCACCAACCGCCTTTGCCGCTCGCCGAGCTCTTCCGACCGGTGAATCTTGCACGAGCCGAGCGCCGCGCCAACCGCCGCTAGATTGGGTGCCACCGAAAACGCATAGGGAATCGAATAGCGCCGAAACAGATTCTCGTGATCAGCCGTTCCCAGCATCACCATGCCGCCAGACGCGCCGAATCCCTTTGCCAGCGAAGCTACTATGATCGTGCGGTCACCCAACACTTGCGGAAACTGAGAGCGAGCGAACCCTTCGCCTTGGTCTCCGAATAGCGATATGCCATGAGCGTCATCGATATAGAGAAAGAGTCCGTAACGTTCCTGGAGCTGGCGCAATTCTTTGACGGGGGCATTCCCTCCCATTGAGTAGACACCATCGCATACATACGCGACCACTGGATGTTCGCGGCACAAGCGTTCGAGAGCGTCGATATCGTTGTGCGCAATCGTTTCCATCCGCGTTTCATCGGCGACTACCGGTTTGTGAAAGGCGAGCGATATGTGCGCAAGGCGGTCGAACACGACGAGGGGCTTTGTTCCGCCCGTCAATCCTCCCGAAGCAAGGAGGGGCAGCCCGCCGAGATTGGCGAGCATGACGGAAGAAAACGCGATCACGCGTGCGCAGAACATCTCCGATAGGCTTGCCTCGAGCTCCGCCAAAAGATCAAAGTTGAGCCGCGTTCGTGCGCATGACCAGTGCAACGACTGATGCGCCTCAATCGCGTCGACCGCACCGGCAACGATCACGGGATGATTGTCCAGGCCCAGGTAGGAGCATCGCACGAAATCAATTATCTCCGGTCGATCGTCAATCGGTCCGGTTCCTAAGGAAAAGGCGCGTCCGGTGGTCGAACGTCCCTGGACGGCCATGAGACCAGCCGCATGGGCTGCATCGAAATGTGGACGACTCTTATTGATCATGTAGGCGGTGTTGCGAAAATGTCCGGCCGGTCGATCTTTACTGGAGAGCGGGCTCCGCTGTTGCATTTCATTCTCCATTTCCATGGCAACCACCGCCGTCGACTTAGACGATTGCTTACGAGGCGCCTTGACGATATCGGATCGCACTTTCGGTTCCATACAAATCCTGCGGACGGCTCGATCGATCCACTTGCTTCAAACAAACTCAATCACCGGCGACATCGCTTGGACAGCTACCAAATCCGACAGGCTAGAGCGCGACAGACCTGAGCAAGGCGTGTCCACGTTGGCGAGCCCTCGCTGTGATAGCGGCCATGAGGGCCAGCCTGGCCTGAGCGAGCAGTCGCTGTGCCGATGCTGCCGGCTGGTCGTTACTACTCTCGGAGCCCTGCCAAGCTACTTTAGAATAGAGATCACAGCTGCCGCCGTGAATGCGAACAACAGAAAGGTGAAGCGCCTTGACGATGTTGTGTGTTCGGTTGGTCGTACCAGCTTCATAATGCAAAAGACCCATGACGCGCCTCAAGCAGCCAGACGACTCACGGTTCGATCGAATTTGCCTCTGTGCGGAGTTCCATTCCGCTCGTCGACTTCTTTGTCTGCCCTTCCTACGCCTAAGCTACAGCAGCTGTTCGTTCGTATTGAATCTGAAGTCAGCGCCGCCGCAACGATGTGCTTTCGGCACTCCGGTTGCAGGGTGGCTTCGACAATAGTCGCACCTGCCCTTTCCACAGAAGCTTCCACTAATGAGAAATGGAAGGCCGATTGTGTTCGACCTCCTCACCAAGCCTACAACGGGTACGCGCGCATTGTAAGCCTCGGCGAGGAGGCGACACATCAAAGATCTGGACCCAAATATTCTGAACTGCAACAACCGCGGTCCGACCCGACACGCTCGTAAAGATAGCTCCACAGCGCGGCTCGAGACGCACGTCCCGCACGCCAGGATGACGGCCGAAGGCCAGACTCTAGCCGATCATCTTAAGGCACGACGTAACAAAGCACGGGCGGGACGTGTCGCAACCGTCGCCTTGATCATGTGCGCACCTCTATCGCATCCAACGTATCTCGATGGCTGTCGAGGAAGCCGGTGAACACATCGACGATGAACTCGGCGTCGGCGCGTGTCATCGGCGTTGAGAGCGAAGCAGCAGCGCCATGCGGCAGGATGATGCCGTTCTCCGCAAAAAAGCGTGTGAGCCGCTTCATTAGAGTTGCCCCGGCGGGGACGGGATAGACCTCACGATAGTCTTTCGGCGTCTGTGCCATCGGATGGATGCGAAAGAGTGAGGTGGCCCCGGTCACGCATAGCGGCACGCCCCGGTTTGAGATAGCCCGACCAATTCCGTTCCGGACAATGTTTCCAAGCACCTCCAGATGTGCAAAAGCCGCATGATCCAAATGCCGCATTGCGGCAAGACCAGCCATCATGGATAGAGGATTTGCGGAAAACGTGCCGCCTTGCGGAAGCTGCGGCCGGCCCACCGAGGCATCGAATACCTTCATCACGTCCTCGCGACCACCGATCGCTCCAATCGGCAAACCGCCGCCGATGATCTTCCCCATGGTGACAAGGTCTGGAACAAGGCCATAGCGGGCAGAAGCACCCCGAAAACTCTGCCGGAGATTCAGCACTTCATCGGCAATCACCAGAATGCCGCTCTCACGGGCAGCTTTCTGTACCGCAGCTATGAATTCGGGTTTCGGCGCAATTAGACCACCGCGACTTGGCATTGGATCAAGAATGACGGCGGCAAGCTTGTGTGCATGCAATGACAACGACCGATGCACGCCTTCAGCATCGTTGAAACGGAGCACAACCACGTCATCGAGCACGCTTGCCGGCATTCCGCGATAGAACGCAGCAGACGCGGGCGCGGTAGGATCACCCCAATTGTCCGGCGTAGCTGCCTGACTCACCTCGACCCAGTCGTAGGCACCATGATAAGCACCCTCGAGCTTGGCGATTTTCGAACGTCCGGTGAAGGCTCGCGCCGCCTTGATCGCAAACAGCACGGCCTCAGTCCCCGTATTGACGAATCGAACACGATCGACGCGCGGAATCCGGCCGCAAAGAAGCTCGGCGAGTTCGATCTCGCTCTCTGTCGGATTTGCGAAGCAGCTTCCGCGCTGGAGCTGATGGGTTAGCGCCTCCACGACGGGAGCAAACGCATGACCATGGATCAACGTCGTAAAATTTCCATTGAGATCGAGAAATCGGCGACCGTCGACATCGAACAGATAGCTGCCCACTCCGCGCTGGATATAGAGCGGGACCGGATCCCGTTCGATTGTCACTCGAGAGGTGCCGTCAGGGAAAACCAGCCTCGCGCGGGCAAAACTGTCCTTTGAGTTCTGCCCAGCCCGTCTGGTTCGCGGCACACTAGAACTTGCAAAATCCTGGTTCACGGTCCACTCATCGATCTATTTGTTATTTCTGAAGTTGGCCAAGCAGTGGCTGTCGGAGGGTCACCTCGCCCCGCCATTCGGCGGGATGCCTCCGCGGCGCCGGCTTTTCTCCACATGAGATCCAGCCGACAAGAACATCGCGACGCACGTCCATGTATCGCGGAGCACGGCGGTAGAGCCCCGCTGATAGACGCACCTCGCGGCCGTGGGCCGCAACAGCCGCTTCGGCTTCGCCTCGCCAGCATGACCACGCGGTACTTCACTCGCTGCGCTTCAGATCGCCATCATGGTGACGCTCACACGCACAGCCTCGGCATGATGATATTGCACGGCAATGCCGAATTGGGGCTAAAGCCAGCTCGCTGGTGTTATGCGCTCAACAAGGCTCCTCAGCTCCTCGCCGGTTAGCCAGACAAGTAAGTCGTCGTCCACAATATCCTCTTCTACCAGCTGCAGGATCGACCCGCCGGCTTCATGATGCGTATGTCCGTATTGCGCAAGAACGCCCTTATTCAGTGTCCAGCGCGCTGCAAGCCCACACAAGAAGTCGGGAGCCCACATGGAAAAAGACACACCTCGCAGTATTGCAGCCATGATTTCGGGGATGCCCTGTCCTCTAAAATCTCTTCGCAACCAGAAATCCCCGTGATACGCTACTTTCCCGGTAATATTCTTCGCACTTGGTGCTGTGCAAATACAACGGTCCCGAGGATGTGCGTGTATGGTCGGGTCAGCGTAAAACGCCTTCAACGATTGAAGATGTTCTGCAAAGTTGCTGTGCGGAAGGTCATACAGCCGGGCAGCCTCGACAAGCGCGACCTCGTTATTCTTGTCGACTCCTTTCATCCAGTATCCCTCGCCTAGTTTGATCGGCGAGCGATCGGGGCGGAAATTTGGATATGTCGGTTTCTTTGTCGGAAGGACGCGTGTGATCGAGACATATTCATGAAAATCGAATCCCATTGAAAGCCTGATTCCTTTTTGGGCGGCGACGTCGTCATACACTCTAAGGAAACGCGAGACTTGCAACGGATCAACTACTCTTGTCATTGCTGCACCTTGGAACTAGCAGCGATGAGCTGCGTCCTAGCCTATGCGCCGAGTTGGCAACTAACGGTACAGGACCGACAATGGATCGAGATACTACCTACTTTGGTGAGGACATTATATTCGGCATTGGAGGACCCGATCTCGACTCATGTCAGCACACGGCGACGGAGCGTTCTCGAGGCAAGGCTGTGTCGATGGTACTGAAGCTTGAGGCAGACCATCGGACCAGGTCAGCGAGCGTGTAACCGTGGTCGAGCATACCTCCTCATCAACCGCTATGAGCGGGAAGACCCCGCTCCTCACGAGTGGTCCGTTAGTGAGCTGGATCGTTTTGCCTGGCCGGATTTCACTATCGATAATTGCCTTGGGCCGCTGGCTCACTTCACCTCAATGCCGAAATGAGTTCGTTATCCTGAGGATAACTCGTTCGCCTTTGCACTGCGCAGTCGCAATGATGCGGTTGCTTTTCTCCCACGGGATGAGCGTCCCCCTTACTAACTACATCACTGATTCACGGTCTGGGCTCGCGTTTCGCATGGCGCGGAACGATGGATGATCATTTGAATTCCCGTTCTGCCCACCACGGAAAATAGTCAGGCATGTTGACGGACACCTTGTCCTTGAACACCCCGGGCCGCTTCTCCAGGAATGCCATCACACCTTCCTTGGCATCGGCGGAACGGCCGCGCGTATAAAAGCCGCGGCTGTCGATCTTGTGGGCTTCCATGGGATCGTCGGCGCCCAGCATGCGCCACATCATCTGCCGGATGAGCGCGATCGACACCGGCGCGGCCTTCACGGCGATCTCGCGCGCTAGCGTGCGAGCGGTCGGCAGCAGTTGATCAGGCGGTACCACCTTGCTGACTAGCCGCCCCGAAAGCGCCTCCGACGCCGGGAAGACGCGGCCGGTGTAGCACCACTCGAGCGCCTGCGCGATGCCGACGATGCGCGGCAGGAACCAGCTTGAGGCTTCCTCCGGCACAACGCCACGCTGGGAGAATACAAAGCCGAAGCGCGCCGCCTCAGACGCAATGCGGATGTCCATCGCGAGTTGCATGGTCACCCCCATGCCGACGGCCGGCCCGTTCACTGCGGCGATAACGGGCTTGAGGCATCTGAAGATCCGCAACGTGAGGTGACCGCTGCTGTCGCTTACCTTCGGATCGCTATAGTCGATCGTGCCATCAGGCAGCCTCTTCACAGGTCCGCGCTTCGCGTCGGTGTCAAACGTGTCGGCGCCCCGCGAAAGATCGGCGCCGGCGCAAAATGCGCGGCCCTCGCCGGTTACGATGACGGCACGAACGTCGTCATCCCTATCAGCGCGGTCGAAGGCGTCGATCAATTCGTGCTCCATGGTGACAGTACAAGCGTTGAGCTTCTCCGGCCGGTTCAACGTAATGGTGAGGATCTGCTCAACAACCTCATATTTGATGGTCTTGTAGGCCATGCTGCTTCCTTCGTCGGGGTCAGATCACCGCGCTCCTGGTCTGTTTCAGTGTTTCGGCCAAGGATTCCTGGAATATCTCAAGGCCTCGATTTAGGGTCTCAGGATCGATCGTGAGTGCCGGTAAAACCTTTACAACCTGATCAACGGGTCCGCATCGTTCGACAATCAATCCCTTCTTAAATGCCTTGCGCATCGTTGCCTCTGCGATTTCGGCCGCTTGGCAATCAAACCCCAGCGCCAAGCCTCTCCCTCGAACAGCAAAACTGTTCCCATAGTCGGCCGCGATGGCCTCAAGTCGACGCCGCACAAGTTCTCCCATGCGCTGAACCCCCTGCGAGAATGTCGGACTGCGCCAATAAAGATTTATGGCTGCGGTCCCAGATACAAGCGCTAGATTGTTCCCTCGAAACGTGCCTGTGTGCTCTCCTGGCCGCCATGCGTCGAGCCCCTCTTTAATCAACAACATTGAGAGTGGCAGACCATACCCGCTTAGCGATTTCGACAGTACGACGATATCTGGCGACAGCGCCGCGAACTCGAAGCTAAAGAATTCGCCCGTGCGACCGCAGCCCATCTGGATATCGTCAACTATGAAAAGGGCGCCCACATCCCTTGCTATGGCCTGAATTGATTGCAACCATTCCTTGCTAGCTACATTTATACCGCCCTCTCCCTGCACAGTTTCAACGAGAATGGCAGCTGGACGATCGACGCCACTGCTTTCGTCCGTCAGCACCTTTTGCAGGTAATCCGTTGTATCAACAGCTGGCCCAAGATAACCATCATAGGGCATGAATGTGGCACCCGCCAAAGAAACGCTGCTGGCTGCACGATAAAAACGATTACCGCTCGCGGCAATCGCTCCTAAACTCATGCCATGATATCCATTCGTGAATGAAATGATGTTTTGACGTCCCGTGACTTTGCGTGAGAGCTTTAGAGCCGCCTCAATAGCATTAGCACCTGTTGGCCCAGTAAATTGAAACCGGTATTGCAGATTCCGTTCCCGAAGTATGACAGAGCTGAAAATCTCCATAAACTCTCGCTTTGCAGGGGTCGCCATGTCAAGGCCGTGGACTACAGCATCCGATGCTAGATACTCAGTGATTGCAGCCTTGATCTGATGATTGTTGTGGCCGTAATTCAGCGCTCCAGCACCGGAGAGGAAGTCAATGACCTTTCGCCCTCCCTCCGTTAGCATAATGGAGCCGCGCGCTCGACTGAATATGGCCGGAAACGAGCGTGAGTACGAGCGAACGTTTGATTCTAAGACCTCGAAGGCGTGCATTTTACGTGACTCGCGAGTCACTCCACCCATGGTCGCCTCCTCAGCAAGCGGGTCGTTCAATGAACAAGTACGCCTCTCCCAGCGCACGAGCCTTGGACAGCTGACCGAAACGTGCCACCGGCTTTGGCGGGATATCACGTTGCAGCCCGCGTATCTTCCAGATCGGCTGCAGTCACTACCTGAAAGCCGGGAACGACGAACCTACTAAAGTTAGTAGAATTCCGTGAGTCAACGCTACGCATCAGCTTGCCATGTACGCGCGCGTCGTCGATCTCCGAGCATTGAATCGCCTTGCGGTAAAAAGGGATCCATCCGAGCTAAGCTGCGGACGGTGGATCACCGATTTCATTGAGGTGCGCGGGGTTTTCCTTGTGCATCTTGAAGAGCTCCAATAGGTTTTCGATGCCGAAGTCGGTGAACGCCATGACGCATCGTCACCGAGGCCGAAGACCCAGATAAGGCCGTCCTCGGGATCCGATTTCATTGGCGACGTCCCCTAGCCAGCCCTCGTCTTCGCCAAGATCCCAGGCGAGGCGACCGATGGTGAGCGCCGCCGGCGAACCTTGCCCGCCAAATGGCGGGTCGTCGTGGACATGGCCGGTGCTCGTCTTCCATTCGCTAGTATCGGGATCCTGGTGTCGTCGCCGCGAAGCCTATTGGCGGAGAGCACATAGGCTTCGATCAGTTCAAAGACCGGCCTGACGGCAAAGGCTCCGGCCCCGACCTGGTCCGCCAACGTCGAGATCGACAGATCGATGCCTTCGCATTTGAAGCGCTGGCTCTGCCGATTCAGCGTAAGCGTCGTTCCGCTCCCGCCTTCTCGCGGCACATTTGATAGGCGAGCCTCACGATCTCTTTGAAGGGATCGGCTTGTGTCTATGCTTGGACCATACGCTTAAGTCGGAGGCGCGCCGGCTGGAAGTAATTACGGAGACGGGACGCCGTCGTTGGTTCTCCAAGGACGACAAGGCCCGGATCGTCGAGGAGACGCTGGTACCAGGCGCGGTCGTTTCCGAGATTGCCCGTCGACACGGGCTGACCCCACAACAATTGTTTACCTGGC
>NZ_JACMYP010000231.1 GCF_020889705.1 Bradyrhizobium altum | reverse complement strand
CTTGGTTGCTGGCGAGCGAAACATTGCTCACCGTAACGTTGGCGCCGCTCGCAACAAACAACGCGCCGCCGGCGCCCATACCGCCGCCGCCGCCGCCATCGAGCCCGCCGCCACCATTGCCGCCCTTGGCCACTGCATTCTGGATCGTCAGGTTGTTGACCGCGACGGTGCCCGAATAGACGAAGAATCCGCGCTGCACGCCGCCGCCGTCGAGCGTGAAGTTGCCGCCGTTGATCGTGACCTTGCTGCTCGAATTGATTACCGGCAGCGTGGTCGCGCCGGTCAGCGTGATGTTGTTCGTGATGTTGAGGGTATAGCTGGTGCCCGGATTGTTATCGATTGTCGCCAGCGCAGCGACGAGGCTCGCTCCGTCGCTGGCGTTCAGCACTGTTTGGGCATGTGCGCCGTTCCCGAATCCGACGAGCAGAGCAAGAGTTACGGCTACCCGTTGCAAACAGGGGAAACGAAAGCGTTCAAAAACGGACACGTGCATGGCATTCCAACTCGGGCCGCGCATAGGCGGCCACTGAAAATCTCAGCGTGAGGTTGTATCCCCTGAGACATCCTGCCGCATGACAAAAAGCCAAATTGGAACCGAAAGCGCGACGATGTGCCTTCTTTGCCACAAGGCGAGGCCCCACTTCATCCCGCCACGTCAGCGGCAGAACAATGGGCCTCGTCGGCGCGGGGTCCCCTGGGACCTACCTGTTGGTATTTTCGGTGAAGCTCGCCACGACATTCCGATAGCGCTTGCTACCCGCGATTGTCTCGCCATTGTCCATCCGCAGGACGAAGTCCCCTGCCGGACGATGCTCGACTGCCACGACCCGCGCCAGATTCACCAGCCGCGCGCGATGCACGCGGACAAGGCCGAACGGCCTGAGCCGGTCCTCCTCCCGCGCGAGCGTGCCGCGGATCAGGCGACGTCCGTTGGGGATGACAAACTCGACATAATTGCCCGCAGACGTCACGGCCACGATATCGCGGGGATCGACCCGAAAGCTCGTGGCACCGTCCCGCAGCCACAGACCGGGATTGGCGGCGTCGACGAACGGTCCGGCCAACGGCAGTACGAGCGCCTCGGCCGGTGGGGCTGGTGTTACGGGCATCGCCAACACCTTGCGGTCCATCAGCCAGATCACCACGGCCACCATCAGCGACGAGACGACGTCCTTCTGGAGTTCGTGCGGAAACGCCGTTGCCCAGTGAAAGGAATAGCCGTCGGCCAGCAGCAGCTTGCGCAGCCCGACCATGGTGACGAGGTGCGCGAACGCGTAAAGCAGCGTCGCCGCCACCGCCCATGTGGCGGCGATCACTCGGCCGCAACCAACACGCAATTGGGTGATGCCGCTTCGCAGCAGCGGCAGAAACAGGATCCAGGCAATGGCGCTCGTCACCTCGAGCAGCACGGGCATCCGCAATGGCGCGAACCCCGCGGACAGTTTGAATTCGCTCACGGAGGAGAAGACGTTGACCACGCCGCTCGCCACGATCAGCAGCGCCACCCAACCATAGGCGAGCATCGAGCCGCGCTTCGCCCCGCCCGGTCGGATCGCCGTCACATCGCTGCGGTTTTCGTCCCCGAAATCCGCTTGCTCATCCCAACCCCGCTCGACGCGCCGATCGATGCCGCGTTCAATGGAATTCTCTGGCTGCGTCGTGGACATGTCGGGATGGATTAAATGCTGCAGCTCGTCAGGTCACCTGCCCCGGCGGCGAGGTCCGGGGCCCAATTGCGATCCGTCACGCAATCGAGTCTTTACCACGGGCAGGCGAGCGGCGTCCCGCAACGTGAAATTCGCTCTACTCACGGACAGGTGACCGGCCGATGAATCGTCGCGAACTCCTGATCGGCGCCGCCCTGACGCCGATGGCGCGCTGGATCGCACCAGGGCCGGTAGCCCCTGCGCAGGGTGCGAGCAACTTGTCGCAATTGTTTCGGCGAACGCGTCCCTCGGACCCGCAGTGGCCGTCGGCCGCCAGCTGGAACCGACTGAATGAGCAAACCGACGGCCACCTCATTGCGGTGAAGTCGCCGCTGGCGGCCTGTCAGGACAGCCCCTCAGGTCCGGCGTGCCGCGATGTGTTCAAGGGGCTGAAGAACCCCTACTACGTCGGCGACGACCCGGCGCTGACCCAGACCACGGGCTATCTCGATGCATGGGCGTCCCAGCCAAGTGTCTACGCCGTCGCGGCGCGCACGACAGGTGACGTCGTTGCCGCCGTCAATTTCGCACGTGACAACAATCTGCGGCTGGTCGTCAGGGGCGGCGGCCACTCTTATCTCGGCACATCGAGTGCGCCCGACTCGCTGATGATCTGGACCCGCGCGATGTACGACATCACGCTGCACGACAGCTTCGTCCCGCAAGGCTGTCTGGATCCGCCACAGCCGGCCGTCACCATCGGCGCCGGCGCGATCTGGATGCATGTCTATAATGAGGTGACGACCCGAGGTGGCCGCTATGTCCAGGGTGGCGGCTGTGGAACCGTCGGCGTAGCGGGACTTGTGCAAGGCGGCGGCTTCGGCAGCTACTCGAAGAACTACGGCACCGCCGCGGCGAGCCTGCTGGAAGCCGAGATCGTCACCGCGGACGGCCTCGTGCGGATCGCAAATGCCCGCAGCAACCCGGACCTGTTCTGGGCCTTGCGCGGCGGCGGCGGCGGCACCTTCGGCGTCGTCACCCGCCTGACGTTGCGCACCCATGAACTGCCTGACGTCTTCGGCTTTGCCTCCATGACGATCAAAGCGGCGTCTCAGGCGTCATTCCGCCGCCTCGTGAGCGCATTCGTGGATCTCTACGCCGACCGCCTGCATAACCGCCACTGGGGCGAGATCGTCAACATCAAGCCCGGCAATACGCTCGACGTCCAGCTGTCGTTCCTGGGCCTTGACAGGCAGCAGGCCGACGAACTGTGGCAGCCATTCATTCTCTTCGTCACCGCGGCCGAGGCTGAATTCACCTTCACCCGTCCGCCGTCGATCCGCACCGGTCCGGCAGCGCACCGCTGGGACGCCGCCTACATCCGACAGCGCGCTCCGCAGGCGATCCTCTCCGACGATCGTCCGGGCGCTCCGGCGGAGAACGTGTTCTGGGCCGCCAATCTGAGCGAAGCCGGACACTTCATCCACGGTTTTGAATCGCTCTGGCTTCCGGCATCGCTGCTGAGCGGCGTGGAGCGTCCGCGGCTTGTCGAAGCCCTGCTGGCGGCCGCCGAGCATGCGACGGTCGAATTGCACTTCCAGAAAGGGCTGGCCGGCGGATCTGAAGCCGCGATCGCCTCCGCAAGGGAAACCGCCACGAACCCCGCCGTGATCGACGCCTTCGTGCTCGCCATCATCGCGAGCGAGGGCCCGCCAGCCTATTCCGGCCTCAGGGGCCACGAGCCTGACCTGGCCGATGCGCGCAAGAATGCCGCAGGGATCGCGAAGGCGGTCGGCGAACTCAGAAAGGTGGCGCCGGACGGCGGCGCCTATCTTGCGGAAAGCAGCTTCTTCGAACCGAAGTGGCAGCAGGCCTATTGGGGCTCGAACTACAAGCGGCTTCTGGAGATCAAGCAGAAGTACGATCCGGCCGGCCTGTTCTTCGTGCGCCACGGCGTCGGCAGCGACGACTGGAGCGACGACGGATTTACGCGGCTGGCGACGCGTCCATGAGCGTGCCGATGTGAACCGTCGACGATTTGCAGGTCGACCGGAAGCCTCGCTCCGGTTCATTTGAACGTCGCGAAGGGAGTTCGCGCGCGAGAGGGGTAAGTGGAGCGCGACGCCGGAGATCGCCGCGCTCACACCGTCAGGTCAGCTTGCCGGTGTATTTCTCCAGCGCCGCCCAGGCGTCCGCGCCATAGGTCTTCTGCCACTGCGTGTAGAAACCGGCTTCTACCAAGGCTGCCCTGAACTGCACGGGATCTGGCTTGTTGAAGGTCATGCCCTTCTCGGTCAGCTCGGCCTGCAACGAGCGGTCCATCTCGACCAGATTGGCGCGCTCCTTCACCGCCGCTGCGTCGAACGCCGCATTGATGAGCTCGAGCAGATCGGGCGGCAGGCCCGCCATCGCGCGGCGGTTGCCGAGGATCCAGTAGCCGCTCCAGCAATGGTTCGACAGGGCGCAGTATTTCTGCACCTCGTACAGCTTTCCGGTCGAGACCTGTGCCAGCGGATTCTCCTGCCCTTCGACGATGTGGGTCTGCAGCGCCGAATAGAGCTCGCTGTAGGAGATGCTCGACGGCAGCGCGCCGAGTCCTGAGAACAGCAACGTCAGCAATGCCGTCACCGGCACGCGAATTTTGAAACCCTTGAGATCGTCGACGCTGTTGAGCTGCCGGCTCGACGACGAGGTGATCTGGCGGAAGCCGTTGTCCCAGACCTTCTTCAGCGGCACGACGCCGGTCCTGGCGATCGCATCGCGGACGATGCCGCCGACGCCGCCATCCATCGCCGCCCAGACCTGATCGTAGGATTGGAACGCGAAACCGATACTGGGCAGGCCCGACAACGGCACCAGCGTCGACAAGGTCTGCTCGGTGCCGCCAATAGCTCGATACCGCCGGCGCGGACCTGCGACAGCATCTCCGGATCACCGCCGAGCTGGCTGTTGGCGAACACCGTGATGTTGACCCGGCCGGACGACTGCGTGCCGACCAGCTTGGCCGCCTCGGCCAGCCGGATTGTTAGCGGATGGGTTTCCGGAGTGTTGACGCCGAGCTTGAAGTCGAACTCTGCCGCGGCAAGAGACGGCTTACCAAACATCGCGGCGGCAACTGCCACGGAGCCGGTTCCCAAAACCCGCCGGCGGGTCATATTCCTTGTTTTCATTATTGTTTTTCTCCCAGGCGCAGTCCGCGCCCATAGCCAGTTTCAGCCCTCTCTTTCTGTGACGCAAGGCACGGTGAAACCAATCCGCCCGTGGCACGAAACCATTTCCGGGAACTCACGAAACGATCCGGAAACAGATGGCGCTTACCAGTAGCTGCCACAGACGGCGCATAGACGCCCGGAGGCGACCATGAACCACTCGATCCATTCAGCCGATCGCGCGACCCACCTCAAGATTGTGGTTGTTGCCCTCGTTGCGGCCATCGGAGTTGCGGCTCTCGGTATTTCGGCCCGGAACAACGCGGATTTCACCCAGACCGCCCAGACCAACCAGGTCATCAAGGCCGGCAAGCCTGTCGCGATCACCTCCTCGGGCACCTCGACGGTCCGCTAAAAAGTATTCAGGCTTCGGCAGACAAAGGCGCCGCCTTCGGGCGGCTTTTTTGTTGGGCCTGATCGTCTCGCGCTCTGATCAGGGCGGTGTGGCCTTCGCCAGGTTCGGCTACGGCGATTGCAGGACCACCGAGAGCGGGGCGCGCGAGATCGCTGCCGCTGGTGCTCGATCTCGACGACACCCTGATCAAGGACGACCGTTCTATCTGAGCTTGTTCTCGATCCTGCGCCGCAATCCGCTGCTCGTTGTTACATGCGCGGTCTGGCTGACGCGCGACCGCGCAGCCGCGGCGAAATCTTAACCGCCTCCTAACGCGGTCGTTCGATTGCAATCCGCTCCGCGACCCGGTTTTAAAAATTGTTCCATTAAGGTCGGCATCAACAGAGGCGCAGGCCCATAATGAATTTGCAGCAGCAAGTAATTTCGACCGGCTTCAAGATCATCTGCACGGATTGCGGCAGCCTGGCGATCAAGGTCGCCGATCCCGCGCACGCATCCGGCGACACCATTATCGAATGCCGCCGCTGCAACGCCGTGCGCGGCACCGTGGCGGACCTGCACACCCTGGCGCGGCGCGGCCGCGACCTGTTCGAATTCTAACCCCGGCGCCGCCGATGCTGTCAGACCCGAACGCGACCATGCAGAGCGACATTCCCCTGGACACGGTCTGGTCGATCCTCGAGGCCGCCAACGAATTGGGCGATACCCACACGGTTGACGCTTGTCGCCGCATCATCGACGCGAATTTGCGTGGCGACGCCCCGGGACAATCCGACCTCAACGCGGTCGCCGCATTCTTTGCCTGATCAAGGTGGCGGGTTGCGGTTTGTGAATTCAATGCGGCGCCGCGGTGACAGATCGCCCCGCGGAAACATAACAATACAGGCCGAGACGTCGCTTAACCTTGCCTGACTTGATTAGCCCGAGGTCGATCGGCTAGCTGTCGCACAGCTTTCGATTCGAACGGGGCCGATGCAATTGACGCGCGACGACCTGACTGTCGGGGTCACAATCCCTGGGTTCCTCGTCCTCAGCACCGCCTCGATGATCGCGTGCGGGCACGCGTTCCCGGCGATGCATGTCTGGCGCTCCGGCATCACTGCCGAGGCCATCCTCGGCACCGCCGTCATGGCCGTCTTCATCCCGGCGTTCGTCGCGGGCCGCTTCAGCTTCGGTTATCTGGTGAGCTTCTCGCTGCTCTCAGCGGTGTTCGGCTTCGTCTGGCTCAGCTTCTTCAGCGCGTTCGATTATCCGCATGCCATCGCCCGCTGGGCCATCATCGCCGCGCTGGCCGCCGCGATGATCCCGCTGATGTTCCAGAATATGCCGGTTTGGCGGCCCGGCCTGTCCGAAACGGCGATCGAACGCATTGCGCTGCTGCTGCTGGCGTCGTCCTTCGCCGTGCTGGTCGCCGACATCTCGTACGGCGCCAATCTCGGCAACCCCTATGGCGCAGCCCGCAACGCCGTCACGCGGCCGGCGCTGTTGAATTATCTCACCGGGATCATGATCGGCGCGGTCCTGCCTTATCTGTTCGCGCAGTTCGCGTCGCGCAGGCAATGGGTGCAGGCCGCTTGCGTGTTGCTGTTTGCGCTTTGCTTCTATCCGGTCGTCAACAACAAGACCGTGCTGCTGTTGCCGATCTGGCTGCCGTTTCTGTTCTGGCTGTTCGGCCGTTTCACCCCGCGGCTGGCCACGGTGCTCGCATTCCTCATTCCGATGATCATTGGGCTCACGGCGTTCGCCGTGCTCGGCGCCGACAGGGACTATGTCGTGTTCAGCGCCATCAATCTGCGCTTCCTCGCAATCCCGTCGCTCGCCCTTGATCAATATGCCGACTTCTTCGCGCACCGTGACCTGACCCGCTTCTGCCAGATCTCGATCGTGCGACAGGTGACCGCCTGCCCGTATGGTGAGCTCGGCCCGGCGCTCGGAGCGATCTATCGGGACGGCAATTTCAACGCCTCCTTCCTCGCCACCGAGGGCATCGCGTCGGTCGGTCTTGCGCTCACGCCGGTTTCGGCACTCGTATGCGGCCTGATCCTGTCGGTGGGGTCGATGGTCTCGCGGCACCTGCCGCCGCGCTTCATCGCGGTGTCCTCAGGCATCGCCGTTCAGGCCATCATGAACGTGCCGCTCACGACAAGCCTGATGTCGAACGGGATCGCGATGCTGTTCCTGCTGTGGTGGCTGACGCCCGAATGGCGAGCGGAAGCTTCGCAGCATCAGCAACAGTCAACGCGGCCCGTTTATGCGGTCGGTGTCGCGGCCTGAGCGATCGACAGCCGCGACCAAGCGACGCCAAAACGCCCCTATGGCCTCACTTCTTTCGGAGAACAATAATGCTCTGATACGGAGAGATCCCGTTCATGCCGACGTCAACGAGATCAAACCGGTCGGTCCAGTGCGTCTCGATGTACCGCTTGCTGATGATCGTCTCGCCGTAGGTCATTTCGCCATCGACCGGATAGCTTTGCGGATAGAAGTAGAATCCGTCCCGCGCCACAGTCTCGGCGATCTTTTGCTGATCCCAGCCGGGCAATTTGGAAATCGGCTCATAGAATGCGTATGCCGGCGGCCGAATGGTCAGAAGAAACAGACCACGATTCTCCAGCGAATCGTGAACCGCGGCCAGGCACGTCTCGCTTGCGGCAGGCGAGAGGTGCGTCCAGATCGATAGCGCGTATGCGACATCGAATCTCTGATTGAACGGCAGACGTCTCGGCAGGCTGTCCGACAACACGATATCGGCGTGCGGGTTGGAGCGTTGCGCGACCTGGATGATGCCCTTGTGCGGATCACACCCATGCAGATTGCGCAGCGGCACATCCTTCATGAAGTACCGGAGCACACTGCCCCAGCCGCAGCCATAGTCCAGCACCGCGCATTCATCGAACGGCTTATCCAGATGACGCCTGAGCTTATCGTGCAACAAGCGATAGGTTTCGATGACGGCGGCGCCGAGCTCCATCCCGGAACGACCGCTCCAGTTTTTCTGGGTCCCGGCGTCAGGCGGATCGGGAATGGCGGCCTTGATGGCCTTGAAGCCATCATATTCCTTCCAGAGCAGCACGTTCCACAGATACGGATCGTCGATCCATTTGAGTGCGTCGTATACGGACTCTCCCCTTCGGCAGGCAGCGTCAGCTCTTTCCAGTTCGTCGTTGTAGTATTCGTTCAGCCACGAACTCCAGTTCATCAGCACGCCTCCGTGTTAGGTTCGCTTGATCAGCCCTCGCCCACGCTCGCGTCGTTTGAATGTCCTGAACTGTCTTCGCTTACTCCGGCAACTTTAAGACCCATCGAGAGCGTGCGAGTTCCGCAAGGTCGTGGAACTGCCGATGTCGTTCCGACGCCATGGACGAGTGATCGCCGTCACCAGGAGTGATAGCGAGAGACCTCAACCGCAGAACATGGATCTGTTCCGTCAGCTGCCGTCGCGCCGCCAGCGACAAGACGCTGAAGACGAAGCCGACGCATGCCGTCGCAGAGCCCGTGTCAGCAATGTCGACCGCAATGTGGTCACATCGGATGACACACGCGCAGGCGCGGGAACCAGTTGATGGCCGTTGTCGAGGGTGACGGCGGCGGCGCGGTGGGGAGGTTCGACAAGATGGCAAACGTGGTCGATCACAACGAGAAGGTGCGCGAGACTTGCAGCCCGGCAAACGTCGGGAGCACCCGCCGTTTTGACCACGGCCAGCTCATCAGGACGGACCTGCCCGAGGGACAAAAACGCATTCCGGCGACCTCCCAAGAGATGCTCTTGGGAACCGACATTTCTGCTAAGTCATTGAAATAAATGGCGCGAGAGACGGGACTCGAACCCGCGGCCTCCGCCGTGACAGGCCGAAAAATCGTCAACGGAATCAATCGCCCATGACAGATTCAGCCCGCCGCGCGCCATCCGAAAACGCCGAAAGTGTCATGGCGATTCGGGACCGCAATCGTGCCATGACCGGCACCAACCGCCATCCGGCCGATCGGCTTGCCGAGCTACGCGCGCAGATCGCCGCGCTGAAGGCCGAGGAAGAGTTGCTGCGCCAAGGTTTCATCACCGGCGCGTTGCCACTGATCGGTGATCAGTTCGAGGTGACGGTCCAGACCCACACCAGCGCGAAGATCGACAGCAAGGCAATGCGGGCGAGTGTTCCGGAGCGCATCTGGCGGTCCTACATCGTCGAGACGACGAGTCCCTATGTCACGGTGAAACGCAAGGACTCGAAAATCCCCACATCATGACCATCTAAAAAACGAAACCCCCGCGCTAGTAACGCGGGGGCTGCATTCCGAATGATCCGCCAAGATCAAAGCACCACCAGGACACACAGAAAGAAATGCCCCAATGAGCTGTTTTGCATGTAGTGCCGGAGTCGAACGGCGTCAATGCTCAGAGAGGCCGAGCCGACGAAAAAGCGCCGTGCTCGCAACCGCAGTGAACTGAGGTGGCGACGATGAACGCCACCGACGACACCGACAAGACCAAGGCCGCCAAGCTCGCCCGCCGCTACGGCAGAGGCAAGGCGAAGGTTGCAAACTTCCTCAACACTCAGGTCCGCCGGTTTCTGGTCGATCGTCACCGGCCGCACCTACCAGACAACAAAATCGGCCGCGACCACCTGTTCGTCGCCTGCCATGTAGCAGTCAATGCCGGCGCCGACGAGCCGAAGCTAAGGCGGCGCATCAAGGCCATGGCGCCGTGGCTCAGCGAGCCCGAGACCAGCGTGCTGATCGACAAGGTGTACGGCAAGCCACTGCATTATGGCCCGGCCGGAATAGGCTGCGCGCTCGGCGTCACCGATGCCGACAGATCGCGTCTCAGTCTATGGAACATCCGCCCCGTCGACGTGACCCAGGAATATCTGGTCAAGCGCCGGAAGGCGAAGAAGGCCGCGCACAAGCGCGACGTGCGGGCCGAGAACAGCAGCGGCCGCAAGGCTGGACGTCCAGCGAAAGACGCACCGGCGTGGAAAGTTGCGGGTGCCTCATCCAAGGCAACCTACTATCGGAACCTGAAGAGGGCTAAGACTGAGAGTCCGGGTGAGACTAAAACCCCGTCACCTGCAATCTTCTCTTGTATGTATGGTGACGCAATTAAAGTCTCACCGTTGAGTCTCACGCCGTGGGCCGCGCTCGGCATGAAGCGGGCCACCTACTTTCGGCACAAGAAGGCCGGAACATTGCCGCGGCAGCCGGTGGTGCAGGCCACCGCGCCGACCACCCTCATAGGCGGCATCAACCTGAGACTGTCGGCATCACCGGCATTCAGGTCGCGACTGGCGGCAACGTCATCAGCGAGTGGCGGCAAGCAGCATAGAGCACGCGCGCTCGCTTGAGGCGGCGCGCTCACCACGACTGTCACCACAATCACAGTGCCGTTCCGTTGGACATGGGCGGCAGCGCCACAAGCGCCCGCCGAGCGAAGCGTCCCTTATGTCCCCACGGCCTCGATCTCACCAAGCGTAACATGCGGTTGCTGGCGAATGTCCCATCAGATTCACGGTTATTCACATGTCCGATGCATTTGATCGGCTCACGAAAGAGGAGGTCCGCATGACCAAACTTTTGAGTGACCCGGAAAACTCCTGAGCGGGAGTTTGCCCCACGCCACATTTGTCAGCTAACTTCGCGGATTGCCACTTGTTCCCGAAATGAAAACGGCCCCAGCGAGAGGGGACGCGCTGAGACCGTTTCGAGTGGGTCGTCCAAATGCTGTCGGCAGGATCAGCATCGAACGTGGCGATAACCAGTATCCGCAGCGCCCGGTCCTAAACCAACACGGATGTCACCCAAAAAATAGCCACGCCCCGCTCGCAAGAAACGCGAGGAACGACACCGCAGTAGCGCTGGCGAATGCGATCTCCACGCCGTCTAAGCGACCGTGATCCAACCACATCGAAAACTCGCCCTCCCGTTGATTAGGGATCGACTGCTCTAACGGACCGGAAGGTGTCCTGGTTCCCGCCAAGGGGCATTGTCGTTTCGGACCTCTACCGTTGCAGCGCGGCTCGCCCAGCGCGGCGCGATTTCGGCCGATGTTGCGCGGGACTGGCCGGCCGAATGGCCGCTGCAGCGCCTCCGCAAGCGATCCGGTGGCTATGCGGAACCTGCCCAAATTGGGAACCTTTTTCCGCGCGAACAAGACATGCTTGCCTAATTGGCGCGAAATCAATGGCTTGACTGGAGCTTACTTTGCATCGTTGCGGCGCCCCTCTTCCGGGGGTGATTCCGCTCACTGTGATCAGTGCGGCTGACAGTGAGGCTCACATGCGGTCGACTGACGATGACGCCGAACGCCTGCCAGACTGTGGCCGTCCGCCAAGTTGCGCGGCGATTTCCTCGGCCGGTCGGTGCCGTGGCTCATGATCTCGCAACCGCCGAGCGCGATTACAACGACCGCAAGGCGCTGCGTCGGGCCTGCGCTGGTGACCGTGAGGCGGTGCTGGCGACAAAGGTGCTGGAACGCTGGCTCAAGCGTGGCGGCGACCTCGATCTCGATGCCGTTCGTGCCCTGGTCGAACGCGGTCTGATGCAGCATCTGCATGTTGATACCGATCTAGCGCCGCCTGTACGAGTTGTTGGCCCGGATCGAGAAGCACGCCGCGGCCTGAATATCGAAACCTGAAACCTGAACCACGGAGGCCCGGCAATGCCGACCGACGATCACGCCGTTACGCACCCAGGAGGTCGGTGAACTTCGCCGACAGGCGCCTGCCGACGGAGGCTTCGGACAACAAGCCGGATGGGCTGCCCTTTTTTATAGAGGGCAAATTGGGCAATCGCTGTCGAGCCGGGAGGGATGCCGCTCTAGGCTGCCAAGGCTGGGCTCGTGGTCGGCTTGGTCTAACTCGGCGTCGACTTCGACGCGCTCCTCACCGAGCCAAAAGTGGCGTGGGTAACCAATACCAAGGTTCCCTGGGGCCCGCTCGCCACATCAACCCGAGTGTTGCCGCCACCAACGGTGAGACCGAGAAAGAACTGTCTAACGACGGGTTCTGGGAAGAGAACGCTTTGTCGATGCCGAAATGTCGGTGTCCGGGGCATTGATCCGCTTGGCCTGGCGAACGAAATGCGTGCTCGCCGCCGGCTGCCTGACCTGGGCGTATTTCGATGGCGCGCTCGCGGATGCGCCGGCCCAGGCGGCTGGAGTAAGCAGCGCCGCAATGACAAGGGCACCGATCAGGGTGGCAAGAGATTTCAGCATCGCACCCTCCTTGGGTTCGAATTCAACCGAACAGGCGCAGGCGTTTCCGATCGACGCCTCTGCTCGGCGTCTTGTTGGCAATGATGCGATGCTGACCTCAGTCCGGATCGATCGCAACAATAATCATCAGATGCCGACAATTTGGACGGCCGGCCGTCTCGATCAAGAAAAAAGCAATCGATTTTGCCGGCGCGTTGCAGTGCAACGCAGATCACGAGCGGGCAAAGCGATGGCAGTCGTTCGCGCCGGCGAGGAGCGGCTCAGGTCTTCTTGCGCGCGAAGAACCGCTGGAAGGCGGCGATCGCCTCCGGCGAGCGCATGTGTTCGCCGAATTAGCGGTCCTCCTCGCCGATCCGGCGAACCAGATCCTCGGTCGGCAGCTTGAGCAGCCTTCGGGACGCCGCGACGGCCTCCACCGGCAATGCGCAGATTTCACGCGCGACCTTCTGCGCCTCGACGACTGCGTGTCCCGGCGGCGGCCGGGCGATCTCGTGCGTCGCGGTCGCGGCCTGCAGATAGTCGCCGATATCGTTGCCGGCTGTGAACACACCGGACCGCCCGGTCAGGATCAGGCAACTGATCGCCGGATCGCGCTGCGCGGTCTCGATCGCATCGCTCATCGCCCGATACATGTCCTGGGTCAGCGTGTTCTTCTTCTCCGGGCGCCGCATCGTGATGATGCGCACCATCTCCTCGTCTTTGACGATGACATGCTCGCTCATGGTCGGCCGGGCTCCCTTGCGACATCAGGGCTCAGTTCGGCTTCTTGCCGCTGCGCGGCGCCTCCGCCGCGTGCGCACCGCCCCAGGGATCGTAGGCCTTGTCGGGAACGGGGATGCGATCGAGCGCCGCCTTGTAGGCCTTTTCGTCAACCTTGGGCTTGTTCTCGACAGGATAGCCCGATCCCGGCGGCTTGGAATGAAATTGTTGCGACAAGGCCGGTGCGACCAGCAGCGCCGCCAACGCCATCGTGATGGTGAAGAGCCTGAGAGCAGCGACCTGATCCATGACGCGATCTCCTGATTGATCCCTATTGTCCCGACGGGGTGCGGACGCCATGCCAGGCGTCGCGAACCTGGTGGTAGTGAACCTCGGGCAGGTAGTCGGGCGTGTTGAGCCCAAGGTTATGGACGTCGAGCCGACCGACCGCGCTGAGCAGGGTGTAGGACGCGATGACCCGGTCACGCTGCGCCAGGATCTGACGCGAGCGGGCGTTGGTCAGGTCCTGCTGCGCATTGAGCACGTCGATGGTCGTGCGCTGGCCGCCCTGCGCTTCGCGTTTGACGCCTTGCAGCGCAACATCGGCCGCGTGCATCTCCGACTCCGCCGCCGACAGCGCCACCTTGGTGCCTTCATTCGACACCCAGGCGCTGACCACAGCGGTGCGCGACTGGTTGCGCACCTGCTCGAGCACCATGCGGCTCTGTGAGGTGACTTCCTTGGCTTGCCGTGTCTGCGACGCCGCCGTGCCGCCATCATAGATCGGCACGTTGATCTGGCCGAGCACAGAGGCCTGGTCGGTGGCGGACGTGCTGAGCGTCGAATCCGACTGCAGGGACCGGCTGGCGTTCGCCTGGACCGCCACGGTCGGCAGCAGCGTGCTCTCGGCCACCTTGATCGTCGTCTGGGCGACGTCGACGTCGTAGCCGGCGCCGAGCACCGCGGGATGTTCGTGATCGGCGGCCTCGACCGCCGCCGCCATCGAGACCGGCGACAGCCGGTCGACCGGGG
>NZ_JACMYP010000230.1 GCF_020889705.1 Bradyrhizobium altum | reverse complement strand
TCTTCACAACGCGCATCGCGCAGTGCGAAAAGACACCTGCCGCTAGGGCGTCAGGACCACACGACTTCACCGTCCGCATCACATGCTTTCGTCTCTAGCATGATCCGCGTCCACCGCATCTCACCGCAACACCCGTGACCATGCGCAGCGCCCCTCGATCGGGTGAGACGGGCAATTCATACACTGAGTTGGTTTTCTGATAAAGCGAAATATTTTTTGCGCGCGAGGATTGACGGGTTCTTGCTGAGTTGCCCGTCGGGTTGTTTTGCCGCAGGTCTCGGTGCGGCCGGATCCGGCTCAGTGCCGCATGGCCGTCTCGACGAACTCGAGCACGGAGCGCGGGACCTCATCGTATTCGACGAAGCGGCGCCGAAGCTCGTCGGCAATATCGGTCGTGACGTCGCGCGACCATCCTTCGCTGGTATTGAAGGCCACGATGCGGACCGGATGGCTGTAATGGTCATCCAGCAGGCGGCGGATCAGCGTTTTCCGGTCGCTGCCTTCTTCATCGGTTTCGCACCAGGCGCGGCCAAGCCGGCCAAAATCGTTCAGCACCAGATAGGTGTCGTGGTCGATTTGGTGCGGCACGATCGAAGGCGAGCGAGGCATGGCTGGTGCTCCGGCGCTGCACATTATCGTGTTCCGGTCGCCCCGTGCATTGGAAACTTCGAGGTATATCCGCTGGATAGTCGGTTGGCGCCTGATGTGAGACGAAGGTGCAATGGTTCTTTTGGAGCAAAGCGTGCGGTCGTTGGTTATCTTCCGTCACCGACATGAGCCCTGTCTAAGGCGTCGGTAACTGAGCTACCAATGGGCTCCCACCCGCTCAGGGAGCGGTGCGATGTTAAGAAGGCTTCGCTTTAGGAACACAACGTTGGAAGAGGTGCTGTCGGTCGAGACGCAGCGCCCGCGAAAGCGGTTCCGGGTGCGTGGCCAGCCCCCGAGAGAGAGCCGACCGGTAAGGCTTGCCAAGCCGGGGCGACCTGTCGGTCAACGGACCGACTAATCCTGCAGGACAACGAGCCCACGCGGGGTGAGCCCGAGCCGGGCGGCGGCCCATGAACTGGTTCGGGGATATCGCGACTGTGGCCTGATCGCGTTCGCGCTGCTGTGGGCGCAGCTGCTCGCTGCTGTGGGCGCAGCTGCTCCAGGAGTTTCCGAAGGCGGTCCTCCAGGAGGTTGCCCGATCACTCGCGCAGCTTGCGGTCCAGGAAGCCGACATAGGAATTATCCGGATCCAGTTTGACGGCCAGGCGAAGCGCGGCCCGGGCGGCGGACTTGTCACCCTCAGCCGTGGCTTGGTGCTCATCCAGAATCGCATTGGCCACCGTGCGCGCGGTGTCGAGACGGGCCTCGTCGATGGATTTGTCGGCAAGATAAGTTTCCACGGGCTCGCGGAGGCGCTTCAGTTCGTCCACGCTGACCGAACTCAGCGGATACCAGTTGTAATATTCGAGACGCGGCCGATCATCCGTGAGGCTCGGCACATCCCTGACAAAGGCCGCGAGCTTTTCATCAGCGGCGATGAATGTCGCCAGGAAATCCTCGGGCGAGCGCAGGCCGTTGGCTGTCAGGTCTTCAGCCACCCCAGGCTTCGACATGCGCGTGGCGAGCACGCGAGGATCGATTTTCAGCGGTTCATCGGAGGCGATGGCCACGCCTTCCATTCTGGATGGCAACCACAAGGAGACGTGCTTGAACTGGCCCATCATCGCCTTGAGGATCATCTTCGGAAGAATGCCGCGGTTGAAATCCAGCGGCACCCATTGCGCGAGAACGGCGCCGGGGCGCATCTTCTGCTTTGCCAGCGCATAGAATTCCTCTGTGTAGAGGTTGATGACGCCGGCGTCATGGGGCGGCGGGGGCTCGAGGGTGATGACGTCGAATGTCTCGTTTGTCCCCAGCAGGAAGTGGCGCCCGTCCGCGACGATCTGATGGACCTTGGGGTTTTGATAGAACTGCTTGTTGATCGGCACGAAACGGGGCGCAAACTCGAAAACCGTCGAGGCCAGATCGACCGCGTCGATGGATTGTAGTTCCTGATGGGTGCTGACCGCACCCACCGTGGTGCCGGTCCCGATGCAAATCACGACCGCCGTTTCGACCGGGCCCGGGTGCAGCAGAACGGGATAGTGCCCCATCGCGGCCATGTAGCGTCGGCCCTCGGGACGGTTGTTGGCATAGCTCTTCGAATTCACCACCAATTGCTGATAGGTGCCCGCCGCCTTCTCGCGATACTCGACCACCGCAAATGTTGCCTGCCTGGTTTCGCGCAGCTCGAGGACATTGCCGCCTTCGATCGCGGTCAGGACCCGTTCAAGATAGTGCGGCGTGAAGAGCAGGAGCGCTACGGCGATGATGCTTGCAGCGACTGCCCCTTGCCGCCACAGGCTTTTCTCCCTCAGAAGACCCGGTTGCGATACGGTCGTCGCGACAAAGAGCAGGACATTCAGAACAATCAGGGCGGTGAGCGCCCCCTGGCTGCCCAGATAGGGGATCAGAAGAAACCCTGCCGACAGGGAGCCCACCACGCCGCCGATCGTGTTCAAGGCGTAGAGCGTGCCGATTCGACGGCCCAGCGCGCTCATCTGCATCACCGTCAGTTCGCTGGCCAGCGGAAAGCTGACGCCGATCAGCGTGGTCGGCAGCAACAGGGCAACGGCACAGATCAGGAAGAATGAAACATCACCTCCCAAGAGCTCCTGCGCCGGGACTGGAACCAGGCCCGATACGATGGGAGACAGCACGGCTTCCACAGTGCGCGCCTTGCCGAGGATTCCGACGGTCAGCGTGGCCGCAACCGCGATGAGCAGCTGTGTTACGGCGAAGTATCGCAGCAATTGATCCTTGCGGGGTGCGAGCAGCCTCGCGCAGATCAGGGCGCCGATCACCAGGCCCAGCAGGTAAACACCGAGCATGCCGGAGAAGGCGTAAACGCTCGAGGTGCTGACATTGGTCAGGAAGCGGAACCAGACGACTTCATAAGCGATGGACACGAATCCGGAGCACGCGAAGATCGCGATGAGGATGGACGTGCCGCGATGCCCCGGCCCGGCGATTTGCACCGGCGCTTCCGCCGTGACCGGCGACAGCGGGCTTGCGCCGCGCGCAACGAGCAGGGCGACGCCGCCGACGCAGACATACAGGCCTGCTGCGACCAGGCTCGATCCGGTGATTCCCCAGAGGCCCATCAGGGCAAAGCCGACAACCAGGGTGCCGATCGCGGCGCCCAGGGTGTTGAACCCGTAGAGCAGGCCGATGCGATTGGCGAGGTCGGTTTGCGTGCGGGTCAGGAACTTCACGAGGAAGGGCAGGGTCGCGCCCATCAGCATCGTCGGCAGCGACAGGATGGCGAGCGACAGCGCGACCATGAGCGGCAACCGGAATGGGGACTCCAGGTCCAACATGGGCGACAGCCAGCCCACCCATGTCGACCAGTGCGACAGGAACGCGGTCACTGCCAGGGAAACGGCCGCGAGCGCGAGTTCGAGAAAGCCGTAGATTTTCAGGGGGCGGCTGACCGTGTCGGCGATCCGGCCCCCGAAAGCGCTGCCCAGGGAGAGACCGAAGAAGAAGCTCGCCACCGTCACGCTGACGGAGACGGTCGCGCTTCCCAGCACGAATTGCAGTTGCTTGAACCAGAGGACCTGAAGGATCAGGGATGCCGCGCCGGATGCCAAAAAGATCGTGGTGACCAGAACCTTGTTCTTCAGGCTTATGGCGTCTCGAACACCATCACGATTGGGCACTGGACAGGCCTCCCATTGATCGGGAGAACTGGTACGGCAAATGCCGTTAATATTGCCCTTATGGGGCGGCCCGGTCGCGTTCGCGCTGCTGTGGGCGCGGCTGCTCCAGGGGTTTCCGAAGGCGATCCCCTTGGGGGCCTGATCGATCGCCATCCGCCGGCGGGGCTGGCATGACATTGCGTCAAGGCTGATATAAGCAGCATTGGACGTTATATGTCTGCGGAGATTGCGTATGAAAGTGATAGGCCTCGCGGGCTGGAGCGGCGCCGGCAAGACCACGCTGCTGTCGCGGGTGATCCCCTATCTGCTGGGCCGGGCCGTGCGCGTCTCCGTGATCAAGCACGCCCATCACGAATTCGATGTCGACATTCCCGGCAAGGACTCCTGGGTGCACCGGCAGGCCGGCGCGACCGAGGTGCTGGTGTCCTCGACGCGGCGCTGGGCGCTGATGCACGAGCTGCGCGGCGCCAGCGAGCCGCGGCTGCCGGAACTGCTCGCCAAGATGGCGCAGGTCGATCTGGTCGTGGTCGAGGGTTTCAAGCGCGAGCCGGTCAACAAGATCGAGGTATATCGCGCCGCCAACGGCAAGCCGCTGCTGTTCCCCGACGACCCGCGCGTGGTCGGGATCGCCAGTGACGTCGCGGTCGAGACCAGGCTGCCGGTCGCGCATCTCGACGACATCGAGGACGTCGCCGAATTGATGCTGCGCTCCGCTATTCCGGTCGACGACGTGCTGGCTTCGGCCGCGGCGGAAAGCTGAACTGGGCGAGAAGGTGCCGCCGTTGACGATGCATGACGGCTTCGCCATGGTCGAACCATGACAACGACGAAGCTCGACCTCACCGGCCTGAAATGCCCGCTGCCCGCGCTGAAGACGCGCAAGGCCCTCAAGAGCGTGACGGCGGGAGACCTCCTCGAAGTGCACTGCACCGACCCGCTTTCGGTGATCGATATCCCGGCCCTCATCCAGGAGACCGGCGACAGGGTCGAGATCACCGAACGAAGCGACGTCCGGATCGTTTTCCTGATCGAGAAGGCGAATGGAACGATAGATAATTCAAATGCTGCAGCGCCGCGTACGCGCTAGATCCGGCTTGATATCTACCTTTTGCCAATCGACACCTATTTTCCATTCTGCGCGAATTGATAATCTCCTCCCGGGTTGCGGAGATGGAGCTGTGCCCGGATCTGGGTACAGCGACGGACAGCGGCCGGCCTGCGTCCAGATCAGGGACGGCACGGCCGGGCATATCCGGTCGTATTGGGGGTTAGCATTTGCGGAATGCGCGTGGTTGGTCCCGGCGCATCGAGGAAATGTGCGGAGCAGCCGCCTGACGGTGGCCGCAAAGGGCTGAGACCGGGCTGAGACGGGATCGAAGACGCAGACGCGCCCGACAACGGCGGCTGCAGGGGAGGAGTCAATGACCACAGTGAGCAGCGCCGCACGCGTATCCGCGGCAGGTGCAGGTTTCCTCGACAAGGAACACACGATCGCGACCGCCGGCTTCAACCGCTGGCTGGTGCCGCCGGCGGCGCTGTGCATCCATCTGTGCATCGGCATGGCCTATGGTTTCTCGGTGTTCTGGCTGCCGCTGTCGCGCGCGATCGGGCTGACCGCGCCGAAGGCGTGCCCCGATATCTCGCTGGTGCAGGAATTGTTCACGACGAGTTGCGACTGGAAGGTCGCGAGCTTGGGGTGGATGTACACGTTGTTCTTCGTGGTGCTCGGCGTCTCGGCGGCGGTGTGGGGCGGCTGGCTCGAGAAGGTCGGACCGCGCAAGGCCGGCTTCGTCGCGGCGCTGTGCTGGTGCGGTGGTCTCGTGCTCGGCGCCATCGGCATCGTCACCCATCAGCTGTGGCTGATGTGGCTCGGCTCCGGCGTGATCGGCGGCGTCGGGCTTGGCCTCGGCTACATCTCGCCGGTGTCGACGCTGGTGAAATGGTTCCCGGATCGCCGCGGCATGGCGACCGGCATGGCCATCATGGGTTTTGGCGGCGGCGCGATGATCGGCGCGCCGCTCGCCGACAAGCTGATGAACTACTTCAAGACCCCGACCTCGGTCGGCGTCTGGGAGACCTTCCTCACCATGGGCGCGATCTATTTCGTGTTCATGATGATCGGTGCGTTCCGCTATCGCCTGCCGCCGTCCGGCTGGCAGCCGGACGGCTGGACGCCGCCGGCCAAATCCAACGCGATGATCTCGACCAAGAACGTTCACCTCGATAACGCGCACAAAACGCCGCAATTCTGGCTGATCTGGGGGGTGCTGTGCTTGAACGTGTCGGCGGGCATCGGCGTGATCGGCATGGCCTCGCCGATGCTGCAGGAGATCTTCGCCGGCAAGCTGATCGGGCTGCCCAGTGTCGGATTCAATGCGCTCGATGCCGCGCAGAAGGCGCAGATCGCGGCGATCGCTGCCGGCTTCGCCGGCCTGCTGTCGCTGTTCAACATCGGCGGCCGTTTCTTCTGGGCCTCGCTGTCGGACAAGATCGGCCGCAAGAACACCTACTACACGTTCTTCGTGCTCGGCATCGCGCTCTATGCGCTGGCGCCGACCTTTGCCGCGATGGGCTCGAAGCTGTTGTTCGTGCTCGGCCTCGGCATCATCCTGTCGATGTATGGCGGCGGCTTCGCCACCGTGCCGGCCTATCTCGCCGACATGTTCGGCACGCAGTTCGTCGGCGCCATCCACGGCCGTTTGCTGACGGCGTGGTCGACCGCCGGCATCATCGGTCCCGTCGTGGTGAACTACCTTCGCGAATTCCAGCTCGCCGCCGGCGTGCCGCGCGACCAACTCTACAACACGACGATGTACATCCTGTGCGGCATGCTGATCGCCGGCTTCATCTGCAACTATCTGATCAAGCCCGTCGATCCGAAGTGGCACATGAGCGACGCCGAGGTGGCCAAGCTGCAGGCCGCGACGGCGACCGGCGGCAACGGCGCGACCGGATCATTCGGCATCGGCAAGGGCGGTCTGGACGGCAGGGCGGCGCTGTTCTGGCTGTTCGTCGGCATTCCGCTGGCCTGGGGCATCTACATGACGCTGCTCAGCGCGGTCAAAATCCTCTGATCGCGACCATCATCGCCGCGGGCCGCCGATTCCCGGCGCCTGCGGCATTCGCTTTTTTCTATGAACAGAAATCGGATTGGGGGATTTCAATGTTTCGCACCCGGATTTGCCTTGCCGCCGCGCTGCTCGCCCTGGGACTGCATGCCGCGTCAGCCCAGACCGCGGCGCCGGCAGCACCAGCACCGGCCGCCACCACCACGGCCAAGCCGTCGAAGATCAAGCTGACGATGGAGAAACTGAAGGCCATGAAGGAGCAGTGGCGCGCCAACAAGCCCAAGCTCAAGGCCTGCCGCAAAGAGGTGAAGCAGAAGGGACTGACCGGCGATGACCGCTGGTTCTATATCTCGGACTGCATGGCCAAGACCTAGACAGTTCTGAATACGTCGAACATTGAGTGGAGAGAGCGCGCCGTGCGGTACCCCTCTCCCTAACCCTCACCCGCAAGGGTCACTCGCGGGGGAGGCGCGTTGCCAAAATATCGAAAACAACCCCATGCAAAGGAGCCGGCAGTGCTCGGCCACGCTCCTTGACACGTCGGGCAACTCACGGATATATTTCCAATATTCCGAAATCATGCCGCCGGTGCTTCCCTGGCGCTCGGCAACCGGGGTCGACCCCGGTCGCGTATCGTAACTTCACGCAAGTCGGGGCAGGCCCGACTTGCGCGGGGAGGGTTGGGGAGCCCGGCCGTGATCATCGCTGCGAAGCGCTCACTCCGCAGCCGCAGGCGTTGCCTTGGCGGGCTCCAGCGCCGCGGCGATCGCCTCATCGACCCGTTCGAGCCAGATGAACTCCAGCTTGGCGCGGGCGCCCGCCGGAATGTCGTCGTAGTCGCGCTTGTTGCGTGCCGGCAGCATCACCCGGGTCAGGCCGGCGGCCGCGGCGGCGACCACCTTCTCCTTGATACCGCCGACCGGCAGCACGAGGCCGCGCAGCGAGATCTCGCCGGTCATCGCGGTGTCGCTGCGCACGGTGCGATCGGTCAAGAGCGAGGTGAGGGCGGTGAACATCGCAACGCCTGCGCTCGGGCCGTCCTTGGGCGTGGCGCCGGCGGGAACGTGGACGTGGATGTCGCTCTTCTCGAACACGGCGGGGTCGATGCCGAGCTGCGCGGCACGGCTTTTGACCAGCGTCATTGCGGCCTGCACGCTTTCGCGCATCACGTCGCCGAGCTGTCCGGTGATCATCAGCGCGCCGCGGCCCGGGGTGCGCGAGGCCTCGATGAACAGGATGTCGCCGCCGACCGGCGTCCAGGCAAGGCCGGTGGCCACGCCTGGGATGCTGGTGCGCATCGCGATCTCGTTCTCGAACCTCGGCTGGCCGAGCAGCGAGACGATGTCCTTCGGTGCGATCGTGACGTGGCTGGTGCTGCCTTCGGCGATCTGCACCGCGACGTTGCGCAGCACCTTGCCGATCTCGCGCTCCAGGTTGCGGACGCCGGCCTCGCGGGTGTAGCTCTTGATGATCAGCCGCAGCGCGTCCGGATCGATCTCGACCTGCTCGGCTTTGATCCCGTTGGCCTCGAGCTGGCGGCGCACCAGATAGCGCTTGGCGATCTCGAGCTTCTCGTCCTCGGTGTAGCCGGGGAGGCTGATCAGCTCCATGCGGTCAAGCAGCGGTCCGGGGACGCCGTCGAGCATGTTGGCGGTGGCGATGAAGACGACGCGCGAGAGGTCGAACGGCACGCCGAGGTAATTGTCGCGGAAGGTGCCGTTCTGCTCGGGGTCGAGCACTTCGAGCATCGCGGCCGACGGATCGCCCTGGATGCCGCGGCCCATCTTGTCGATCTCGTCCAGCATCATCACGCAATTGCGCGCGCCGGCCTTCTTGATGGCCTGGATGATGTTGCCCGGCAGCGCGCCGATATAGGTGCGGCGATGGCCGCGGATCTCGGCCTCGTCATGTACGCCACCAAGGCTGACACGAACGAACGGCCGCGACATCGCGCGCGCGATCGATTGGCCGAGCGAGGTCTTGCCGACGCCGGGCGGGCCGAGGAAGCAGAGGATCGGCGCCTTGCCGCCGGGTGCGAGCTTGCGCACCGCGAGATATTCGATGATGCGGCTCTTGATCTTCTCCAGGCCGTAATGGTCCTGGTCGAGGATCTTGCGCGCCTCGGCGATATCGATCGGCTTCTCCTCCGGAATGCTCCAGGGCAGGTCGATCAGCCAGTCGAGATAGCTGCGCACCATGCCGGATTCGGCCGCCGCCTCCGGCATCCGCTCGTAGCGGCGCAATTCCTTCTGCGCCTGGCTCTCGGCCTCCGGCGGCATCTTGGCCTCGATAATCGCTTTCGTCAGCTCCGCGACTTCGGCGGCCTTGCCGTCGCCCTCGCCGAGCTGGCGCTGGATGGTCGCCATCTGCTCGCGCAGGATCGCCTCGCGCTGCCGCTCGTCGAACACCGCCTTGGTCTTCTGCCCGATCTCCTGGCTCAGCCTCAGTACCTCGATGCGCTCGCCAAGATGCCGCGACACCTTGTCCATCCGCGCCACGAGGTCGATGGTTTCCAGGATGTCCTGCTTCTCCTGCGGCTTGATATCCATGTAGGAGGTCGCAAGGTCGGCCAGCGTCGCCGGCGACGTCGTGCCCTGCAGCGCGGCGATCAGTTCGGGCGGCGTCTGCGGCAGCAATTGCGCGGCCTCCAGCGCCTGGCGCTGCAGATTGAGGAAGCGCGCCTCGATCTCGGGCGAGGTGGTGGTCGGCTCCGGGATCTGCAGCACGCGGGCGGCGAGGAACGGCGTGCCGGGCAGATAGTCGAGCACGCGCATGCGCTGCACGCCCTGGCAGACCAGATGGTGGGTGTCGTCGGCGCCGGTGATGTAGCGCACGATGTTGGCGACGGTGCCGACGCGATAGAGCCCGTCGGGGCCGGGATCGTTGGCCTCGGGGTCACGCTGCAGCAGGATGCCGATCGGCCGCTGCTCGCGCACCGCCTGCTGGGCCGCGGCAATCGAGGTCGCGCGCGCGATCGTGATCGGGATGATGACGTCCGGAAACAGCACGGTGTTGCGCACCGGGACGATGATCGTTGCGTCGCTCGGGATTGGTGTCGAGCTCGCCGGATTTGAAATGTCGGATGCAGCCATGTCGAAATCCTCAGCTCGATTTGCCGAGCCGCAGGCCGACGCAGCCATGCGCGGCAAAGCGGCTGATGGTGTAGCGGCCGGTCGGCAGCGCGATGCGACGCTCGAAGCGGCCCTGCGGCAGCTCGAGGCGCAGGATGCGGGCGTTGCGGAGTTCGGCGGGCAAGGTGCGGCGGCCGGAGATGACCAGCGTGCCGCCGTCGAGCGCGGCCTCGACCTCCTCGGGATCGACCCCCGGCAGCGCGACCAGGATCAGGATTTCCTGCTCGGTCTCGATCACGTCCATCGGCGGTTCCCAGCTCGGCTCGCTGGTTTCCCCGCGCGGGTGCAAATTGAGGAAGCTCTGGTGCAACCGTTCGGCCCGCGCGAGCGCCTCGATCGCGTCTGTCAGCATCCAGTTGATCTGATCCTTAGGGACCATGGGCAGTCTCCACGTCGCATTGGGAGGTGAGGTTACCGGTCTTGCCGCCGACCGTAAACCGGCCGCTCGCGCCGCCGATCGAGGGTAAAATCATCCGAAATCTCGCGATTTGCGGCATGGCTGCGCTGCGCCGCTGCCCTCTGCCGGGACCGGAATGGCTCGATGTTCTGATCGCCGCCTACAGCCAGCCGGAACGCCTGAATCGCCAGAACAGCCCGCCGCATGCGGCCAGCATCAGGCCCATCACGACGAAATAGCTGTACTCCCATTGCAGCTCCGGTATGTACTTGAAATTCATGCCGTAGATACCGGCGACGGCGGTCGGTACCGCAACGATCGCAAGCCATGAGGCGAGCTTCTTGGAGATCGCCGTTTCCTGCGCCTGACCGACGAGCAGGCTTGCTTCAAACGCAAAGGCGAGCACCTCGCGCAGCGAGTCGATCCGTTCCTGGATGGTGCGGACGTGATCCGTGACGTCGCGGAACAGGGGCCGCATCGTGTCGCGTACCATCGGCAGATCGTCGCGTTCGAGCCTGCGGCAGACCTCCACCAGCGGTCCAATCGCGTTGCGCAGACGCAGCAGATCCCGCCGCAGCAAATAGAGCCGCTCGATCTGCGCCCGCGTCATCGCGCTCGCCAGCACCTCCGCCTCCATCGCCTCGACCTCGTCCTGGATCGTCTCGAGCACCGGCGAGTAGTTGTCGACGATGAAATCGAGGATGGCATAGAGGATGTAGTCCTCGCCCCGGGCAAGCGCGCGCGGGCAACTCTCGCAGCGCTCCCTGACCCGCGTGTAGGACGTCGAGGCGCCGTGTCGGACCGAGACGATGTATCCCTCGCCGACGAACAGATGCGTCTCGCCGAATGCGATACTTTCGCCGTCGAGCTGCGCGGTGCGGGCCACGATGAACAGCGCATCGCCGTATTGCTCGATCTTCGGCCGCTGATGCGCGTGATCCGCATCTTCGATGGCGAGGTCGTGCAGCTGGAATTGCCGCTGCAAGCTACTGAGTATTGCCATATCGGGTTCGTGCAGGCCGATCCACACGACGTGATCCGGCCTGTTGCGCCAGTCCGCCGCTTCATCGATCGCGATATTGGCAACGCGCCGTCCCTCGACGTAGACGCCTGCCGCGATGACGCCATCGGAGTGGACGGGCCCGGCGGTTGCGACAGTTGGCGATGCGAGGTTCATGGTCTCCACCCTCGACGCGGTTATCGAATCCGCTTGACGACAATTCGTGATCAAAAGGCTAGCACCGAATAGACGTTGGTCAACACGCGTGGGCTCCGTCCTGTTCCGACGGTCCAGGGTTGCCCCGTCACGGCAGGCGGCGCGGCGGTCTTTATGCGGCGCCTATGCCGCATCGCGGCGGGTCCTCTCGAATTCCTACGGCCGTCCCAGCATGTTTGGCGTGACGCGGTGCGCTCGCACGCGCCGCCAACAGGAAGGTGGGACATGACCTTGCTCCATTACCACGATGCCCGGCCGCACGGTTCGGCCGGTGCTGCGCCCCTGGCGCTGCGGCGGATCATCCGGCGGATCGGCCTTGCCTTCAGGACCGTTCACCGCGCCATCGCCGCCGCCAAGATCCATCGGCTGCGCAATGAGCTGTTGCTGCATCGCGGCCATGAAGACTGGGCGCGCGCCCATCTCCATGTCGGCATGCTCGGCGGCGATGCCGAGAAATATCCGCGCCCGCCGGTCGTGCTCGGCGAGAAGTGGGACTATTGAGATGCGCGCAGCTTCATTCATCGCTGCCCTGCTGCGCCGCGCCGCGGAAGGGATGCTCAAATTCCTCGCCTGGATCGGCGAGGAGCCGATCAGCGGCTACCGGCCCGAGGCGCATTATATGCGCGGCCCGGGTCCGGCGTGGCGGGCCAAGCATCACGGGCACTAGCAAACCGGATTACGTCGTTCCACCTCGCGGCGTCAGGTAATCGAGCAGGTTCATCGGGAGCGGGAAGACCACGGTCGATGAGCGTTCGCCGGCGATGTCATGCAGCGCGGCGAAATAGCGGAGCTGCATCGCCTGCGGCTCCTGGGCGAGGATCCGGCCCGCCTCGACCAGCTTCTCGGCGGCCTGCTGCTCGCCCATCGCGTTGATCACCTTGGCGCGCCGCAATCGTTCCGCCTCGGCCTGCTTGGCGATCGCCCGCACCATGGTCTCGTTGAGATCGATATCCTTGATCTCGACCGCGGTGACCTTGATGCCCCAGACGTCGGTCTGCTTGTCGAGGGTCTCCTGGATATCGGCGTTCAATTTGTCGCGTTCCGCCAGCATCTCGTCGAGCTCGTGCTTGCCGAGCACCGAGCGCAGCGTGGTTTGGGCAAGCTGGCTGGTCGCAGCCATGTAGTCGCCGACCTTGATGATGGCGCGCTCGGGGTCGACGATGCGGAAGTAGAGCACAGCGTTGACCTTGACCGAGACGTTGTCGCGGGAAATCACGTCCTGCGGCGGCACCACCTGCACCATCACCCTGAGGTCGACCTTCACGATCTGCTGCACCACCGGAATCAGGATGATGAGCCCCGGGCCCTTCACCCCGGTAAAGCGGCCGAGCGTGAAGATGACGCCGCGCTCGTATTCGCGCAGGACGCGCACGGCCTGGGTCAGGAAGATGATGACAAGCAGGACGACCGCGGCATAGGTAAAATAATCAAGCATCATGCTGTACCTCCTTCGCCGGCGGAAGCCGGCGCACGCCGTACCACCAGCGTCAAATCGACGATGTTGGCCACCTCGACCGTCTCTCCCGCCTTGAACACCTCGGTGCTGCGCGCCTGCCAGCGTTCGCCGTTGGTGAAGACGTGACCTGATGTCTCGGACCAGTCGAGCACCTCGGCCGGTAGCCCGCGCATGGCTTGCGCACCTGTCCGGAACGGACCGTTGCGCGCGCGGCGCAGCGCCCCGAGCACGACCAGAATGAGACCTGCGAACATCGCGGCGACGATGCCGATGACCGACCATGAAAGGTGGTATCCGGGCGCCTCGATCCGAAACAGCATGGCGGCTCCCAGCACAAAGGCGACGATGCCTCCGAGGCCGATCACGATAGTCGGGTTGAAGGCTTCGATCGCGAGCAGCGCCATCCCGACCAGCATCAGGGCGAAGCCGGCATAGTTGATCGGCAGCATGTTGAGCGCGTAGAGGCCGAGCAGCAGGCAGATCGTGCCGACAACTCCGGGCGCCACGGCACCGGGGGACATGAATTCGAAGATCAGGCCGTAGATGCCGACCATCAGGAGAACGAATGCGATGTTGGGGTCGGTGATCACAGCAAGCACGCGCGAGATCCAGTTGGGATCGATGGCTTCGATCACGGCATCCTTCGTCGCCAGCCGTTGTGTCTTGCCGCCGGCAAGCTCCACCGTCCGGCCGTCGACCTGTCTGAGCAGGTCGGCCGGATCATGCGCGGTGAATTCGATGACATGGGCCTGCAGCGCGGCGTTGGCGGAGAGGGTGGCCGCGTCGCGGACCGCCTTCTCGGCCCAGTCGGCATTGCGGCCGCGCAGCTCGGCGAGGCTGCGGATGAAGGCAACGGCATCGTTCGTCACCTTCGCCGTCATGGTATCCTTGGTCGTGGACGGGTTGCCGCCGTCCTTCTGGTCCTTGCCGTCCTTGTCCGGGGTGCTGCCCGGCAGACCCGGCAACGGGCCGCCGATCTGCACCGGCGTCGCGGCGCCGATATTTGTGCCGGGAGCCATGGCTGCGAGATGAGTCGCATAGAGAATATAGGTCCCGGCGCTCGCGGCATGGGCGCCGGAGGGCGCAACATAGCCGACGACAGGAACGGGCGAGGCCAGCACGTCGGTGATGATCTCGCGCATGCTGGTGCTGA
>NZ_JACMYP010000229.1 GCF_020889705.1 Bradyrhizobium altum | reverse complement strand
CCCGTCGTAGAGCCGGCCGAAGAGGTGCCCGCGCGGCCGCCCAAGCCCGAACCGCCCAAACTCGAGACGCCCAAGCCTGATGCGCCGAAGCTTGAGCCTCGCAAGGTTGAACCCGTCAGATCCGAGCTCCCCAAATCGGAGCTTCCGAAGGCTCCGAGGCCCGAGCTTCTCCAGGCGGCTCCGGTCACTCCCGAGCCGCGCAAACCTGAATCTCGGAGGGGCGAACCGCCCAACGTTGAATCGCCCAGGGCCGAAGCTTCTAAGCCTGAAGCTGCCAAGGTCGAACCCGCCAAAGCTGAACCTGCGAAGACTGAGCCCCTCAAATCCGAGGTTCTCACGTCCGAGGCCGCGCCGGCTAAGAAGCTCGAAGCGTCAGCGCTGGCGCCGGTTGTTACGGCCGTTCGGCGGTCAGCCGGAGCGGCCTGGCCGGTGTTCGACCGCAAGATCGCGGGCAGCGGTAGATTCGTGCATCCGTGGCGCGTCACGTCGGCGCGATGGCACGCGCCGGGTTTGCCTCCGCGGCCCTAGCCGGTTAAGACGGCAATCAACTCAAGACACCGCAACTCAAGAAACCCGCGTCGGAACAAGAGGCACTTTGACGGATGCGTATTCTCTGCACCAATGATGATGGCATCCACGCCCCCGGCCTGCAGGTCGTCGAGCAGATCGCACGCTCATTGTCCGACGACGTCTGGATCGTCGCCCCCGAGCTCGACCAGTCCGGCGTCTCGCATTCGCTGTCGCTCAACGATCCGCTGCGTCTGCGCGAAGTCAGCCCGCGTCACTTCGCGGTGCGCGGCACGCCGACCGATTGCGTCATCATGGGCGCGCGCCACATTCTCGGAGACAAGCTGCCCGATCTCGTGCTGAGCGGCGTCAACAAGGGCCGCAACGTCGCCGAGGACGTGGTCTATTCCGGCACCATCGCCGGCGCGCTGGAAGGCACCATCCTGGGCTTTCCGTCATTTGCGTTGTCGCAGGAGTTCTCGATCGAGACGCGCAATGCGCCGCTGTGGGAGACCGCGCTGAAATTCGGACCCGACATCATCCGCAAGGTGATCGGCGCAGGCGTTCCCCGGAACACCGTCATCAATGTCAACTTCCCGTCCTGCATGCCTGACGACGTCAAGGGCATCCGGATCACGCGGCAGGGCAAGCGCAATCAGGGTTTCCTGAAGATCGATCGCCGTCACGACGGACGCGGCAATCCGTATTTCTGGATCGGCTTCGAGCGCGCGGCGATGATGGATGCGCCGGCCGAAGGCACCGATCTCGCCGCGCTTGCCGCGCGCTACGTTTCGGTGACGCCGCTGCGGCTCGACCGCACCGATGAGGCATTTTCGGAAGCGCTGACCGCGACGCTGAAGTGATGTTCGCGTAGCCCGGATGAGCGAAGCGATATCCGGGGTGGGTCTGAGTTTTGAATCCCGGATGTCGCTGCGCTCATCCGGGCACAGACCGTTGCGCTCGTTAAACCGGCGCACTCCGCATTGCGCTGGAGATCACCTGCGCCAGCGTTTCCAGCTGGAAGGGCTTTTGCAGCGCCGGACGATCACGATACTCCGGGGGCAGGCCGGACGAGCCATAACCGGTCGCGAAGATGAAGGGGCGGTTGCGGGCGTTGATCAGCTCGGCGACCGGGGTGATCACCTTGCCGTTGACGTTGACGTCCAGGATCGCGAGGTCGAATTCGGTCGATTGCGCGAGCTTGACCGCTTCGCCGATCTCGCCGGCCTCGGCCGCGACGCTATGGCCGAGCTCTTCCAGCATATCGGCGACCATCATCCGGATCATGACCTCGTCCTCCACGAGGAAAACTGAACAGCCCGCCGGCCGTGTCGCTGTCATGATGGAATCCTTGCCCGTCCCTGAAATAGGCTCGCAAATAACACCATAAGGCGCAATCTAAACGTTTGGGAATTAGCCGGTTTCCAGCGCGCGACGCTGCGCCGCCGGATCGTTCTGACTGACTTGTTGCGCAGGATTCACCAGGCTCCGACCGGGCGCAAACCGTACAACCAGAGTCCCCGCGCCTGGGCGTTAACCGCGCATCTCGGTCGATTATATGGGAAGCTACCGTGTTGGCGCCAACACGAAATCGGACTGCTGGTTCCTGACCGGGAACAAATGGTGACGGGAAATTTTTCCTTAACGCGGTATTTCGGATTTCAATGGCATCAAGCCAAGGCAAGATTCCGCGCTGCCGCCTAGAGACGCTGATGAACATGGCCGTGAAGCCCGATCCGACCGAGAAGATGATGTTTCAGCTCACCCTGCGGCGGCGAGGGGTGAGCGATCAGGCGGTATTGCGCACCATGGAGGAGGTGCCCCGCGAGGTGTTCGTCGATCCGCGCGATCGCAACGAGGCCTACCGCGACAGTGCGCTTGGGATCGCCTGCGGGCAGACCATCAGCCAGCCTTTCGTCGTCGCCTACATGACCGAGCAGCTGCAGCTGCAGAAGGACCACCGCGTGCTCGAGATCGGCACCGGCTCAGGTTACCAGGCGGCTGTGCTGTCCCGGCTGTGCAAGCAGGTTCTGACCATCGAGCGCTACCGGACGCTGGCCGACGGTGCCCGCAAGCGCCTCGAAAAGCTGGGCTATTACAACATCGAGGTGCTGCTCGGCGACGGCTTCGACGTTCCGGCGGGGGCCGGCGATTTCGACCGCATCATCGTCACCGCGGCGATGGAGCAGATCCCGGAGAAGCTGCTGGAGCGGCTCGATGCCGGCGGCGTCCTGATCGCCCCGGTCGGGCCGCATCAGGGTACCCAGACCTTGGTCCGCGTGGTGCGGACGCAGAGCGGCTTCGACCGCAAGGATTTGGTCGACGTCCGCTTTGTGCCGGCGCTGCCGGGAATCGCCCGCGAATTGTAATTCGGCGATTTGCTGCTTGGCGCCAACGCCTTATTCGCAGGGTTAAGCGGTTATTTACTCGCGAGGTGTTTACTCAAAACAGTCTTTTGTTGCGTACGAGTGAGTAACCATGTCTGGGGTTGTCGAGTTGCTTCGCTCGCGTCGCGTACCGCAGGTTGCGGTGCTGACGCTGATGTCCATGGCTTTTGCCGGTTGCAGCGCCGACATGTCGTCGCGCTTCTCGCAAAACTCCTACTCACAAAATCCGTTTGCGTTTGATCCGCAGCCGACCGGCACCGTGCAGGCAGCGCCACCGCGCGAGCTGCCGCAATACGCGCGGCCAAGAACGCAACCGCAATATTCACAGTACCAGTCACAGCCGTTGCCGCCGCCGGTTGCGGCGCCGCAGTCCTACCCGGTCGCCAATGCGGGTGTCTCCGGAGGAGGGCGCGGGCTTTCGTCCTACACGCCGCCGCCGGCGCGCGCGCAGATCGAGGCCACCGGCACCGTTCCGCAATCGGTCGCGGCTGCGCACGCCGGACACAGCGGCACCACCATCATCGTCGGCACCAGCGATACGCTCGAATTGCTGGCGCGCCGCTACAACGTCTCGACCGCCGAGATCCTGCGCGCCAATGGCTACAAGGGACCGCGCGCGCTGTCGCCCGGCCAGCAGCTGGTCATTCCGCGCCCGATGGCCGCCGCCGCAGCACCGGCGATGGCCGCGCCGGCCACCCGGCCCGTTGCCGTGGCAGCGGCGCCTGCCGGCGTCCACTATGTCAATCGCGGCGACACGCTGCACAGCATCGCGCGCCAGCACCACATTCCCGTGGCTGAGCTTGCCCGCGCCAACAATCTCGATCAGTCGGCCCGGCTGAGCCTCGGCATGAAGCTGGTGGTGCCCGGCGCCAAGACTGCGATGGCGGCTCCGGCGCCGGTTGCGCAAGGCGTTGCTGCCGCACCGGTTGCGGTTGCCCCGGCACCGGCCATGGCGGCCCCGAAGGTTGTCGCGACGGCGCTGCCGCAGCAGAGCGCGCGGCTGGTTCAGCCGACCGCGACCGTCGAACAGCCGGCGGCCGCCGCAGAAGCGCCCGTTGTCACCAAGTCGAGCGAAGCCACCGGCGCATTGCCGACGTTCCGCTGGCCGGTGCGCGGCAAGGTCATCACCGCCTACGGCTCCAAGACCAACGGCAAGGTCAATGACGGCATCAACGTCGCGGTGCCCGAAGGCACGCCGGTGAAGGCGGCCGAAGACGGCGTCGTCGCCTATTCGGGCAATGAGCTGAAGGGCTATGGCAATCTCGTGCTGGTTCGCCATTCCAACGGCTATGTCACCGCCTACGCCCATACGAGCGAAATCCTGGTGAAGCGCGGCGATACCATCAAGCGCGGCCAGGTGATCGCCAGGTCGGGCCAGTCGGGCGAGGCGGGCTCGCCGCAGCTCCACTTCGAAATTCGCAAGGGATCGTCTCCGGTCGATCCGCTCCAGTTCCTCAACGGCGCGTAAGCTACGCGCCGGGACTTCCAAGTCTCACAACAAAGACAACGGGGTAGGCGTAAGCCTCCCCCGTTTTGTTTGATCTAGAAGTCGAAGGTCATGCCTGTCGTCACGGCGCTCGCCTTGTTGCCTGCGACCACGTTATTGTTGGCATCGCGTCCGCACACGCCATAACCATGACCGCTCACGCCGAGGCAGTAATGCGCGCCGGGGCCGTTGCGCAGGTAACTGCCGACGAGGTACCAGGTCGCAAACGGGCTGAAGTGGTACTTGATGCCCGCTGCATACTGGTCGGCGCTGCTGTCGAGCGTGTTGAGCGCAAAGTCGGCCGATCCCGGTGCCGGAGTGACGGTGTAGTTATTGAGCACGCCGGTGCCGGGCGAGCCGGGTGAGGCGTTGGCGTGGGCCCATGACGCGCTGACGTCCCAGGCGCCGACGCTCTGGGTAGCGCTGAAGAAGTAGCCGTCGCGCGACCGCTCGTTGAAGTCGGCCACGGTGTTCTCGCGCCGCATCACCTCGTAGATGCCATAGAGCTGCAGCTTGCCGATGCCGTCGTCGAGGCGATACCCGGCGCCGATCTTCGCGGCCCATTCGTTGGCGATGCCGACGGATCCCGGCGGAACGATCAGCACGCCGCCGTTGCTCAACGGCGTGACGGCTTCATCGCCGGTGCGGTTGGTGCCCTCATGCATCTCGTAGGCGGCGACGGCTGTGAACGGCCCCTGATTGTAGGTCAGCGAGGCGCTGTACAGGTTGCCATAGGAGCCGTCGGTGCAGCCTTCGGGCGCCGCCGTCAGCGGGAAGCCGCTGCCGCTGCCGCGCGCGGACGTGGCGGGGCAGTTGAAGTCGCCGAGCGCGAAATCGCTGTTGTCCTTTGCGGTGTTCTGCCCGGGCGAGATCATCAGCGTGGTCTGGAAGCCGTTCCAGACCGGCGATTCGTACCAGAGCGCATGGGCCGCACGCCAATCGAACTCCGCGCGCAGGTCGCCGCCGGTATTGCCCATGATCGAGTTGTAGTCGCCGAGCGTCGCCGAGAACGGATCGAACTTCGATGTGGCTTTCTTGTAGGGCGTATCCGATTTGCCAGCCTTGATCGTGCCCCACGGCGTTGCCATCCCGATGAAGCTGTCGCGCGTTCCGAGCGCGGCACGCTCGGTCGGAACCGCGGCGACCTCGACGAGAGATTCAAACTGGGCGACGGCGGCCCACCCGGCGAAGCCATACGGCGCGAGATCGTGACGCGCGTGGACGCCGAAAAAGGTGAGGTTGCTTGCCACACCGAACTTGGTGCCCTGATCGAACACGCCGGCGTTGAAGACGTCGCCGGATAGATCCACGTGGCCGTAAAGGGTGACGGTGGTGTTGTCGACGAAGACGTTGCCACCCGGCGCCTTGCTGTAGAGCGGCGCGCCTCCGATGCTGACGACGGCATGCTCGGGAGCCGGTGGCTTCGGGGATGGCGCGACGCCGGCATGCTGTACCGGGTTGCCCTTTGGGGTTGTGGTTGCCGCAGGGGGCGCGGCGCTGCGGCTTGTGATGTTGTTCACGCGATCCCGGAGCTGTGCATTCTCCTTCGCGAGCTTCGCATTGTTTCGTTCGAGCGCATCCAGACGCGCCATCACGTCGTCGAGCGTTGCTGCCTGCACCGGCTGTTGCGTGAGCGCCAGGCCGATCGCCGCGAGCGCGGTTCCGGCGAGAAGTCCCTTCTTCATCTAATCCCCCCTTTGTCAGAGCGCCTCAGCGGTGTGCTGAGGGTCACAAAGTGGAGGAACGTTAATGTATACCACACACCAGATACATGGACGCGGGCGAGCTAAGGCAGATAAACACCCGATGTGACTTAAATGGTACTATGATACTATTGCGCTGCATCAATTTGTCGCATCTTGGATTTTGGAATAAGATTTGACTTACATGCATGTGGTTGAATGCTTGATCAGAAATTCAATCTCAAAAGTAAGACAGCAATGCTGATATAAAATATTGCAGTGCAGAAACCGGGCTTGATTTGGAATAATGGATGCCAGTTTCTGCCTAGTTCGAAGCGAACTCGCGCCTGGCCGGAGGCCTAGACCGGTTGCCAGGGATCTCGCTCGTCAGAGAGACGCTCGACCATGTCGCTCAGGAATTGCGGCGGTCCAAACGCGTGCCAATCTCCGTCCGATTGCAGCAGCAGGGGACGCCGCGCGTCGCGGCTGAAGGCCTCCAGCCACGCGCGCGCCTTGGCCTTCGGACGAGCGCCGATGGCAACCGCAACGTCGACCGGGATTGTGCGCCAGACAAAGCTTGCCGGAAGAAAGATGACATCGGATCTATCCGGACGCATCCAGTCGGGCAGCGGGCTTGTCGGCGTAAGCCAGCCGCAGACGAATTTCCGGCACGGATCGACCGGACGCTCGTCGTAGATCGTGCATTTGCCCGCGCTGCTGAACGGGCACGGCTGTCCCGGATGGACGTCGTGGCCACGTATCCGGATTTTCAGCCAGCCGTCGCAGCAAGCGGTGCACTCGCCACATTGTCTCGCAGTCGTGCTGGGTTCGGCCGGCATGCGTCGAGTGTACCCATGCCGCACCGAATTCAGAAGGCCTGCGACTTGCCGGACGTGCGGCTCGCGCTATGTGCCGCTCAGCCGCACGCCGAGCCGGCCGGCGAGTTCCTGCGTGTACTGCCAGGCGACGCGGCCGGAGCGCGATCCGCGGGTGGTCGACCATTCGAGCGCCTCGCGCTCGAGTTTGTCCTCGGCGATCTTGATGCCGAAATGGTCGCAATAGCCCTTCACCATCGCGAGGTACTCGTCCTGGCTGCAGCGGTGGAAGCCGAGCCAGAGACCGAAGCGGTCCGACAGCGACACCTTCTCCTCGACCGCTTCGCCGGGATTGATCGCGGTCGAGCGCTCGTTCTCGATCATCTCGCGCGCCAAGAGATGCCGCCGGTTCGAGGTCGCATAGAGGATGACGTTCTCGGGACGTCCCTCGATACCGCCTTCCAGCACCGCCTTGAGCGATTTGTACGAGGCGTCGTTGCCGTCGAAGGAGAGGTCGTCGCAGAACACGATGAAGCGGAACGAGGAGCTGCGCAGAAGCTCCATCAGGCCGGGCAGGCTCTCGATGTCCTCGCGGTGGATCTCGATCAGCTTCAGCCGGTCGGCCGGTTTGCGATCGACATTGAGGCTGGCATGCGTCGCCTTGACCAGCGACGACTTGCCCATGCCGCGGGCGCCCCACAGCAGCGCATTGTTGGCGGGCAGTCCGTTGGCGAAGCGCTCGGTATTCTCCATCAGGATATCGCGCATCCGGTCGACGCCCTTGAGCAGGCCGATCTCGACGCGGCTGACGCGCGGCACCGGGGCGAGCCGTCCGTCCGGATGCCAGACAAAGGCGTCCGCGGCACCGAACGACTCGGCCGGATCGGGGGCCGGGGAGGCGGCCGCAAGGCGGCTCGCAATGGTCTCCAGGGCGTTCGCGATCCGCTCGGCAGCGGCGCCGTCGAGCGGCATTGCCGGGCGTTTTGTCGCGGCGTTTGCGGTACGCTTGGCGGCAGCCTGAGGGGCGGTTTTGCGGGCTGTTTTACTGGTAGTTTTCTTGGCTTTTTTCGGCATTTGTCCAGTTCCTGACGGCGCAGCCTTATCGGGCTGGCGGCGGTCCCGCAAGCGCCCTAAATGAAGGTCCGTTAACGTTGCAATTGGGACCGCGGCCGCTATAGTCCGCGCGAATTTGTCCGGACCGCCATACCGCCCCGAACCCGAGGGCACTGCCGGTCCTTTCCCGTCTTATCCGAGGATCGTCCGAATGCTGATTACTCCTGCGTTTGCTCAGGCTGGAGCTGGCACTGATACCAACAGCATGTTGATGTCGCTGCTGCCATTCGCGCTGATCTTCGTCATCATGTACTTCCTGATTCTGCGCCCGCAGCAGCGGAAGGTGCGCGATCATGCCGACCTCGTGAAGAACATACGCCGCGGCGACACCGTGGTGACCACGGGCGGCCTCGTCGGCAAGGTGACCAAGGTGGTCGACGACGACCAGATCGAGTTCGAGATTTCGGACGGCGTTCGCGTGCGGCAGATGCGCCAGATGATTTCGGGCGTGCGGACCAAGGGTGAGCCGGCGAAGGGCGATGCCAAGGACGAGGCGTCCGCGAGCTGATTGCCGCGGAGCCCTTTGCCGAATCTGACAGGTCAATTCGATGTTGTATTTCACGCGGTGGCGAGCGCTGGGGATTATCCTGACAGCGCTGGTGGTCTGCCTGTGCGCCGTGCCCAATTTCTTCCCCGAGGCGCAGGTCAAGACCTGGCCCGCCTGGGCGCAGCGGCGCCTCGTCCTCGGCCTCGACTTGCAGGGCGGCTCGTATCTGCTGCTCGAGGTCGACGCCAACTATGTGAAGAAGGATAAGCTCGAACAGGTTCGCGACGAGGCGCGCAAGGCGCTACGTGACGCCAGGATCCAGTTCACCGGGGGCGTGCAGATCCGCAACGACGGCGTCGACGCGCGGATCACGAAGGAGGCTGACGTTCCGGCGGCGCTGACCAGGCTTCGCGAGGTCGCGCAGCCGATCGGTGGTCTGCTCGGCTCCAGCGGCCAGCGCGATGTCGACGTGACGGACGCGGGGGGGGGCTTGATCCGCCTGACCGTGTCGCAGCCGGCGATGATCGAGCGGATGCGCAAGACCATCGAGCAGTCGATCCAGATCGTCGAGCGCCGCGTCAACGAGCTCGGCACCGTCGAGCCCTTGATCCAGCGTCAGGGCACCGACCGCATCCTGGTGCAGGTGCCGGGCCTGCAGGACCCGACCCATCTGAAGGAGCTGCTCGGCAAGACCGCGAAGATGGAATTCCGCATGGTCGACACCACGGCGTCGCCCGATCAGGCCACGGTGCCGGCGGACTCGGAGCGACTCGTGAGCGCGTCGCCGCCACCGGTTCCGTACATTGTGAAGAAGCAGGTCCTGGTTTCCGGAAGTGAACTCTCCGACGCCCAGCCCGGCTTTGACCAGCGTACCGGCGAGGCGATCGTCAGCTTCAAGTTCAATACCTCGGGCGCGCGCAAATTCGCTCAGGCGACCGCCGATAACGTCGGCCAGCCGTTTGCGATCGTGCTCGACAACAAGGTGATCTCGGCTCCCGTGATTCGCGAGCCGATCACCGGCGGACAGGGCCAGATCTCCGGCAGCTTCACGGTGCAGTCGGCCAACGATCTGGCGATCCTGATGCGCGCCGGCGCGCTGCCGGCACCGCTGACGGTGGTCGAGGAGCGCACGGTCGGTCCCGGCCTCGGCCAGGACTCGATCGAGAAGGGCGAGCTTGCGGCCTATGTCGGCTCGATCCTGGTCATCGTGTTCATGCTGATCACCTACCGGCTGTTCGGGGTGTTCGCCAACATCGCGGTGGCCATCAACGTCGCCATGATCTTCGGGCTGCTGTCGCTGCTCAACGCCACGCTGACCTTGCCCGGCATCGCCGGCATCGTGCTGACGGTGGGCATCGCGGTCGACTCCAACGTGCTGATCTACGAGCGCATCCGCGAGGAATTGCGCGGCGGCCGCAACGCGATCTCGGCGATCGACGCCGGGTTCAAGCGGGCGCTGGCAACCATCCTCGATTCCAACATCACCACCTTCATCGCCGCCGCCGTGCTGTTCTACATCGGCACCGGACCGGTGCGCGGCTTTGCCGTGACGCTCGGCATAGGCATCATCACCACGGTGTTCACCGCCTTTACCTTGACGCGCCTGATCGTCGCGGCATGGGTGCGGTGGAAGCGGCCGCAAACCGTGCCGATCTGAGAGGCCTATTGTGACTCATACCGTTCTGATTGGCCTTGGCATCCTGATCGCCGTGCTGACCGTGGTCGCGGCGCTAGGGCTGATGCCGGCGCTGCGCATCGTGCCCGACGACACGCATTTCGACTTCACGCGCTTTCGCCGCATCAGCTTCCCGATCTCGGCGCTGCTCTCGATCGTTGCGATCACGCTGTTCTTCACTCACGGCCTGAATTTCGGCATCGACTTCAAGGGCGGGACACTGCTGGAGGTACGGGCCAAGTCCGGCACCGCCGACATTGCCGCGATGCGCACGACCTTGAACGGTCTTGGTCTCGGCGAGGTGCAGTTGCAGCAGTTCGGAGGTCCGGCCGAAGTCCTGATCCGCGTCGCCGAGCAACCCGGTGGTGATCAGGCGCAACAGGACGCGGTGACGAAGGTTCGCGGCGCGCTCGGCGATTCCGTCGACTACCGCCGCGTCGAAGTGGTGGGACCGCGCGTCTCCGGCGAGTTGCTTGCCTACGGCATGCTCGGCCTGATGCTCGCGATCGTCGGCATCCTGATCTATCTCTGGTTCCGGTTCGAGTGGCAGTTCGCGCTCGGCGCCATGATCGCCAACGTCCACGACATCGTGCTGACGATCGGCTTCATGTCGATCACCCAGGTCGACTTCGATCTCACCAGCATCGCGGCGCTGCTGACGATTCTCGGCTACTCGCTCAACGACACCGTCGTCATCTACGACCGTATCCGCGAGATGCTGCGGCGCTACAAGAAGATGCCGATGCCGCAGCTTCTGAACGAATCGATCAACTCGACGCTGTCGCGCTCGATCATCACCCACGTCACCGTGACCCTGGCGCTGCTCGCGCTGCTGCTGTTCGGTGGCCAGGCGATTCACAGTTTCACCGCCGTCATGATGTTCGGCGTGGTGCTGGTCGGCACCTATACCTCGATCTTCATCGCGGCACCGATCCTGATCTATCTCGGCGTCGGCACCACGAGGCGCGACGCCGCCGACGATGAATCGGAGAAGAAGCCGAACGTGGCAGCCAAGAAGTAGCCGGTCATGAGTAACTCCTCGGACGCTCCCCATCTTCCGAGGTCGGCGCCAATCGAGGCCTACGGCAAGGGCGGCTTCGCGTTTGCCGATATGTCGCACCGCGGCTCGCTGCTGTGCCTGCCCGATGCGATCTGGGCCTGGGCGGTGACCAGGCCGCAGGAGATCGACGAATACGCGCTGCAGAAGGTATTCGCGGCCGCCAATGCGATCGACACGCTGATCGTCGGCACCGGCACCGAGGTCTGGGTGCCGCCAAAGGGCCTGCGCGAGGCCCTGCGCGCGGTGCGGGTGGTGCTCGACCCGATGCAGACGGGCCCCGCGATCCGCACCTACAACATCATGCTGGGCGAGCGGCGTCGCGTCGCGGCGGCGCTGATCGCGGTGCCATGAGCACGACGGAGGCGCCGACCGACGGCGCGGCGTTCTGCGCCGATCTGGTGCGGACCCATGACTTCGTGCGCTACGCGTCGACCTTGTTCATGCCAGGTCCGGAGCGCCGGGCGCTGCTCGCGATCTACGCCTTCAACATCGAGGTCTCGCGCGTGCACGAGCAGGTCAGCCAGCCGCTGCCGGGCGAGATGCGGCTGCAATGGTGGACCGACATGCTGGCCGGGGCCGGACACGGCGGCGTCGAAGGCAATCCGGTCGCGGCAGAGCTGCTGTATGCGATCCGCAATCACCGCCTGCCGGTCTCGCCGTTCTCGCTCCTGGTCGAGGAGCATCAGTTTGATCTCTACAACGACCCGATGCCGTCGCTGGCCGCGCTCGAGGGCTACCTCGACGCCACGGCATCGGCGCTGTTCGCGCAAGCCACGCGCGTGGTGGCGCGGCCATCGGAAGCGATCGATCATCTGGCCCGTCATGCCGGCCTTGCCCAGGGCATGGCGCAGGTCATCGCGGCGCTGGGCCGTGACGCGTTGCGGCAGCAGCTGTTTCTGCCGTTGCAGCTGTTGCAACAGCACGGCAGCAGCAGGGAGGAGGTGTTTGCCGGCAAGCCGACGCCGAACATCCGTGCTGCGATCGATCAGCTTGCAGACGAGGCGCAGGGCCACCTCAAGACCGCATTCGGGCTGCTTGCGGATGTGCCATCCGGCGTGAGGCCGATCTTCCTGCCGCTCGCTTACATCAGGCGCGAACTGAGCCGGGTGAGGAGGGCCGACTACGATCCGTTCCTGCCGAAGCCGGTCTCACGCCTGCGTACGCTCTGGACGTTGTGGCGAGCTGCGCGCACCGAAGAGTTCGGTCGCTAGCTCTATTCTTTCGAGATGTGTTTGGTGAAGATCCGGATCGTCGCGCCTTTGACCACCGGGCCGCTGTCAAAGATGTCGGATGCGATCATCTCGATCGCGTCGCGCAGCGCAATGAACTGCGCCTGCCGGGCCAGGCTCGGTGTTCCGCGCGTGCCGGCCAATTCGTCCATTGCGGCGTCGCTGATCTGACATTCAATTTCCTGATCGCCGTGCATCATGGTGAATCCGAACGCCAGGCGTTCGGAATCATATCCCCCGATACGGCCACGGGTGAGTGGCATTAAGCTTGTCCCTTGAGCGCGCTAGCCCTCACAAGATTGGCGCTTCGAGCTGCGTTTGTCGAGAGTGCGCGCGCTTCAGCCCGCCGGCCGATCCATCTCGGCAACTTCGAAATTGAAGCGGTCGCGCAGATTCTTGCGTTGCTCGAGGATGTCCTTGAGGAACTCGCGATCGGCGTCGCTGCGCATCATCGGCTCGATCAGGTCGATCTGGTTCATGGCGACGAGCTGCAGGATTTCGGTGCGCGGCTTGCCGGCCGCATCGCGCGGCAATGCATGCACGATCTGGATGTGTTCGGGCGGCTTGACGCCCTTGGTGGCGGCAAGCTCGTTGCGCAGCGTCTTTTCCAGCGCGGACTGGTCGGCCTCAACGAAGGCGTAGAGCCCGACGCCGACGCGCCGGTCGGCAAAGGCGACGATCGCGGTGTCGCGCACGTCGGGATTCCTGCGGATCAAATCGACCAGCACCGGCGCGTCGTTGACCAGCCGCCGGCCGCCGCCCTCGCGGTCGGTGAAATTGAAGATGCCGCGGGTGATCGCCTGATAGACCTTCTTGCCGGTCTTGAGCCAGACGCTGGCGACCGCGGACTTCTTCGCGAGCACCTTGCGCTCCTTCGGCGTCAACGCCTCCGGCGCGTAGCTGCGCTTGTGCTTCAACAGATGCCGCAGATCCTCATAGGCTGCGATGCGGAACAGCCGGCTGCGGTTCTTGAAGCAGGCAGCAAGCTGGAAGTCGGTGAGGTAGGCGCGGCCGTCGCGGCCGACCAGCCAGTTCTGCTCCTTGGCGAGGTCGTTGTGGCAGATGCCGGCACGATGCAGCTTGCGCAACGCGGCCTTGGCGGAGCGGAAATAGGCGACGTCGCCATGCGGCTTCGCCAGATGCAGCGCTGCGCCGTCGATGAAGCCGCGCACCAGCGCGCGCCTGCCTGCCCAGAGCAGCTTGGGGCCGACGTCGAGATCGCGCGCCAGGGTCAGCGCGCGGCGTTCGCGCGAGAACAGATGCAGCGCCACCGCGAACGACCAGAACGGCACCTGATCGAGCCGGCGCAGCACGCCCTCGACCTCGCCGTCATCGGTTCGGAAACGGCCGCGCTCGACCGTCGAGAACACGTCGCGCTTGAGCAGCACGCCCTGGCTCCATCGCGCCGACAGGGTGGCGTCGTCGTCTTTCGGCAAGCTCATGACTGTCAGGCCGCTGCCGCAACGCGCAGGTGCTCTGCGATCCAGTGGTCGAGGTCGGCGAGTGCCCGCGCGCTGATCGCCTGCTTCTTGGCGACCGTCTTCTCGTTGCCGCGCAGCCGCGAGCCGTCCGGCTTCTTGGTGGGAGCACTGGCCAATGGCGGGAACAGACCGAAATTGATGTTCATCGGCTGGAACGAGCGCGAGCCGGCGTCGATCGTCTCGATATGGCCACCGGTGATGTGGCCGAGCAGCGCGCCGAGCGCGGTGGTGGCGGGCGGCGGCGTCAGCGCGGTGCCGCGCATGTCGGCGGCAGCGCAGAGGCC
>NZ_JACMYP010000228.1 GCF_020889705.1 Bradyrhizobium altum | reverse complement strand
TGGGTCCCGGCCTTCGCCGGGACGACACTGGTTTTGTGGCGACTTAATCGCCCCAGCCTACTGGCTCGCCCACACGACGCGCGCGATCCACGTGACCTCCTCGGCATCGAGCATGCGGTCGGGATGCTCCGGATTGAGCGATGCGAGTTCCAGCACCTTGCCGGTGCGTCGCTTCAGTTCCTTCACCATCACCTCGCCGCCGGTGGTGCGCACCACGACGCGGTCGCCGCGGCGGATCGCGGTCGCGGGTGACACCACGATGATGTCACCTTCGCGATAGGCCGGCTTCATCGAGTCGCCCTCGATCTCCAGTGCATAGGCGTGCTCGTCGGTGGTCGCCGGCAGCGCCACTTCATCCCAGCCCCTGCCGGCGGGAAAGCCAGAGTCGTCGAAATAGCCGCCGGCGCCGGCCTGCGCGAAGCCGAGCAACGGCACCGACTGGCCGGCGCGCGGGCCATCACCGAGCAGCTGCACGAAGGTCTCCATGCTGGCATTGCTCGCGGCCAGCGCCTTGGAGAGCGACTCAGTCGACGGCCAGCGCTCGCGCCCGTCGCCGGTCACGCGCTTGGACTTGTTGAAGGTGGTGGGGTCGAGACCGGACTGCTTGGCAAGGCCGGACGGCGACAGGCCGGCGCGTTCGGCGAGCCGATCGAGCGCGGCCCAGACCTGCGCGTGGGTCAGCGGTCGGGCGGCTTTGGACTGTTTGGCCATCGAGGACACCCCGGATGGTAGGAATTATTACCTGAAACCTGGCGTTTCCGCAAATCTGCCGTCGGATGTGTCCCGGCACCGCTTGAGTTGCGCCGCTGCCGCCGATACGGTCCCTCGCTCGCCATATGGCGTCTGGGGCATTTCCCCTCAAATCCGGATAAAACCCCAAGAGACTCAAGGACAAAAGGGAAGGCCGGGCCGTGCCCATGATCTACAAAATCACTCCCGCTTCGGCCTGGCGCGAGGCCGAGCGGCAGGGCGTCTACCGGGGCAGTGCGGACGACAATCGCGACGGCTTCATCCATTTTTCTACCGCCTCCCAGGTGGCCGAGACCGTGCGCAAGCACTATCACGGGCAAACCGGCCTGTTCCTGGTCGCGGTCGATGCCGATGCGCTCGGCGACACCTTGCGCTGGGAACGCTCGCGCAATGACGAACTGTTCCCGCATCTCTATGGCGAACTCGACCTCGGCGCGGTCACCGAAATCCTCAGCCTTCGCGCACGCTCCGACGGCGGCCACGACGTTCCGGAGCTCAAGCCGTGATCCGCGCCTTCGACGCCTTCTCGCTGCCGCTGCTGCGCTGGTTCGATCCTGAAGATGCCCATCGCATGGCGATCCAGGGCTTGAGGCTGCTGCCGCCGATCCGGCAGCGGCCGGATGATCCCAAGCTCGCGGTGCGCGCCTTCGGGCTGAATTTTCCGAACCCGATCGGCATGGCGGCGGGTTTCGACAAGAGCGCCGAGGTGCCCGACGCGCTGCTGCGGCTTGGTTTCGGCTTTGTCGAGATCGGCTCGGTGACGCCGAAGCCGCAAGCCGGCAACCCGCGGCCGCGGCTGTTTCGCCTCGAGCGCGACGAGGCCGTCATCAACCGCATGGGCTTCAACAATGACGGCGCGGAAGCCGTGCTGCGCCGGCTCGCCGCGCGCGCCAGCGGCGGCGGCATCATCGGGGTCAATGTCGGGGCCAACAAGGATTCTACCGACCGCGTCGCCGACTATGTGAAGCTGATCGAGACCTTTGCCCCGGTCGCGAGCTATTTCACCGTCAACGTCTCGTCGCCGAATACGCCGGGCCTGCGCAATCTGCAGCAATCGGCGGCGCTCGACGATCTGCTGGCGCGGGTCATCGATACCCGCGAGCGCGTGCGCAAGAACGCCGGCGATTCGCCGGTGCTGCTGAAGATCGCACCGGATCTGAGCCTCGCCGAACTCGACGACGTCGTGCATATCGCGCGCTCGCGGCGCGTCGACGGCATGATCGTCGCCAACACCACGCTGGCGCGTCCCTCGACCTTGCGCGAGGAGAACCGGGCCAGGGAGCAGGGCGGTCTGTCGGGCCGTCCGCTGTTCCGCCTCTCGACGCGGATGGTCGCCGAGACCTATGTCCGCGTCGAAGGCGCATTTCCGTTGATCGGCGTCGGCGGCATCGATTCCGGCGGCGCAGCGCTGACCAAGATCCGCGCCGGGGCCAGCCTGATCCAGCTCTATTCCTCGCTGGTCTACAAGGGCATCGGCCTGGTCGACGACATCAAGCGCGATCTGTCCTCGACCTTGCTGCGGACCGGCCGCGACTCGCTGTCGGAAATCGTCGGGGCTGATGCTGCGACCATCACGGCCGAGGATTGGCCGGTGAGGTAGGGCTGTAGCCCGGATGAAGCGAAGCGCAATCCGGGACAGTGTTAACGCGGATAGGGTCCCCGGATTTCGCTTCGCTTCATCCGGGCTACGGAGCTACGCAGTCTTGAACGACTTCCTCAGCAGCGCCGGATAGCGCAGGCCCTGCAGGCCACCGCGCGCCACGTAGAAGCCGAGCAGCGCGATCCACAGCCCGGTGTTGCCGAACGAGCTGAGTGCCCACCAACTGGCGAGGAAGATCGCGAGCGAGGCCAGCATCAAATTGCGCATCTCGCGCGCCCAGGTCGCGCCGACATAGATGCCGTCGAAGCCGAAGGCGAACACGCCGGGCAGAGGCGCCAGGATCACGAACACCAGGAACTCGCGCGCATAGCGGCGCACGTCCTCGCTCGTCGTCATCAAGTTGATCAGCGCCGGTCCGAACAGCGCGAACAGCACCGAGACAACCAGCGCAAAGGCGACACCCCACAGCAGCACCAGCCGGGTCGAATCGGCAAAGCCGCGAGCATCGCGTGCGCCGAAGGCGCGGCCGCAGAGCTGCTGGGCGGCGTTGGCGAGGCCGTCGAGGAAGAAGGCGCTCACCAGCAGGAAATTGTTCAGCACCGAATTCGCCGCCAGCGTCACGTCGACTTCGCGCGCCCCCTTGGCGGTGAAGAACAGGAACACGACGATCAGCGCCGCGGTGCGGACCATGATGTCGCGGTTGACGGCCAGCATGCGCATCAGCTTGGCGCGGTCGAACAGCGTGGCCGCAGGAACGGCAAAGCCGCCTTGCGAGATCCGCCATGCCACGACGATGCCGACGGCGAAGCCGGATGTCTCGGCAAGCACGGCGGCGATCGCGGCACCGGCGATGCCGGTGCCGTAGACCTGCACCAGCAGCACGGTGGCCGCCATGTTGATCAGGTTGATCACGATCTGCAGCGCCAGCGCCAGATTGGCGCGCGCCTGCCCGACCAGCCAGCCCAGGATGACATAATTGGCGAGCGCCAGCGGCGCCGACCAGATCCGGATCATGAAATAGCTCTTGGCCGCGCGCGTGACGCCTTCGCTGCCGCCCATCAGCTGGAATGTGACTGCGGCCAGCGGCAGCTGCAGCGCGATCAGCGCGGCGCCGATCAGGCCGGCGACCATGAAGCCGCGCACCAGGATCGCGGCATATTCCTGCGGCTCGCCCGCGCCCTGCGCCTGCGCGGTGAAGGCCAGCGTGCTCATGCGCAGGAAGGCGAACAGCCAGAACAGGCAGTCGAAGATCACCGAGGCCATCGCGACCCCGCCGAGCAGCGCGGCATCGTCGAGCCGGCCGATCGCCGTGGTCGAGACGATGCCGATCAATGGCGTGGTCAGGTTGGCGACCATCGCGGGACCGGCGATGGCGAACACCTGGCGTGTCGTGATCTTTGGGTGGATGGGTGCGTGCATGGCTACAGTTGCAAGGAATAGGCGTTTCTATCGCGACATCCGTCGGGCGACCATGCCGGAATTGTACTCAGAGCAATGCGGTGGCGGAGGGGCCGCCGACAAGGCATTGCATGGTCAGAACACCACGACCATGCCGTCGCTCGCCGCCGTGTACGGCAGGTTGTCGACGCGGCTGAGCATGTCGTCGCTCATATGGGTCAGCACCACGCGCCTGGCGTTGATGGCCGGCAAATGCGCCTCCAGCGTTTTCAGGCTGAGATGGTTCTTGACCATCTTGTCGTAGGTATAGGCCTCAGTGACGAAGAGGTCGGCGTTCTGCGCGGCCGGGATCAGCGCATCGGTCCACTCGGTGTCGGCGCTGTAGCTGACGACGCGGCCTTCCGCCTCGACGCGATAGGCGAGGAATGGCCCGCCGGATTCGCCATGCACAACAGGATAGGGCGTCACGCTCACCTCGCCGAAGCTGCGCCGCTCCGGCGGTGCGAGCGTGACGACGGACAGATCGAAGCGTTGTCTGGTTTTGGAGGAATGCTCGAACATCACCTCCATCACCTCTGGCAATTTCGTCTCGATGCCTTCGGGCCCGGCGATCACGAGCGGCCGGGTGCGGCGAGAGAATTGCGCGTCGAGCAGGAAGAACGGCAGGCCGGCAAAATGATCGCCGTGGAAATGCGTGATCAGGATCAGGTCGATCGCGTCGCGGTCGATCTCGAGCCGCTTCAGCGCTGGCAGCGAGGAGGCGCCGCAATCGATCAGGAAATTGACGCGCTCGCCGCTGACATGGAAGCAGGTGTTGAAGCGGCCCCCGGAGCCGAATGCATCGCCGCAGCCGACAAATCGCAATTGCATCGGCTGCGAGCTTTCCTTTGGGATCAGCGGCCGCGCGGCGCGCCGAACAGCCGCGACAACAGCCAGATCGGGATCACGATCACGGCGCCGAGCAGGAAGTAGCGCCACGCCCAGTTGATCGCATCGAAGCCGAAATCCCAGATGGTCTGGAACAGCCTGCGGACGCTGTTGAGGATATTCCACGGATCGAGGCCGATCGCGGCGAGCACGACGCCGACCAGGATCGAGAGCAGAATCAGCCGGAACGCCACCGAGAGCGGCGATCCGCCGAGAAAGCGGTACAGGCCGTCACTCTGGCTCTGGCCGGCCGGCAAGTCCCGGATGTTGTCTGGCATTGCTGTCTCCCGCGGAATCGCCCGCATTATAGGTCACGGCGCAGCACATGGGAAACCCGTGAGCCGCGATCAATGGTTGCCATGCACGCTTCGGGTTTAACTTCCTGTCATGGAGATTAACATCCGTTCAAGTGTCTCCAGCCGGTCGGCTTCGCGCGGCGGCTTGTCCCAGCGCAGGCGGCTGATCCGGGGAAAACGCATCGCGACGCCCGATTTGTGACGCGGCGAGCGCTGCAAGCCCTCGAAGGCGACTTCCAGCACCAGCCCCTGATCCGGCTCGTGCACGACATGCCGCACCGGGCCGAACTTCTCGGTGGTGTTGCGGCGGACGAAGCGATCGATCTGCAGCAGTTCCTCGTCGGTGAAGCCGAAATAGGCCTTGCCGACCGGCACCAGTTCATCGCCGGCATCGCCACGGGTCCAGACGCCGAACGTGTAGTCGGAATAATAGGACGAGCGCTTGCCGTGGCCGCGCTGGGCATACATCAGCACGGCATCGATGATGTGCGGATCGCGCTTCCACTTCCACCACGGGCCCTTCGGCCGTCCCGGCAGGTAGGGCGCGTCGCGCCGCTTCAGCATCACGCCTTCGACCGCGTCGGCATCGTCGCCGGCGCCCGCGCTCTTCGGATCGGCGCGCGCCGCGGCCAGATCTTCCCAGCTCGCGAACGGGATCGTCGGCGACAGATCGATGCGCGGATCGTTCAGCTTGGCGACGAAGGCTTCGAGATGCGCGCGGCGTTCGGTGAAAGGCAGCTCGCGCAGATCGTTTTCGCCGTCGCCGAGCAGGTCGTAGGCGCGTAAGTGGATCGGAAATTCCTTGATCAGCTTCGGAGAGACAACCTTGCGGTTCAGCCGCTGCTGCAACACGTTGAAGGTCTGCACGCGACCGTCGCGCAGCACCAGCAATTCGCCGTCGATCGCGAATGAAGCATGATGCCGAAAAGTGTGAAGCGGTTTTCGGGAGTCATCATGCTTCAGATCTAGAGTATCTTGCAGATGCAGCGACGGCACGAGGTCGGGGAAGCTGCCGGTGATGTCCTCACCGGTGCGCGAATAGAGCCGCGCCTGGATATGGCCGCGCGCGTCGCGGCCGGCGACAGCCTGCACGCGGATGCCGTCCCACTTCCATTCCGCGCTGAAATCGGCGGCGTCGAGATTGACGAAATCGCTATCCTCGATCGCATGCGCCAGCATCACCGGGCGGAACGGCGTTGGATCGAGGTTGACCGGCTTGTCGCCGCGGCCTTCGAGCCAGGCGAACAATTCGAGATAAGGCGGCGACAGGCCCGGCCACATCAGCTCGATCTCGTGCGGGTCCTTGTCGCCGAGCGCCGCCGCCGCGGTCTTCGCGAGCCGCGCCGAGATCCCGATCCGCATTGCGCCGGTGACGAGTTTCAGCAGCGCCCAGCGTCCGGTCTCGTCGAGCTCGTCCAGCCAGCGCGCCAGCTGTGCCGGCAGTTCGGCCTTGCCGAGCGTGCGCAGCGTGGTGACGACGTCGGTGAGGGTGGGAGGCGGCGGGTTGTTGTGGCCTGGCAGCTCCGCCTTCGGCCACATCAGCGCGACGGTTTCGGAGAGATCGCCGACGTAATCATAGGAATAGCCGAACAGCACCGGGTCGGTGCGTTCGGTGATCAGGTCGCGGATCAAGCCCGGCTTGGCGTGCTTGAACGACAGCGCACCGGTCAGTGCCGCCAGCGCGTAGCCGCGGTCGGGATCCTCGGTCTCGCGGAAATAGGCAACGAGCAGCTTGATCTTGTTGTTGCGGCCCGGCTCGTAGGCGAGGCGGTCGAGCAGCTCGGCAAAGCGGTTCATGCTTTCGCCCCGCCGGTGGGCTCTGCCTCGCCGGTGACCGCCGCCGTCTCGCCCTCGTCCTCGTCGCCATAGCCGACCAGATCGAGCGGCCGCGCGGCAAGGCCCTTGCTTTTGCACCAATGCACCAGCGCGTCTTCCTGGCCGTGGGTGACCCAGATCTCGCCGGCGCCGGTAGCCGCGATCGTCGCCGTCAGCCCGTCCCAGTCGGCATGATCCGAGATCACTAACGGCAGCTCGATGCCGCCCTGCCGGGCGCGAGCGCGCACGCGCATCCAGCCCGACGCAAAAGCCGTGACCGGATCGGGAAAACGCCGCGTCCAGACATCGGAGGTCGCGCTCGGCGGCGCCAGCGTGATGGTGCCGGCGAGCTCGGCCTTCTTCATGCCGCGCGCCGGCCGGAGTTCGCCGAGCGGAATGCCGCGCTCCTGATAATAATTGGTGATCTTCTCCATCGCGCCGTGCAGATAGATCGGCGCGTCGTAGCCGGCCTCGCGCAGCAGTGCGATCACGCGCTGCGCCTTGCCGAGCGAATAGGCGCCGACCAGGTGCGCGCGCTCCGGAAACAGTTTTACTGAGGCCAGCAGTTTCTTCACCTCGTCGGCGGCATCGCCATGACGGAACACCGGCAGGCCAAAGGTCGCCTCCGTGATGAAGACGTCGCACGACACCAGCTCGAACGGCGCGCAGGTCGGGTCGCGCGCGTCCTTGTAGTCGCCGGAGGCGACGATCCTTCTATCCTTGCAGGTGACGGATATCTGGGCCGAGCCCAGCACGTGGCCGGCGGGATGAAACGTCACCGTGACGTCGCCGAACCTGATCTCCTCGCCGTAAGCGACCGCCTGCGTCGTGCCGGCAAAGTTCTCGCCGTAGCGCAGCCGCATCATGTCGAGCGTTTCCTGGGTCGCGAGCACGGCACCATGGCCCGCCCGCGCATGGTCGGAATGGCCATGCGTGATGAGTGCCCGCTCGACCGGCCTGACAGGATCGATGTGGAAGCCGCCGGGCTTGCAGCAAAGCCCGGCCGGGACGGGCATCAGGATGTCTTGCGGGCGCATTGTCCCTATATAGGCGCTCGATCCGCGATGTTTAGCCGTCATCCGCGGGCTTGACCCGCGCTTCCATCTCCGGAAAAAGTCCGTGTTTTAATGGACGGCCAGACTTGGCCAAGATCGGTTCCGTAAGAAAAAATGGCCCCCCGCCTGTTTCTGTCCTCCGGCGACCTCGTTGCCGACCGCCGCTACGAGTTCGCGCGCGACCTGCAATTGAAGGGCGATCTGCCGGCTGCCGCCGAGCTGCTCGAACAGGCAATCGAGCTGGTGCCGAAATTCCCGTCGGCCTGGTACACGCTGGGCAAGATCCGCCTCGAGCTCGGCCAGCGCGATGCGGCGATCGCAGCCTTCCGCGCCGCGCGCGACGCCGATCCGGAGGACCGACACGGCGCCGGCCTGCATCTGATGCAGCTCGGCGTCGAGGCCATCAGCGCGATGTCGCCGGGCTATGTGCAGACATTGTTCGATCAATATGCGCCGCGCTTCGAGGCCGCGCTGGTCGGCGATCTCGGCTATCGCGGGCCGGCGCTGCTGTTCAAGGCGGTGCTGTCGGTGCGCGCCTCTGCGAAGAAGCCGGCGTTCTTCAAGCGCGCGATCGATCTCGGCTGCGGCACCGGACTGGCGGCTGCAGCATTCGCGCAGCACGTCGATCGCTTCATCGGCATCGACCTGTCGCCGCGCATGATCGACAAGTCGCGCGCCACGGGACTCTATGCCGAGCTCGAGGTCGACGACATGCTGAAGGGCATCTCGGGCAAGCCGGACGCCAGTGCTGAATTGATCCTTGCCGCGGATGCGATGGTTTATGTCGCCGATCTCGCGCCCGTGCTTGCCGAGGCTGCGCGCGTGCTGGTGGCGGGCGGCGTGCTCGCCTTCACCACCGAGACCCATGACGGCGAGGGCGTCATCCTCGGCGAGGGGCTGCGCTACGCCCATAGTGCAGCCTACGTGCGCGCCTCGGTTGACGCCGCGGGGCTGACGCTGGCTCTGCTCGACGATCTCTCGGCGCGCAATGAAGACAACATCCCGGCGCCTGGGCTTGTCGCCGTCGCCGTCAAGCCGTGACCGCTTGACCTTCTCCCCTTGTGGGAGAAGGTGGCGCGAAGCGCCGGATGAGGGGTCTGCATCCGCGGAGACAGACCCCTCACCCGGCTACATCTCGCTCCGCTCGATTTCGCCACCCTCTCCCACAAGGGGTGCATGGTCATCTGCCGCACTCAAACTTGAGTCTACACGCTACACATTTGCCGTGACGCGGCATTGCGCCGCAAAGCCGTGACTTCGCGCTTGCCCGGCGCGGGGCGGAATGCGAGAGCTTTTCGCCTCAGGGAGAGACACAATGAAAAAACATACGCGGCGCGAGTTCGGCGCCACCGCATTGTCCGTGATCGCTGCGTCCGTGCTGCCTGCGCCGTTCGTCCGGGCCGCCGACAAGAAGTACGATCCGGGTGCGAGCGACACCGAGATCAAGCTCGGCCAGACCGTGCCGCATTCCGGCCCCGGCTCGCTCTATGGCGTGCTCGGCCGGGTCGGCGAAGCCTATTTCCAGATGCTGAACGACAAGGGCGGCATCAACGGCCGCAAGGTGAAATTCCTCACTATGGACGACGCCTACAGCGCGCCGAAATGCGTCGAGGCGACGCGCCGCCTGGTCGAGCAGGAAGAGGTGCTGGCGCTCTATGGCTCGCTCGGCACCGCGCCGCAGACCTCCGTGCACAAATATCTCAATTCCAAGGGTGTGCCGCAACTGCTGCTCAACACCGGCGCCTCGAAATGGAACGACCCGAAGAATTTCAAATGGACCATGGCGGGCCTGCCGCTCTATCCGACCGAAGCCCGCATCCTGGCGAAACACGTCGTCAGCGTGAAGCCGAACGCCAGGATCGGCATCCTCTACCAGAATGATGATTTCGGCCGCGACTTCCTCGGCCCGTTCAAGAAGGTGCTGGCCGATGCCGGCGGCAAGGCACAGGTGATCATGGAGCAGACCTACGATCTCACCGATCCGACGGTCGATTCCCAGCTCATCAATCTGTCGAAATCGGGCGCCGACGTGTTCTACAACATCACCACCGGCAAGGCGACGTCGCAGTCGATCCGCAAGGTGGCCGAGCTCGGCTGGAAGCCGTTGCAGCTGTTGTCGGCAGGCTCGACCGGCCGCTCGATCCTGAGCGCCGCGGGCCTCGAGAACGCCAAGGACATCGTCGCGATCCGCTACAACAAGGAAGTCGGCGTGCCCCGCTACGAGAAGGATGCGGATGTGGTCGCGTTCGAGGAGCTGCGCAAGAAGTACCTGCCGAACATCGATCCCGACAACACCATCGCCTTCGCCGGCTACGGCCAGGCGGCGACGATGGGTGAAATCCTGCGCCGCTGCGGCGACGATTTGACCCGCGCCAACGTGCTGAAGCACGCCACCACGCTGGCCGGCTTCCACTCGCCCTATTTCCTCGACGGCATCAATTACAGCTATACGCCCGACGACTACACGCCGATGAAGACGCTCTATGTCTCGATCTTCAACGGCAAGGACTGGGATCTCTTGGGCGAGCCGATGACGGAGTAGGGCTTGCGCTGCACTATCGTCTCCCTCGCCCCGCTCTTGCGGGGAGAGGGCGGAGTGAGGGGCTTCTCTCCACCAGGCGGTGCACGCGTGGAGACCTGTACCCCCTCACCCGGATCGCATCTGGCGATGCGATCCGACCTCTCCCCGCAGGCGGGGCGAGGTGACTTCCGGGCGCTTCGCAGCCCACAGAGCGAGATGATCGCCCCTGCCACCTGCCGCCATTCCGTCCTGCCCTCGACGAAACCCGCTGAACCGCTTACCTCTTGGGCGTGTCGACGCTCGATCTCTTTTCCGTCACGCCGTCGGAAACGGCCGATCTCTTGCCGCGCCGGTTTCGCGACTGGTTCGCCTCACGCGGCTGGTCGCCGCGCGAGCATCAGCTCGCGCTGCTGGCGAAGGCGCACGAGGAACGCTCCGCGCTGCTGATTGCGCCTACGGGTGCGGGCAAGACGCTGGCGGGGTTCCTGCCGACGCTGGTGGAATTGAGTGGGGAAGGGCAGGGCAAGAATTCTCACCTCCGCCTGAAAGGGGGAGGTCGGCGCGAACAGGCGCGCGACAGCGCGGCTGACCCCCACCCCAACTCTCCCCCTTTTAGGGGGAGGGAGCCTGACGACCTCGCAAGCGGCAAAATTGAACCGGCGATAATCCGCCCCAACCTCATCTCCACCGGCCGCGGCGTTCGCCGCAGCGGCGGGCTGCATACGCTCTACATCTCGCCGCTGAAAGCGCTCGCGGTCGACATCGCGCGCAACCTGGAGACGCCGGTTGCCGAGATGGGGCTGCCGATCAAGATCGAGACCCGTACCGGCGACACGCCGGTGTCGCGGCGACAGCGGCAGCGGCGTTATCCGCCGGACATTCTGCTCACCACGCCGGAGCAACTTGCGCTGCTGCTCGCCTCCGACGACGCGCCTTTCCTGTTCTCCTCGCTGAAACGCATCGTGCTCGACGAGCTGCATGCGCTGGTCACCTCCAAGCGCGGCGATCTGCTGTCGCTCGGTCTCGCACGGCTCTGGACCATCGCGCCGCAGGCGCGCGCGATCGGTCTGTCGGCGACAGTGGCCGAGCCGGAGCAGCTCGCGCGTTTCCTGGTGCCGCAGCCTGGCGGCGAGAGCGTGTCCGCCGACGTCGTGATCGCCGGTGGCGCCGCGCCGCCGGTGGTCGAGATGCTCGACACGCGGGAGCGGCTGCCGTGGTCGGGCCACAGTGCGCGCCACGCGCTGCCCGAGGTCTATGAGCTGATCAAGCGCAACAAGACCACGCTGGTGTTCGTCAACACCCGCAGCCAGGCCGAGATGCTGTTCCAGGATCTGTGGCGCATGAACGACGACGGGCTCGCGATCGCGCTGCATCACGGCTCGCTCGACGTCGCGCAGCGCCGCAAGGTCGAGGATGCGATGGCCGCGGGCCGCTTGCGCGGCGTGGTCTGCACCTCCTCGCTCGACCTCGGCGTCGACTGGGGCGATGTCGATCTCGTCATCAATATCGGTGCGCCCAAGGGCTCGTCGCGGCTGATGCAGCGGATCGGTCGTGCCAACCACCGCTTCGACGAGGCCTCGCGCGCCGTGCTGGTGCCGGCCAACCGCTTCGAGGTGCTGGAATGCCGTGTCGCAATCGACGCCATCGCCGAGAATGCGCAGGACACGCCGCCCTTGCGCTCGGGCGCGCTCGACGTGCTGGCCCAGCACGTGCTCGGCTGCGCCTGCGGCAAGCCGTTCCTGTCCGACGAGCTCTACGATGAGGTCAGGACCGCGGCACCCTATGCGTCGTTGGCGCGAACCGATTTCGACGATGTGGTCGACTTCGTCGCGACCGGCGGCTACGCGCTGAAAACCTATGAGCGTTTCGCGCGCATCAAGCAGGACAAGCAGGGCCGCTGGCGCGTCACCAATCCGAAGGTGCGGCAGAGCTACCGCCTCAACGTCGGCACCATCGTCGAGGAGACCATGCTGAAGGTGCGGCTGGTGCGTTCGCGGGCCGGCGGTAGCGGTTCGACCGGCGCGATCGCCCGCGGCGGCCGGATGCTCGGCGAGATCGAGGAGGTCTTCATCGAGGGTCTCGTGCCCGCCGACACGTTTGTCTTTGGTGGTGAGGTGGTGCGCTACGAGGCCTTGGTTGAAGACCAGGTCTATGTCTCCCGCGCCAATGACAAAGATGCAAAAGTGCCGTCCTATATGGGCGGCAAGTTCCCGCTGTCGACCTATCTCGCCGAACGCGTCCGCAAACTGCTCGACAACAGCCGGGCCTGGAACGGTTTGCCGGACCAGGTGCACGACTGGCTGTCGCTGCAGCGAAAATTCTCACGCGTCCCGGCAGCGCGCGAGCTGCTGGTGGAAACCTTTCCGCGCGGCGGCAGCCATTACCTGGTTTGCTATCCCTTCGAGGGCCGGCTCGCGCATCAGACGCTCGGCATGCTGCTGACGCGCCGGCTGGAGCGCGTCCGCGCCCGTCCGCTCGGCTTCGTCGCCAATGAATACGCGCTCGCGGTCTGGGGCGTCGGCGATCTCTCCTTCATGATCCGGCACGGCAAGCTCGATCTCAACGCGCTGTTCGACCCCGACATGCTCGGCGACGATCTCGAGGCATGGCTCGCGGAATCCGCGCTGATGAAGCGCACCTTCCGCAACTGCGCCATCATCTCCGGCCTGATCGCGCGCCGCTTCACCGACGAGGAGAAGTCGCGCCGCCAGGTGCTGTTCTCGACCGATTTGATCTACGACGTGCTGCGCAAACACCAGGCCGATCACGTGCTGCTGCGCGCCGCGCGCGGCGATGCCGCCACAGGATTGCTCGATCTCCGCCGCCTCAGCGACATGCTTGCGCGCATCCACGGCCGAATCACCCACAAGGATCTCGACCACGTTTCTCCGCTTGCCGTGCCCGCGCTGCTGGAAATCGGCCGCGAGTCAGTTTATGGCGAAGCATCCGACGAGCTTCTGGCCGAGGCGGCCGAGGAACTCGTGCGGGAGGCGATGACATAACGCTGGTATTTTGGGGAACAGCACGTGGCGGCAAGCGCGCTAGCTTTGCGAGACGGTGACGACATGCGCGTTTCGAGGGTCACGGTGGCGGATGTCGGCTTCGTGGCGGATTTCTCCGGCGCGCTGTTTTGGGAAGAGCGGAGCCTGCTCGTGGTGTCCGACCTGCATCTGGAGAAGGGCTCGAGTTTCGCCAGCCGCGGCGTGTTGCTGCCGCCCTACGACACGGCGGCGACGTTGAGCCGGCTTGCCGCTGTGATCGCGCGGCACGATCCGCGGCAGGTGATCGCGCTCGGCGACAGCTTTCACGATCGCGATGCGCATGCGCGCTTGTCGGAGCCGGACCGCGAGGCGCTCGCGGCGCTGCAGATGCGGCGCAACTGGATCTGGATCTCGGGCAACCACGATCCGGCGCTGCCGCCTAATCTCGGCGGCGTGGTCGCGACCGAGGTCGCGATCGGCCCGATTGTGTTCCGCCATGAGCCGACTGGCGCTGCCGGCGAGATCGCCGGGCACCTCCACCCCAAGGCGCGGGTGCCGACTCGCGGCCGCTCGATCGAGCGCCGTTGTTTCGCCTCCGACGGCGAGCGCGCGGTGATGCCGGCGTTCGGCGCCTACACCGGGGGCCTGAGCATCCGCGACGCCGCGTTCGCGCGGATTTTCGGATCGCCCGGCTTCATGGCCCACGTGCTCGGCGACAACCGCGTCCACGCGTTCGTGGCGTCGCGGTGTTATTGAGACGTCCAAGCATTTCTATCACCGTCATCCTGAGGTGCGAGCAGAGCGAGCCTCGAAGGATGCACGGCCACCGTCCGGGCCGTTCATCCTTCGAGGCTCGCCGAAGAGACGA
>NZ_JACMYP010000227.1 GCF_020889705.1 Bradyrhizobium altum | reverse complement strand
ATCTCTGCAACACCAATGCAATCGTTACTCTGCCTAAGGATGATCGCCTTCTGGGCGTCCGAGACTTTGAGGGCTTCATCGTCCTTCGTTCCTCCCAGCCGAGGGTATTAGGCAGCGAAAACTCTAGCCAAAAAACGGTCCAGTTGCCTGCCTCAGATCACCCGCCGCATCACGCTCGCCAGACGCGTCCGGCTGTTCCTCCAAGGCACTCCGGGCACTCGCCGATGCAGCCGAAACCGATCGAGGCCAGCGAACTACGGACAGCACAGTTGATTGGCGCTGCGACAATGCCAAGTGCCGGCGGATCTCATGGTGCGCGCAGACCGTGCCGGATTGGCGGCCAGCTCCTCGTTGGCCGCCACGGCCGACCCGCACGCCAAAATTCAAACCCGCCCCGCGAGAAGGCTTTTGGTCTTCATAGGGGCCGACCCAAAATCGGAATCTGGGCTGCCCTATTTGATTCGGTAGCTGCCCAACCGAATTGGCCAGTGCTTTAGTTCGTTTGGGCAAGAGGTAGCTTGAGCTGCCCGTAAGATCTGTAGAGAACGTCCAGACTCTAGTGCTGCCCAGTTGAATAGTCCATTGCTCATCCTAGCCAATCAGAATGAGAAAGAAATGCAGCAGCAACTCACTCCCTCCGATGGCCGTTACCCGACTGGACCTTGTCGGAGTACCGCGCACCTGATCGGCAAGGGTAGGCCGTACTTTGTTGCGGCCGATACGGTTGGTCTCAGGGCCGCCCATGGTCGTTCGACCGCCGGTCGCACCTTTGTTCCGGGCGCCGATCCAATTGATAGTCGATCGGAGATAATTGATTTCGTGCGATGCTCCTACCTGGGCTTGGACAATCATCCCGTGATCGTCGCTGGAGCGATCGCCGCCATTGAGGCGAAGCGGTCAACGCATCGATCCTGCGCACGAACGCTACTCGATCTCGATCTGCTGAGAGAACTTGAAGATACACTGTCCAACATGTTCTGCGCACGCGTGCTCGCCTTTTCCAGCGGCGTGCTCGCCAATATGGGCGCGATGCGCATCCTTGCTTTGGGCCAATTGACGGGCGGTAGGAGGCCGGTCGTCGTATTCGATCGCCTTGCGCACATCTCGCTCGCGTATCACAAGCCAGTCGTGGCTGATGAAACGCGGGTGGAAACGATTGCGCACAACGATATCGGCGCTCTCGAACGGCTGTGCCGAGAAAATCCGGTGGTCGCGTATGTATGTGATGGTGTTTACTCCGTGGGAGGCCATTCGCCGATTAAGGAGCTGCGTCAACTCCAGGAGCGGTATGGGCTGTTTCTTTATATCGACGATGCTCACGGCCTATCAGTCGTCGGATGCCAAGGTGAAGGATTTGCTCGCTCTCAGTTTCCGAAAGTGCTCGGTGATCGAATTATCATAGCTGCCTCGTTAGCAAATGGATTCGGAGCATCGGGCGGAATGTTGATGCTTGGATCGTCCGATCACGAGGCGATATTTCGACAATACTCCGTTGACTATGCGCCGGTGGCACCCAATCTGGCGGCGATCGGCGCGGCACTCGGCTCGTGCAAGATTCACCGCTCGCCAGAACTGAGCCAGCGGCAAGCGCGATTAGCGCAACGCATCGACCTTTTTGACCGTCGTGTTGTAACCGCCGAGCAAGGCAATTCACTTTCGATCAGAATGATTGCAATCGGATCGGAGGCCAATGCGACCGCCGTCGCAAGAGGTCTTCTCGATGCTGGCTTCTACACCTCGGTGACGTTCGTCCCGACGGCCGCGCAAGGAAGGGCAGGGATCCGGGTATGCATTACAGCGGAGCATGAGGCCCGCGACATAGAGCGGCTGTGTGACTGCATTTTGGAACAAGTCGCCGAGACAACCGGAAAACCCTACCCTCTGAGGTGAGGTGATGATTCTGCGGATGATTCATCTAGCTGCCCCGTAAGACCACGGAGCTGTCAATTGATTCGACCGCGAGAGATGCAGGCTTGTCAACCCTCGAGCGTTGCGACGGAACGCATGTATGTCGAACTGAGATACGTGCTGGTTCTCGTCCAATTGAAGGAGAATGTTTCAAAGTTTCGGACATTGGTGCACACCGGGGTGGCGTACGTTCTTGGCAATCCGGGATCGGGTCCTTTAACTGCTCGACAGACATCACATCTCAGGTGACTTTTAGCGTTTGCCGCCGATCTCGCGATTGCAGGGTAGAGCCCATCGGTCTCCAGCGCGTGCTAGTGTGATCGCAAAGGCAATGTCAACGGAGAGACCGATGCCAATTGACTATCCCGCTGTACTTTCTCTCAGGACCGAAGCTGCTCCCTATTCGTGGAGCGATCGCGAAGTGATGCTCTATGCAATTGGCATTGGCATGAGCTCCGATCCCCTGAACGAGAAGGAACTGCAGTTTGTTAACGAGGCATTTGTAAAGCCCAAGGCGCTGAAAGTGGTTCCCACCTTTGCTTCGGTTTGCGTTTGGGGGGCAAGACCAGGCGCCATCGAGCTCGACCGCGTCATGGTAGTAGATGGCGAACGCGACATCACATTTCACAAGCCGATGCCTGTTGCTGCCAGCGTGACCGCGGATGCCCGCGTGCTCGGCGTGTACGATAAGGGCAAGGAGAAAGGCGCGATCATTCAGAGCGAAATCGTCGTCAGTGATGACGCGGGCAACAAGATCGTCACGATTGTTTCTTCGACGTTTGCGAGGGGCGACGGTGGCTTTGGAGGACCATCGCAGGGAAAGCCCGAGCCACACCGAATGCCCCGCCGAGCGCCGGACAGGTCAATTGATATCTCGATCCGGCCCGACCAAGCGCTGATCTATCGATTGTCGGGTGATCGAAATCCACTGCACAGCGATCCAGAATTCGCGCGTCGCGCGGGTTTTCCGAAGCCCGTTCTCCATGGGATGTGCACCTATGGACTGACCTGCAGAGCCGTGTTGCAGACGTATGCCGACTACGATCCCTCTGCCTTCCATCGTCACCGCGCCCGCTTTTCTGCCCCGGTATTTCCGGGCGAGGTTATTACCGTCAATCTCTGGAAGGACGGCAATTCTATCTCATTCGACGCTCATGTTCGAGAGCGCCAAGTAACTGTCGTCAAGAACGGGCAGGCAGTGCTGGGCTGAGCCGTTGCTAAACGCCGAAATCCCGTGGCGGAGCGTGTCTAAGCAGGCGCCAGGCTGAGGCTGACTTTGAAGTTCCAGGGCATGAGCGCGTTTGTTGTGTGAGCCGGACGTACAGATCGACGTCGTTTATCGGCGATCTGTAGAAACGTAGCGACGGTCGGCCGGGTCCAGCCGCCGCCATGGCTGCCCGAAGAGTGCATTCTTCGCGATGGTTTGTGGCCGGATCGCGCGCTCGACGGTGTTGGAGGTCGACTTCGATGCGGCGCGTCGCTCAGGAAGCGCTCGAGAGCGATGCGCCCGGATGTGGCATAGCCAACTGCCTCGGCGAATTAGGATTGGCCGGACAGACGGGGCAGTTCTTTCTCTCATCTGTGGACGCTCTCATGAGCGCAAGATAATCCGTTCGTAAGGCGCTGCGCGTACGACCGGTCATGCCGCGGGCCCGTATGAGAGTTCGCGGATTGGGGTCAAATCACAGGCACTGAGGGGGAACTGGGTTTCCCGATCCCGTCTCATCAACTGTTGCGCCGTACCTTCCGTCGACCTTCATACACCCTCGACGACCTCTGGCCGGTCGACTACGCTGACGCGACCGGAGCTTGGTAGACCCCGCCCTTCGCCAAAAGAGCCCAGAGGAAGCAGGCCATCTTGTTGGCAAGAGCGACGATCACGAGCATAGGCGGGCTTGCGGGAGAGCATCCGCGCAAGGTACGATCCTTGGCGAGCGCCGCCAGCGGCGAGCGTGCCGCACGACGGCGCAAGCTACGATGATGAACAAGCGCCGCAAGGTAGCTCACCCGTCTTCGACGTTACGCCTAAATTTTTCTTTCCGCCGGTAGTTTCTGTTTCCGGGTGAGCCCGAGCTAGCAGCGAAGTTGCGGCCCTTTCCAAATGTCGCGACCTCAGGGCTTGGGCGACAAAGGCAGTCGCTAGTATCGAACCCAAACCGGGAATGGTTTCGAGTCACCGCACAGTTTTGTCTTCCCGGGCACGGCGACGATCTCGACGTCAAGATGTTTGATCCTGTGATGCAGCGAGCGCAGCACATCAATCAGAACCGCGAGCGCCGCTCGGGCGGCTTCTGGCAAATCGCTTGTCGGATCCGCCGCCAGCTCAATAAGTTTGAAGATGTGGGAAGGCCCGAGGAACGGCCACGCCGTGTTCGGCGAGGTGGGCATGCAGCATTGATCATCTGGGTCTGGCATCGCCGACCGTGGGGCGGCCTCACAAATCGCCTCGGCATTAGTGGCGTCGTTCTTCTGCCGCTTCACGAAAGGCTACACATAAGCTGGCGGCGGCGAACCGTGTGGTCGAGCTTGCCGATCTCGCGAGACCCACGATGCGCGCTGGCATCAGGCTTCCATGGCGACCACGCACGTCGGCCGCTTGGCCCCAGCGCCTTGTGATCTCCCAGAGCCCAGCCATCATCGTGACAGTCTGCGTCGCCAGGAGCGCTCTCGTTGACGTGAGGTTCGTAGAAATCACCTCCCGTGGGCAAATCAGGCTGTTAGCGTCACGCCCTCGTTGCTGCCCGCCGAGCTGACAGCCGGTCATAGGCGGCATAGCCGTCGACTTGCAGGATGCCGGCAAAAGATGGTGCGCGACGTATTCGCTGGCGCGCCTCTCCGCGAGCCGATATGCTATCATTGGCGGACCGTTGCTGGCAAACGGCCTATGGTCCCGCGCGTGCGCCCACAGCCCACGCCCTTTCCGTCTTGTCGATCCGGGGGCAGTGTCGGCAAGATCGTTCCATCGACGAACATCCGGTCAGCCTGCTTGATCTACCCCGCACGTAGTCGAAGAATGGCTGCAATTCAAGCGGGCCGTGCCCACCCATTGCGCCATCAAAGATCGGTCGAGATCGACGCGGTCACGTGCGTAGATCGATTCCTGCCGGTACAGTGGCAGTCCGTCGGCATTTTGGCCACGCGATCTGAGCGAGAAGCGCTTTGTTGGAAGACCGCTATCGACCAGATGGGCGGGGCCGAGGCCTGAACCACGCCGTCGCGGTTGCGATAGGAGTATTTGAGTTCCCCTATCTAACTGGTTCGCTGAAGGCCGTTGCACTATCGGCGCGCTCTATGGAATATGCGTAAGGCACCTTAAAAAAATGGGTTCGGTCGTGCTGTCCCGATCCGGCGGCGTCGATATTGAATCGATCAAGGAATGCAGAGCCATGGTGGCAAGTCGGCGCAGCACGAGACGTCCACGGTCGAGGTGCTGGTCAAAGTGGCCGATCTAATCGCTGAGGCCAATGGCGCATCGGCTCGATCGACACCAATCCGTTTCTAGTCACACCAAGATCAGCCTCTGGGTGGCTACGCGCAATGTAGCGCGTATGACTGATCATGCCTATATCAACGAGGCGGAGGTCTTGGCGAACTTTGGATTGACCGCCCGCGCGCCCAACACATCAATTCGCTGTTGGCAGAGCGTAATACGCCCGGCTGGCATGTTGCCACTGCTCGAGCTGGCGGCGCGGCGGGCTCTTGCCGCTGACGAGGTAGATCTGCAGTTAGTAACTGGGCGAAACGATCACAAGTTGGCAGACGTCGACGTGTGGGCCTGCGGCATCATTGACCTAGCTAGCGGTGATAAGAGAGGGACGATGCCAATCGAGCTATTCATCCCGGTCATGTAGTCGAGAGACCGACGCTCACGGGCCCTGCCCACAGCTCGCCATTCATGTGGCCGCTAGACCCTCATCAGGCAATCCCATAGAGATGTTGCCGCGCAGTTCAGCGTGACATAGCCGTGGGATCAGCTCCCTCCTACCTTGTCTTCATCAACATTGCATCTGTTGTGAGAGATCCGAGACGATCCCGCGCCAGTGTTCGTCGAAGGGGCGATGGGCTCAATATGAAAGTTGAACAACGTCTTGCGGCCGTACTATCGCACGAATTGCGAAGACGTTCCGCCGTCGAACCGGCCATCGGTCATCTCAAACACCGAGCATCGAATGGCCCCCAATGACCTCTGGGCCCCCGCCAGGGTGCGCCGTCAACGCCGTTGCCGTGAGGATTCTTGCTCTACCAAATCTTCGCCGCGCCTATCGCTTGACTTCAATTCTTCCCGCGCTGAAATCCACTTGTTCACGGCGGACTAAACCAACGACGCGCTCCAGTGCCAACCGCTCCCAACTCTCTCACCTCGGAAACCACTTATCGAAACAATGGCTGGGTCGGTCCCCTAGCTGACGGAATACTATTCACCTTTGTAGGTTCGTTGTTCCCGATTCTCGGGTAAATGAGCGTGCTCGGACACACGCCGTGCGACATATGGCCCACCGAAAGCACTGTCTTGAGATATTTGACGAATCGCCGACCAAAATAGTGACGCAGCCAAGGGCGCAATGAGTGACCACTGCTATTCACCCAGGCAATAAGAGGGAACACCATGTTCTACGAGACCATAAAATATGAACTCATCGAGCAGATCCTCACGATCACCTTGAACCGGCCAGAGAAGCTCAACGCCTATACTGACACCATGGAGCGCGAATTGATCGATGCGCTCGACCGCGCCGATGGGGACGACGACGTCCGCGCCATCATCGTAACCGGCGAAGGTCGCGCATTTTGTGCCGGCGGCGATCTCTCGGCCGGCGCCGACTCGTTTGACACCGACGCGCAGCGCGGACCTGTGAAAAGGCTGCACAATGGCAAAGTCGACTACAGCGATCCGAACGTCAGCGACAGCGGCGGTCACCTCACGTTGCGGATCTTCAGATGCCTCAAGCCCGTGATCGCCGCAGTGAACGGGCCGGCCGTCGGCATTGGAGTCACCATGCAGCTCGGGATGGACATCCGCATTGCGTCTGAGGCTGCGCGCTTCGGCTTTGTATTCTCCCAGCGCGGCGTTGTGCCGGCGGAAGCCGCCAGCTGGTTCCTGCCCCGCATCGTCGGCATCGCGCAGGCCCTCGAGTGGTGCTACACCGGCCGCGTCTTCGCGGCGCCGGAGGCGCTCGCGGGGAGGCTAGTCAGCAAGGTGGTGCCGCCTGGTCAACTGCTGCCGACCGCTCGCGCGCTAGCGCGGGAGATCGCCGACGAGGCGGCGCCGGTGTCGATCGCTCTCATCCGGCAGATGATGTGGCGCATGCTGGGCGCCGACGATCCTATGGAAGCCCACAAGATTGACAGCCGCGGATTTTATACTCGCGGTCGTTCCGCCGATGCCAAGGAAGGTGTGATGGCGTTCCTGGAGAAGCGGCCCGCGGTGTTCAAAGACAAGGTGTCCGTCGACATGCCGGACTATTTTCCGTGGTGGACGGAGCGGAAATACAAATGATCATCCGTCGTTCCGCGCCATGCGAAGTGCAGGCCGTGAGTCAGTGGTGTCATTCAGTCAGGGGGTGAACGTTTATTTGGGTGGGGCCGCCGCCACATCGAGATGGCAACCGCATCATTGCGACTGCAAGCGAAGACGAACGAGCGGTCCTCGGGATAACGAACTCGTTTCGTTGTTGTGGTACAGAGAGCCAGCGGTCCCAGAGGAAACATCGATAGCAACATCCGGCCGGTGACGCCGACGTGGATTAGATGGTGATGCCATGGACCACGGCGTCGTTGGGCAGAGCGAAGCGAGCAAGTAGGCCTTGGTGGCATGCGCGATCCGGCAAGGAGGTCAGATCCCACTTCGAGCGATTGGCCGCGTATCAGTAGGAAGAGTTAATCCATTCCGCGCTCGGATCAGTACCAGTCAGTGGCGCAAACCGGCGGATGGGTATCCGAAGCACTCGTCGGCTGCGCAATGCAGGCTAGCGCTGCGCTCGATTGCTTTTGGGACGGCAATTGCTGGCGATCGACTTTGCCGCCGCCGACACACTAAAAGATGGCTGCTTCTCGATGCATAAATGTGGTTCGGGTCGGCCTCGTATCGCCGCGCCAGATCGGCCACAGCCGCCCGTTTCTGCTCCGCCTTGAGCTCAATCTTTGCAGTCAGCGCCGCATCGAACTTCCGTCTCGTCTACTTCGTCAACGTGCCCTCCGTTTATCTAACGTCGCGGGCCCACTTCCAACTTAGCCCCTGATCCTAAATTGGAATTCATTTCATCTCACCAGAGTAGGTAGTGCACCGATCCGTTTTTGGTGGTGTACGATCACTTACTAACTCCCTGTATAGACTATGATGCGGCTCATCACGACAGGACAAGGTGCAGCAATGGCAAGCTTAGTTAACCCCTTGTACATCTCACGCTTCACTCAAGTACATGCCGAACGCCGCGACCAAAGAAATGGCCGCCAGGCGCTCGATAGGATGTCTCGATTACACGCCACTCTGATCGAGTCACAGCGCGAGCACCGAATCGGATTTCGAGTCATTAGACATCGATGCGAGTGAGAATCTGCTGATCGGTAATCTCTGCCGGCTGTCAAATGGAGCTCGCAGCCATTGTCAGAGCTGCCTTTGCCTCCTTGCCCTAAAGGTTCCAATGACCCCCGTTGCAAAATTGACACACATTCAGGTCCAAAAGCGCGTCGAAAACGCGTTGCGTCAGATCGAGGCGCTGGAATCCACATATGAGACAATCACGATTGGACAGCTAGTTTCAAGACGGGCGAGAACGCATGGCTCAAGGGTCGCAATTGAGGTCTTCGAACGGGGCGAGCGTGCGACCTACTCTGAGATGGACCGGTCATCCAACAAATATGCGCATGCGCTGCGTGCATTCTGCGTACGCAAGGGCGATCGCATCGGAGTGATGCTGCCCAATCGCATCGAATTCCCAATCCTTTGGTTCGCGATTGCGAAGCTCGGTGCGGTGATGGTTCCGATAAACGTGCGCTACACGCCGAGGGAGATCGAATACGTTCTCAGTGATACACAGGCCAAGTTCGCCGTCGTCGATGAGTCTGCATGGTCAGTATTCTCGGCAATGGAGCCTTGGCCGCGGGAACTCGCCACGGAGCGAGTAATTCTTGTTGGACAGCCCTCCGGCGGGACAGCGACCGGCCTCGATGAATTGCTCAAGGGCGTCGACGACTCTCTTGTGGAGGAGCGCATTCGGCCCGACGACCTATTGAACATTCAATATACCTCGGGGACAACGGGTTTTCCGAAGGGCTGCATGTTGACGCACGACTACTGGGGCGTCAGCTCATACCAAGCGATATGCTGGGAGCAGCGATACCAGAGGTATCTATCTGCGCAGCCTTTCTTCTATGTCGATCCGCCGGGGCATCTTCTGAAGTCGTATCGACAAGGCGGCACGCTGTACCTTGCCCCGCAACTTAGCTCGACGCGTTTCATTGGTTGGGTCAAGCAGCATCGAATCGATTGGTGCCAATTCCCACAGCTCGTCGCACGGCAAGCCGAGGCCGCCGATGAAGACGGGTCGACGTTCTTGAAGCAGACCCTGAATTGGGGCTGGAGTCCTGATACGGTGCGCCAATTTCGGAAGCGTTTTCGAGTACATACCCAGGATGCTTACGGGATGACAGAAATCGGCTTCGGCACACGCATGACGACTGAGCTCGACGAACTGGCCGACTCGGGGTCGGTTGGCATTCGCGCGCCCTTTCGGGCGCTGCGGCTGATGAACGAGGATGGTAGGCCAACACCCGTAGGCGACGTTGGCGAGCTGTGGGTAAGGGGACGCGGGATCTTCAAGGGCTATTGGAGCAAGCCGGAAGCAAATGCGGCCTTGTTTGAAGGCGAATGGTTCAAGACCGGTGATCTGATGCGTCGCGATGAACTCGGCCTTTATTGGCTAGTGGGGCGCACGAAGGACATGATCCGTCGCTCGAGCGAGAACATCGCTGCTCTCGAGCTGGAGACAGTCATCCGTGAGATTCCTGAGATTGCAGATGTGGCCGCCGTGCCCGTTCGAGATGTGAAGCGCGGAGAGGAGGTGAAGATCTGCGTCCAACTAACTGAAGGTGTCAGGCCGGACATTCTGGCTGTCGAGCGTATTCTGAAGCATGCTCGTGCTCACCTTGCCGCGTTCAAGGTGCCGCGGTACATTGCATTCACTCCGGTGCTTCCTCGAACCGCATCCAGCAATAAAGTTCTCAAGCGTGAGCTGATGGCCGTGAGTAATCCGCTTGCCGGCGCCTATGACACGGAGGAGAAGCGTTGGCGCTGAATCGGACTTTGACCCCTGTTTGCTACCCCTGTTTGCGCGCGCGGAGTCGCCAGCTCCGACACGCGAAGCGGCCTTGCACCAAGTGTTGTCCGGTCCTGAGTTCGCGCAGGCAGTTGGATTAGGGCGGTGGGAGCTGGCGCGGAGCTCCGGCATAACACAGCCCCAGCTTCCGGCGCGGCTGGCAGATGATAGCGAATCCGGACGGCGTCTTCCATCCGAGCTGCGAGTGTGGTCGTGTAACGTTCAAAATCGACCCGTCAGCATCAGAGCTCGACGCGAGCCGGTGACGTGATCGGCATCTCGTTCAGCAATTGATCTCGCAGCCGACCGTTGTCCAAAGTGCTGACGAATTGCCTGAGTCTCAAATCGCGGTTCGAGGCCCGCATGGGGCAGTTGTACGGGCCTATGCGGCCTACGACACTTATTCCAGGCCAGCTCGGCTGCAGCGGAGGCAAAATAGCCCCGCATCGCTCGCCGCCCACCAACCGGCAACAGCCAGACCCTAAAGTCTACAATCTTCTCTTCGCACGACGCGGGCAAAAGTGGATTATCTTCCTCAGACCGGCCAGGCAAAAACATGCGCAAGAGCGTTGAGAGAATTGGACACTCTTTTGATGCTGCACCCCGTAGCTGCCCAATCGTCCTCCATTAGCGACATCTTGCCGAGCGGGCCTCGGCGGTTAGAAAAAGCAGCACGACGCTGACAGCTGGAGCATCACCGCGCCACCGATAAGAAACCACGATGCGGGACGAGGCACTGTTGTCGAGCGCGCCGGCGTGCAGTCGCCATAGGGCACGTCATCCTCAAGTTTTCAAGCTCGAGCTTGGCATGGGAGCGATCGACAGCACATGAGGCTCCATTGTCCGTGCCAGCCGTGTTCGCTTGACTACGGCGATGTCGGAATTCCAACGACACGTTATTTCGAGAGCAGCTTGCGAATTATCGTACATGTCTTCTCTGGCCAGGCAAGCCGCAAACGGGCGTCCACGAGTGGCATGCCGATTGCTGGGATGGAAAATACGGCAGCCAAGGCGTTCGCAGTGGGTCTGTCGTCAAGAGTTTCAGATGAGACCCGCTCGAGTGATCCTCGTCAATGAGCTGAAGCTGGTTACGCGCGGAATTCCAAGAGCGGAGAACATCACGAGATAGAACTAGTCGCGGTTGGTGCCGCTCGGATCAGCGAAGGGAAGATGTGGATGATTTCCGAGGTGTTCGTCACCTGTGCGGTCACGGGTGGGGGCTATTCGGTGGAGCGAAGCCCGCACGTGCCGGTGACCCCGAAGCAGATCGCAGACTCGGCGATCGAGGCAACGCGTGAGGGGGCGGCGGCGGTGCACATCCACGTGCGTGATCCCGAAACCCGCCGAGCCTCGCGGGATCCGGCGCTGTATCGGGCAGTGGTGGAGCGCATTCGCAAGTCGGATGTCAATCCGGTGATCAACCTGACTGCAGGGTTGGGCGGCGACCTCGTGCTGGGTGGGCGGGACTCTCCCTTGCCGCCGAACCCCGCGGGGACGGACATGGTAGGCGCGCTTGAGCGACTAGCACACGTGGAAGAGCTGCGCCCTGAGATCTGCACCCTGGATTGCGGGACGATGAACTGGGGCGCCCGTAGCGAGTATATCCTAGTTAACACTTCTGCGTCGCTGCGCAAAATGGCCGCGCGGGTGCAGGAGCTAGGCGTGCGTCCTGAGCTCGAGGTGTTCGATACTGGTCATCTGGTGACGGTGCACGACTTAATCGAGGAGGGGCTGATCGAAGACCCGCCGCTGATCCAGCTGTGCATGGGGATACGGTACGGCGCGCCGGATGATCCGACCACGCTGATGGCGCTGGTCCACCGGCTTCCGGCGCGTGCCGTCTACTCGGCCTTCTCGATCGGGCCTATGCAGCTTCCGTACGTAGCATTGGCGCCGTTGGTGGGCGCGAATGTGCGGGTTGGGTTGGAGGACAACCTGTACCTCTCCCGCGGACGGCTGGCGACTAACGCCGAGCTCGTGCAGCAGGCGGTACAGATTCTCGAGAGGATCGGAGTACGGGTGATGAGCCCGGATGAGATGCGCGAGAAGCTCGCGCTCAAGGTTCATATCTGAGGGGTCAAAGACAAGTTCATGCCTAAGGGATCGGAGTTCATGTCTGAGAGGCGGCCGCGAACGGTCGGGCTGTTGGGGGCCGGGGTAATCGGTGGCGGGTGGGCTGCACGGTTTGTGCTCAACGGAGTGGACGTGCAGCTGCTTGGTCGGTCGCCTGGGACGACCGAGCGCGTGCGGCAGATGCTGGTCAACGCGAGGAGGGCATATCAGCGGCTGACGCCAGTTCCGCTGCCGGCTGAGGGGGCGTTGACGTTCGTGGATTCGGTCGCGGACGCGGTTCGTGGCGTAGAGCTCGTGCAGGAGTCCGTGCCGGAGCGCCTGGGGCTCAAGCAGCAGCTGCTCGCGGCCGTCAGCCGCGTGGCTGCGCCAGAGACCCTGATCTGCTCTTCGACCTCGGGGCTTCGGCCGTCTTTGCTGCAAGTAGAGATGGATCAACCCGAGCGCCTGATTGTCGCGCACCCGTTCAACCCGGTATACCTGGTGCCGCTGGTTGAACTGTGCGCCGGACAGAGCACCGCGCCCGAGACGCTGCTGCGGGCGGCAGAGATCTACCGGTCGGTCGGGATGCACCCGCTCGTGTTGCGCAAAGAGGTAGATGGGTTTATTGCGAACCGGTTGCAGGAGGCGGTGTGGCGCGAGGCGCTGTGGATGGTGCACGACGATCTGGCCACCGTGCAGGAGGTCGATGACGTGGTCCGTTACTCCTTCGGGCTGCGCCGGGCGATCATGGGCCCTATCCAGACCTACCGCATCGCCATTCCTGAGACCAGCGCGCGACGCTCGATGGAACGATGGGGACCCGCACTGAAGTTGCCGTGGACGAAGCTCATCGAGGTGCCCGAGCTCACCGACGCTTTCCTGGACAAACTCGCCGAGCAGTCAGACTCACAGGCCGAGAATCTGACCATCCCCGAACTCGAGCGGAAGCGCGACGACTGCCTTGTGGCCGTACTGCAGGGGTTGCGTGCTCAGGGCTGTGGCGCCGGCGAGACGCTCGCACGTTGGGAGCAGCGGCTGCTCGACCGCGGGCCGCAGCTTATCAACGGTACCGGCCCGCTGCGGATGCCGACTCGACAGATACCGTCTGACTGGCTGGACGGCAGCGGCCAGATCACAGAGAGCCGCTCCCTCCAGCTCTGTGGCATTGCTACCGACAACCTGCTCTCTTACATCGGCGTCGATGGCGGATACCGCTCAAATGTCGGAAGTTACTACACGGTCGAGACGCACCTCTCTCATCTTCGGGACCTGTATGTCGGCGATCAGGTGCAGGTGCTCACGCAGGTTCTCGGCGCCGATGACAGACGCCTTCAGCTTTTCCACGTGCTCATGCGCAAGGGTGACGAGGGGCCAGCGGCCACGGGCGAACAGATGCTGGTTCACGTCGAGGCCAGCAGCGGTCGCAGCGGACCCGTGCAGGGGAAGGTACGCGAGCACTTGCTAAAGCTGGCGCGGCTGCACGCGGAGTTGCCCCGTCCGGACCGGGCCGGCGCAAGCATCCGGCTGGGCTGAGCGTGAACTCCACCGGCTGCAAGCGAGATCGAGAGATTGGGTGAGACTTCGGAGTACTCTGCGAGCTAATGTAAGAAAACCCGTCTTGATGAGGCTCATGTGGACGCTCCCGCGACCTATGGCTGTATTCCTGGTCGTTGAAGATGAGGCCGCTCGCACGGTCTGAGCGTAAAAGGCGAGGACCGTTGGACGATGGCCTGAGCCTTCTCGTGAACGATTGGTGCAACCGAAGGAGTTTAGAAATTGGACAGACGGAGCACATCACGGATCCTTTTCCAGGAGCATACGTGCGGCTTCGCATCCGGGCTTCCTCTTAGCGTTGGCTTGGGATAATCGACCATCGATGCTCCACGCGCAGCGCAGCGAGCGCAGGAGCCTACGTAGCCTCTGGGGCCGCGACACGCTTTAGATTTCATTGCCGTGCGATCTGGCTTCGGTTTGTCCCTGCTTGCGAACATAAGAGGTGGCAGTTTTCAAAGCCTCATTTTCATCGGTCGAACCGGCAAGTC
>NZ_JACMYP010000226.1 GCF_020889705.1 Bradyrhizobium altum | reverse complement strand
CTGAGATCGCCGCGCGGCGCCGCGCGATCGAGATAGTCAGGCACCGGCACGCCGATCGACCACGGATCGGACGGATCCTCACCGGCCATCGCCTGCATCATCAGCGCGGTATCGGCGACGGTGCGCGTGGTCGGCGTGACATAGGTCTGGTTGCCGAACGCGTCCTGCACCTGGCTGTGCGGGATCACGCCGTTGCTCTGCTTGATCCCGACCACGCCGTTGCAGGCCGCCGGAATCCGGGTCGAGCCGCCGCCGTCGGTCGCAACCGCCAGCGGCGCGATGCCGCTCGCCACTGCCACCGCCGCGCCGCCGCTGGAGCCACCGCTGGAGCGATCGGCGCTCCACGCATTGCGGGTGCGGCCGAACAGCGGCGAGTCGGTCAGGCACTTGCTGCCGAACTCCGGCGTCGTGGTCTTGCCGATCAATATTCCGCCCTGCGCACGGAGCCGGGCTACCGCCACGGCGTCATGATCGGGCACATTGTTCCGGTACGGCACCGCACCGAAGGTCGTGCGTACGCCCTTTGTGCTGACGATGTCTTTCACGGTGAACGGGATGCCGTGGAGCAGGCCGAGCGGCTCGCCGGCCATGACCTGCCGCTCCGCGGCCTTCGCCTGCGCCATCGCCTCGTCGCCGCACAGCGTGATGAAGCAGTTCAGCTCAGGCTGCAGCCGCTCGGCGCGGCCGAGCACCGCGGTTGTGACTTCGACGGGAGAGACCTCCTTGCGCGCGATGCGCGCGCGAAGCTCAACGGCCGGCAGCAGACAGAGATCTTCGTTCATCGGGACACAGCGCTCGCGTCAGACGTGGTCGACGCCCAGCATCGTGCCGTGCGGCGTGTCGCAAGTCTATCGCCTTATGCGCATGACGCCCGCGGTGCGACGGCCTACCAAGTGTCCGCAGGCAATTCCCCGCTGCGCGGCGGATCGGCGCCCGCGCGCGTGCAGGTGAAGGCGGCGCATTTGCAGGCAAAGGACAGCGCGCGCGTGAGCTCGGCCGCGCTGATCTCCCGTAACCGCTGCCGCGCGATCCGATCCAGCCGATGCAACGCGGCGAGCAGCGCCGCCTGGAAACTGTCGCCGGCGCCGATCGTATCCACGACATTCACCACCGGTGATGCGACCTCGATCGGTCCGGCCTGGTGATGCCAGGCGCAGGCGCCGTCGTTGCCGCGCGTGATGACGACGAGCGATGCGCCGCCAGACAGCAGCGCCTCGGCCCGCGCCGCATAGGCCTGATCGCCGAACAGATAGGCGAAGTCGACGTCGGACATTTTTACAATGTCGGCCTTGCCGCAGAACGTCAGCATGCGTGCGCGATAGGCATCCTTGTCCTTGACGAGGTTCGGCCGGCAGTTCGGATCGAGTGAGATCGTCGCGTTCGGCCGCGCATGCTCGATGAAGGCCAGCGTCTCGGCCGCACCCTTGTCATGGACCAGCGTGGTCGAGCCGGTGTGAAGGCATGTGACGCCGTCAAGCGCGATCGCCTCGCGCCGATAGGTCCAGTTCCGCGATGCGGTGTCAGCGTCGTAGAAGGCGTATTGCGTCTCGGTGCCGGTGACACGCGCAAAGGCGAGCGTGGCCTGGCGGTCGCTGCGCGTCGCGCGGCTGAGATCGACGCCGGAAGCCGCGGCGTGATCGGCGATCATCCGGCCGAAGGTGTCGGTCGAGATGCCACCGACAAAGCCGGTGGGAACATCGAGCCGGGCGCTGCCGATCGCGATGTTGAGGCAGGAGCCGCCGGCCGCCGGTGTCAGGGCCTCGCGTCCGTCCGCCGTCCGCGACGGCAGGAAATCGATCAACGCATCTCCGCAACTCAGCAGCATGCAAACACCTCAACCCGGCGCCGCGCCGGGCGCCCGCTTCATCGCCTCGCGGCTATCGCGATCAAGCTGGCGCAGCATCTTGTGCACGGCGCGCTTCTTGCGATGGAAGTCGGCAAGCTCGGGCCTGGTCGGCTCGCTCAACCGTCCGAGCGCCGACATGCCGGCCATCGCCGCATTGATCGAATTGTGCGCGCCGCTTGCAACCGCGCCCAGCATGGCGGCGCCGAGCAAGACGGGTTCTTGCGTCTGCGGCAACGCCACCGTGTAGCCGGTGGTGTCGGCCATGATCTGGCGCACCAGCGGGCTGCGGCTCGCGCCGCCGCCGATCACGATGGTCTTGCCGCTGACGCCGCGGGCCTGCAGCGCCTCGATGACGTCGGCGAGGCCATAGGCCAGCCCGCACAGGCCGGCGATGAACAGCCGCTCCAGCGCCGACACATCGGTGTCGAGATCAAACCCCGCGATCACGGCGCGCGAGCCGGGATCGGCATAGGGTGACCGGTTGCCGAGGAATTCCGGCAGGACATGAACATTGCGCGCGAGCAGCGCGGCCGCACCGGCATTGCCGCTGCGCGCCAGGATGCGTTTTTCGAGGTACTCGATGACATCGACGCTGTCGTTCTTCGCGGCTAGCAAGACCTCGGCATGCGCCGGATGCGATTTGAGCAGATGATCGATCGCGGCACCCGCCGCCGATTGCCCACCCTCGTTCAGCCAGAAGCCCGGCACCATCCCTTCGAAATACGGGCCCCAGACCCCGGGCACGAAGCAAGGATCGACGGTCGTCGCCATGATGCAGGCCGACGTCCCCATGATGTAGGCCAATCGCTGGCAGACATCGACGTCGGCGCCGGAGCCATCACGGCCGCCGATCGCGCCGACGCCACCGGCATGGGCATCGATCAGCGAGGCGCCGACCGCGGTTCCCGGCGTCAGGCCAAGATCGCGCGCGGCATCTTCCGACAAACCGCGGCCGAGCGGCGAGCCCGGCGGCACGATCTCGGTCCCGATCCGGGCAAAGCGATCGGCAGCGAGCGCCTCAAGCCCGACCCGCTTCAGGAACGATTCGCTCCAGCCGCCCTCACCCGCCACATAGGTCCATTTGCAAGTGACCGTGCAGGTCGAGCGCGCCAGCGAGCCGGAGGCGCGGAACGAGAGATAGTCGGCGAGGTCGAAGAAGTGCCCGGCCGCGTCGAACGTTGCCGGCAGATGCCGCTTCAGCCAGAGGATCTTCGGGATCTCCATCTCCGGCGAGATCGCGCCGCCGACATAGCGCAGCACGCGATCGCCGGTCGCGTTGACGAATTCGGTCTCGTCCATCGCGCGGTGGTCCATCCAGACCACGACATTGCGCGCGGGATCGCCGGACGGGCTGACGGTGAGCGGTCGGCCTACTCTGTCGAGCACGACCAGCGAGCAGGTCGCATCAAAGCCGATGCCCTTGACGTGGTCGGCCGCGACCGCGGCCTGCCGCATCGCGTGACGCACGGACGTCACGCAAGCCGCCCAGATGTCATCGGACGATTGCTCGACGATATCGCCGGGCTCGTGCCAGACCCGGATCGGATGCCGGGCCGAACCCAATAGCTTGCCGGCCTCGTCGAATACCCCCGCCCGGGCGCTGGTGCTCCCGACGTCCACCCCGATATAGGCTTGCCGCATGGCCGCTCCGTTATGTCCGGCGCGAGCTTACCAGCAAGTGTAGCCGCCATCGACCAGAACGATGCTTCCGGTCATCAGGCTGGCGGCTTCGGAGGCCAGGAACAGCACCACGGAGGCGATCTCGTCGACCTGCCCCATCCGCGCCATCGGGGTTCCGCCAATCCAGGCGTCATACATCCGCGGGCTGTTCTTCACGAAGGCGTTCAGCGGGGTCTCGATATAAGTCGGCGCCACGGCGTTGACGCGGACCCCGCGCGCGCCCCATTCGGCGGCGAGCGATTTGGTCAAATGATGCACCGCGGCCTTGGACGCATTGTAGAAGCACTGTTCCTGCGGCTTGTTGACGATGAAGCCGGACATCGAGCCGACATTGACGATGGTGCCGGACTTCGCCTTCAGCATGTGATTGCCGAACGCGCGGCAGCACCAGAAAGTGCCGTTCAGATTGACGTCGATGACGTTGAGCCAGTGCTCGTCGGTCACCGTCTCGGCCGGGGTCTCGCTGCGCGCGATGCCGGCATTGTTGACGAGGATGTCGACCTTGCCGTACTTGCGGACCAGTTCGTCAGCGACCGCGGAGACGCGGCCCGAGTCCGTCACGTCCATCAGCGCGATATCGGCGTCGAAGCCCTTGGCCTTCAGCGCCGCCTGCGCGTCATTGGCGACCTTGGCGTCGCGGTCGCCGATGATGACCTTGGCGCCGGCTTCCGCCAGCGCCTCGGCGCAGGCGAGCCCGATGCCCTGACCGGCGCCGGTGATGATGGCGGTCTTGCCGCCGAGCCTGAATTTCTCGAGATACATTTTCTTCTTCCTTTGCCTAGAGCCCGCATTTTCGCGGGCGTGCCGCCCCGGCCAGAGCGAGATCAACTGCGGAGATCGTTCGCGTCCTTCTTTGTGAGCATGATCTTTCGGAAAACCGCTTCACACTTTTCCGGATCATGCTCTACGCGTGGATCGATTTTCCGCTGTCGTCGAAACGATGGATGCGCGCCGGATCCGGAATCAGCGACACCCGATCGCCGGGATGCAGGTCAAGCTCGCCGACATAGCGCGCGGTCAGCATTCCCAACGCCGCAGCGTCGACATAGAGAAAGGTGTCGCTGCCGAGATGCTCGGCGACCGCCACCGTCCCCTGCCAGCCGCCCTGCCCGTCGCGCTCGACCTTCAAATGCTCGGGCCGCACCCCGATGGTGGTCGCGCCCTGCTGCCTGGCGAGTTCGCCGGTGACGAAATTCATCTTCGGCGAGCCGATGAAGCCTGCAACGAACAGGTTGTTAGGCTTCTCATAGAGCTCGAGCGGCGAACCATACTGCTCGATCTTGCCGCCGTTCAGCACCACGATCTTGTCGGCCATGGTCATGGCCTCGACCTGGTCGTGGGTGACGTAGATCGCCGTGGTGCCGAGCTGCTTCTGCAATCGCGTCACCTCGAGCCGCATCTGCACCCGCAGCGCGGCGTCGAGGTTCGACAGCGGCTCGTCGAACAGGAACGCCTTCGGCTCGCGCACGATGGCACGCCCGATCGCAACGCGCTGGCGCTGGCCGCCGGAGAGCTCGCGCGGCTTGCGCTCGAGATAGGGCGTCAGGTTGAGGGTGGCCGCAGCAGCCTCGACCTTGCGGTTGATCTCGTCCTTGGCGACCCCGGCCATTTTCAGGCCGAACGCGATGTTGCCGCGCACGCTCATATGCGGATAGAGCGCGTAGGACTGGAACACCATCGACAGCCCGCGCTTGGCCGGCGGCACATCGACCACGTTGCGCCCGTCGATCAGGATGGCGCCGCCGGTGACGTCCTCGAGCCCGGCGATCAGCCGCAGCAGCGTGGTCTTGCCGCAGCCCGACGGACCGACGAAGACGACGAAGGAGCCGTCGGTGATCTCAAGGTCGGCGCCCTTGATGATGTGGACCGGCCCGAATGATTTTTGCACACCCTGCAGCGTAATCTGACCCATGGCGAAAGCCTTTCTGCTACTTGACCGCGCCGAAGGTCAGGCCGCGGACGAGTTGCCGCTGACTGAACCAGCCGAGCACGAGAATGGGCGCGATCGCGAGCGTCGACGCCGCCGACAGTTTCGCCCAGAACAATCCTTCCGGGCTGGAATAGGACGCGATGAACACGGTGAGCGGCGCGGCCTCGAGCGTCGACAGATTGAGGGTCCAGAACGCCTCGTTCCACGCCAGGATCAGATTGAGCAGCAAGGTCGAGGCGAGCCCCGGCACCGCCATCGGCGTCAGCACATAGATCAGCTCGCGCCCGATCGTGGCGCCGTCCATCCGCGCCGCCTCGAGGATGTCCTTCGGGATCTCCTTGAAATAGGTGAACAGCATCCAGATCACGATCGGCAGATTGCCGAGGCACAGAATGAAGATCAGGCCGCTTCTTGTATCGAGCAGGCCGAACGTCCGGTAGATCAGGTAGATCGGCACCAGCACGCCGACCGGCGGCATCATCTTTGTGGAGAGCATCCAAAGCAGCACATCCTTGGTCCGCTTGGTCGGCGAGAACGCCATCGACCATGCCGCCGGGATCGCGATCAGCATCGCAATCAACGTCGAGCCGCCGGCGATGATGATCGAGTTGAGCGCATGGTGGAGGTAATCGCTGCGCTCCTGCACCGTGACATAGTTCTCCGTCGTCCAGTGGAAGAACAGGAACGACGGCGGGATCGCGAAGGCTTCAAGCTCGGTCTTGAAGCTCGCCAGCACCATCCAGAGGATCGGAAAGAAGATCAGGAAGCCGACCAGCCAGGCTGCCGCCGTCGAGATCACCTTGTTCCGTGTCGTGACCATCCGCGCCATGACGTTACGCCTCCAGATTCCGGCCGACGATACGAACGAGGAAGAACGCCACGATGTTGGCAAGCACCACCGCGACCAGGCCGCCCGCCGAGGCGCTGCCGACGTCGTACTGGATCAGCGCCTGCGAATAGATCAGGAAGGCGATGTTGGTGGTCTGCAGGCCGGGGCCGCCGCCGGTGGTGACGAAGATCTCCGCGAACACCGTGAGCAGGAAGATGGTCTCGATCAGGATCACCACCGTGATCGGACGCGCCAGGTGCGGCAGCGTGATGTAGATGAAGGTCGAGATCGCGCTCGCGCCATCCATCTCGGCGGCCTCCTTCTGCTCCTCGTCGAGCGATTGCAGCGCGGTGAGCAGGATTAACGTCGCGAACGGCAGCCACTGCCAGGAGACGATCAGGATCACCGAGAACAGCGGCGCATCGTTGAACCAGTCGATCGCCGGCAGCCCGAACAGATGCGCGATCCAGGCGAACAGGCCCGACACCGGATGCATCAACAGGTTCTTCCAGACCAGCGCGCTCACCGTCGGCATCACGAAGAACGGCGCGATCACCATCAGCCGGACGATGGAGAGCCCGACCACCTGCTGGTCGAGCAACAGCGCCAGCGGCACGCCGAGGATGATGGTGATCGCGAGCACCGAGCCGACCAGCACCAGGGTGTTCTGCAGCGAGGCGAGGAAGGCCGGATCGGTCAGGAAGTAGCGGAAGTTCTCCAGCCCGACGAAGGATTCGGAGCCGGGATCGAGCAGATTGTAATGCAGGGTCGCGAAGTAGATCGTGAGCGCCAGCGGCACGATCATCCAGATGAACAGCAGCGCCACGGCGGGCGTGAGCAGCGTGCGTGCGAGCAGTTGGGTCTGCTGGGTCGCCATCCCGCCTCCTTCATAAGGAAAGGAGCGACCATCCCGCTGCGGGACAGGATGGTCGCGAGTAGCCCAGCTCGGGAGGTTTGAGCTGGTCGGGTGGCCAAGGCGCGTGCCGCGCCCTGGCTTTGTCTGGGCGTGGCTTATTTGATGTAGCCCGCGCGCTTCATCTCGCGCTCGGTCACGGACTGCGCAGCGGTGAGCGCCGCATCGACGGTGGTCGAGCCGGACAACGCGGCCGAGAACTGCTGCCCCACCTGGGTGCCGATGCCCTGGAATTCAGGGATCGCCGCATACTGCACGCCCACGTAAGGCACCGGCTTCACCGTCGGCTTGTTCGGATCGGCGGCGTCGATCGAGGCCAGCGTCAGCTTGGCGAAGGGCGCGACCTTCAGGTAGTCGGGGTTCTTGTACAGTGACGTGCGCGTGCCGGGCGGCACGTTGGACCAGCCTTCCTTCGACGCGACGAGCTTGGTGTAATCCTTGCTGGTCGCCCAGGCGATGAACTTCTCGGCCGCATCGACCTTCTTCGAGCCGGCGGGGATCGCGAGGCTCCATGCCCACAGCCAGTTGGCGTTCTTGCCGAGCCCGGTGTTCGGGGCCAGCGCGAAGCCGACCTTGTCGGCAACCTTGGAATCCTTCGGGTTGGTCACCATGGACGCCGCCACCGTGGCATCGATCCACATCGCGCATTTGCCGGCGCTGAACAGCGCGAGGTTCTCGTTGAAGCCGTTGGACGAGGCGCCGGGAGGGCCCGCCTGCTTCATCAGGTCGACATAGGTGGTCAGCGTCTTCTTCCATTCCGGCGAATTGAACTGCGGCTCCCACTTCTCGTCGAACCAACGCGCGCCGAACGAGTTGGACATCGCGGTCAGGAACGCCATGTTCTCGCCCCAGCCGGCCTTGCCGCGCAGGCAGATGCCGTAGACGCCGCCGGCCTTGTCGGTCAGCTTCTTGGCGGCATCGACCACGAAGTCCCAGGTCGGGCTTTCCGGCATCTTCAAGCCTGCCTTGTCGAACAAGTCGGTGCGATACATCACCATCGAGCTCTCGCCGTAGAACGGCGCGGCATAGAGCTTGCCGTCGACCGAGACCGCATCCTTGATCTTCGGCAGCAGGTCGCCGACGTCGTAATCAGCGCCGAGCTTGTCGAGCGGCACCAGCCAGCTCTTCTTGGCCCAGATCGGCACCTCATAGGTGCCGATGGTGAGCACGTCGAACTGGCCGCCCTTGGTGGCGATGTCGGTGGTCACGCGCTGGCGCAGCACGTTCTCCTCGAGCGTCACCCATTTCACGGTGATGTCGGGGTTCTTCGCGGTGAATTCGCTGGTGAGCCCCTGCATGCGGATCATGTCGCTGTTGTTGACGGTCGCCACCGTCAGCGTGGTCTGGGCGATCGAGGGGGCAGAGATCAAAAGAGCAGCCGCGCCCGCAACGGCGCAAAGGACGTTTTTCAAGGTGACCTCCCTTATGTCACGTTGAGCATATGCCCACGTGTTGGGCGTATGTTCATCCCGTCGTTAAAATTTGTCAAGCACGCGACTGCGCCGTCCCGCGCGATTGCGGGTTCCAACACAGCCTGGAATGGTGGTTTTCGCGGAGGCGAAGAACGCGCCTAGCGATCCAGAACCGCGCGTGCGGTGGCCTCGTCCGTGATGAGGCCGTTGATCACCCGGCCCGCCAGCGCGGCCTTGATCGACGGCACCTTGGCGGCGCCGACGGCTGCGGCAATCGTGGTCGATACCGCGGGGATCTGCGGCGGAATGCTGGTCAGGCGCTTGTTGGTGCCGCCCTTGATCAGGCGGCCCTTGGTGTCATAGGCCCAGCCGGTCACCTCGCCGACCGCGCCGAGCCGCATCATCTCCAGCAATTCTTCGCGGGTGACGAAGCCGTCGACATGGACCTGGGCCTTCTGGTCCATCTGGCCGATGCCGATCAGGCGCAGATCGGCCTTGGCGGCGACCGCCCTCACCCGCGCGATCGGATCGATCCGGATCATGCGGTTGCGCTCGTCCTCGCTCGACATCAGGAACGGCAGCGGCATCGGGTAATGCCGTGCACCGGTGCGGTCGGCGAGCCGCCCCACCGTGTCGTAGAAGCTTGCCGAGCCGTCGGCGGAGATGTTGCCGACCAGCGACACGATCTGATGGTCGGGCCGCTCGATCGGCGAGACCCGTTCGACCGCGGCGCGCACCGCGCGGCCGGTGCCGAGCGCCACGATGACAGGCGTCTCCGAGCGCAGCGCAATCTCCAGCAGATTGGCGCTGCGCTCGGCGATCCCGGCATTCGACAGCGGCGCCGCCGGATCTGTCGGCACGACGTCGCAATGCACCAGATCGAACCGCGCCTTCAGCCGGGAAGCGAGCTCCATGCAGGCCGCAATGGGGTGCTCGAGACGAAACGTGATCAGCCGCTCCGCAAGACACAGCGACACCAGGCGCTGCGCCGAGGCGCGCGACACCTGCAGCATTTTTGCAATCTCGTCCTGGGTATGGCCCGCGATGAAATACAGCCAGCCGGCGCGCGCCGCATCGTCGAGGCGAGACTTTTCGTTGTCGGGCGCAGCCATGATCTTGCGTCAGCCTTCGTTCCAGAAATCCGTCATCGCGGCGAAGATTCGATCCGCCCCGGCCTGCTTCAGCAGAGCACTGCCATCCGTCAACCGATAGTGGGCGCCGCCGACAAATCCCCACACTTTCATGCCCGCGGCCCTCGCCGCCGTCACCCCGCTGACGCTGTCCTCGATGACCAGCGTGCGGCGCGGCTCGGCTGCCATTTTGCCGGCGGCAAACAGGAATAGATCCGGCGCCGGCTTGCCATGCTCGACCATCTGCGCGGTGTAGAGCCGTTGTCCGAAGCTCGTCGCAAGACCGGTCAGCTCCAGCGAGAACCTCACGCGGTCAAGATCGCTCGATGAAGCGACACAATACGGCAGGCGCAATTCCGCGAGCACGGCGGCGATGCCGACGATCGGCTTGAGCTGTGCGCGGAAGGTCTCGCGCACCTGGTGCGCCAATTCGGGCAGGAAAGTCTCAGGCAACGGCCTGCCCACGCCCCGGCAATACTCGACCAGTGCCGCGGTGCTGCGCCCGAGGAAGAGTTCGAGCGCCCGCTCGGTGCTCATCTCGATGCCGGCCTTCGCCATCGCCTCGGCGAGGCAGCGACAGCTCAATTCCTCGCTGTCGACGAGCACGCCGTCACAGTCGAAGATGACCAGATCGGTCTCGGGAAGCCGCGGATCCATCCCGGCATGAGATCATATGCTCACGCCATGAGCAATAGATCACGGTTCCGCGCGGGGAATGCCGCGCCTCAAATGGTCGCGGTGCACCGCCAACCATGCTGTGCGACAAGGCGAAATGCCGCATGACACACCTCTGATCGCGACCATCGTCGCGGGCCTCGGACTCGCCTTCGTCTTCGGAACCATCGCCCAGCGCTTTCGGGTTCCGCCACTGGTCGGTTATCTGCTCGCGGGTGTCGCCGTCGGTCCGTTCACGCCCGGCTTTGTCGCCGATCAGGCGCTGGCAACCGAGCTCGCCGAGCTCGGTATCATTCTCCTGATGTTCGGCGTCGGCCTGCATTTCTCGCTGAACGACCTGCTGTCGGTGCGCGCGATCGCGGTGCCCGGCGCCATCGCGCAGATTGCGGTCGCCACACTGTTGGGCCTCGGCCTCGCGCTGGTGATGGGCTGGACCGTCGGCGCCGGCCTGGTGTTCGGGCTCGCGCTGTCGGTCGCAAGTACCGTCGTGCTGTTGCGCGCGCTGCAGGAGCGCCGCCTGATGGGCACCGAACGCGGCAAGATCGCGGTCGGCTGGCTGATCGTCGAGGACCTCGCCATGGTGCTCGCGCTGGTGCTGTTCCCTGCGGTGGCGAGCTTCCAGGGCGGCGATGGCGCGGCCCTCATTCCCGATCCGCTCGCCACCCGCTTCGGCCTCGGGCTGACCGGCGTGCTGGTGCTGACGCTGATCAAGATCGCCGTGTTCATCGCGCTGATGCTGGTGGTCGGACGGCGGCTGATCCCATGGGCCCTGCACTACATCGCGCATACCGGGTCGCGGGAGCTGTTCCGGCTGGCCGTGCTCGCGATCGCGCTCTGCATCGCGTTCGGCGCGACCAAACTGTTCGGGGTGTCACTTGCGCTCGGCGCCTTCTTCGCCGGGATGATGCTGCGGGAATCGCCGCTGAGCCAGCGCGCTGCCCAGGAGACCCTGCCGCTGCGCGACGCGTTCGCGGTGCTGTTCTTCGTCTCGGTCGGCATGCTGTTCGATCCGCTCAGCGTGGTGCGCGAGCCGTGGCCGTTTCTCGCGACGCTGTTCGTCATCGTGGTCGGCAAGTCGCTTGCTGCGCTCTTGATCGTCGTGCTGTTCCGTCATCCGATGGCGACCGCCCTGATGATCTCGGCGAGCCTCGCCCAGATCGGCGAATTCTCCTTCATCCTGGCGGAGCTCGGCGTTGCGCTCAATCTGCTGCCGAAGGCCGGCCGCGACCTGATCCTGGCCGGCGCGATCTTCTCGATCATGCTCAACCCGCTGGTGTTCGCAGTCGTCGACTGGCTGACGTCGCGGCTCGAGAAGCCCCAGGCTTCCTCGCCGACCGTCGCAATTGCTGAACCGATCCCGGTGACCGACTTGCTGGATCACACCATCCTGGTCGGCTACGGCCGGGTCGGCAGCATCGTGGGCGATGCCCTGCATCAGCGCAACGCGCCGTTCCTCGCGGTCGAAGCGTCCGACGACATGGTCGCAAAACTCAGGCAGCGCGGCATCGAAGCCCTGATGGGCAACGCCGCGCGCGCCAGCGTGCTGCGCGCGACCAATCCGGCCGGTGCGCGATCGCTGGTCATCGCCATTCCCGAAGCGTTCGAGGCCGGGCAGATCGTCGAGCAGGCGCGCGCCGCCAATGCCGACATCCAGATCATCGCGCGCGCGCATTCCGACGCCGAGGTCGATCATCTGAAGGGCCTCGGAGCCGACATCGTGATCATGGGCGAGCGCGAGATCGCCCGCGGCATGATCGAGGAGCTCGACCGCAGACACTCAGATGCGGTCACGCAAAGTGCTGCGAGCGCAAGGGAAGATTCAGCAGCCTGAGGTAACGGCGCCCACTGCGCGACGAAAGGAGATCAGACATGGCGTTCAAGAGCCCGCACGTTTCATTGGTGTCGTTCTCGATCGAGATCGGCGCCGATGCCACGACCAATGTGATGCAGATTGAGACCGATCTGCATCTGAACACCCGTCATCCGAACTATGACGCCGCGGCGATCGAGCGTCTGGTACGCGACGCGCAGTCCTATCTTGCCGGCAATGCGGACCAGATCGCGCAAATCCGGCTGGTCTCCAACCGCAGTGGCCAGACCTGACGAAATCAACCGCCGAGGAATGCGGGCGCCAGATCTTCCTGCACGATGATGTTGGCGGCTTCCGTCGTCAGCTCGCTGCCGACAAGGTCGAGATTCTTCGCGGCCTCGAACAGCATCGCGCGGACGTCGTCCGGCCTCAGCACGCCCTTTGCGATCAGCTTGCGCACCAGCGCCTGCAAGATCAGCACGTCGATCTCGCCATGGGCCAGCGGCGTCGGCTTGTCCGTCATGAACGTCTCCCGGGACCGAGGTTCGCCGCAAGCGAGGCGGCTAGCGCGGCGATGACGCGATATCCTTGTGCAATTCTTCGAACGCCCGGCGCAGGCCGTGCAGTTGGTCGACCAGATGGAGGATGACGTCGATCCCCTCGTCGTTGACGCCGAAATCACCTTTCAGATCCCGGATCAGATGCGCGCGCGCCAGGTCGGTGTCGGAAAAGCTGATCTCGTGCGTGGTCTCGTCCGGAACCAGCCATTGCTGCTCGATCCAGAACTCCAGGGTCTGCACCTCCAGACCCGCATCAATCAGGAACTGCTGCTTGTTCATGATGCACCATCATCACGTGGATTGAATCCCTTGCGATCCCAGTTCGACACGAACGCCTCGAGCGCGGGATCGGGTCCCTTGGGCAGGACCACCTTGAGCCTGACGAACTCATCGCCATGACCGCCGCCGACCCGGGGCGCGCCCTTGCCGCGCAACCGCATCGTCGTGCCGGTGTTCGAGCCCTTCGGAACCGTCATGGTGACCGCGCCGGTCGGCGTCGGAACGTTGACCTTTCCGCCGAGCACAGCCTCTGACAGCGAGATCGGCAATTCCAGCGAGATGTCGTCGCCCTCGCGGGTGAAGCGCGGATCGGGGCGAACCTCGACTTCGATCAGCGCATCGCCGGGACCGCCCTTGCCGCTGCCGGGCATACCCTTGCCGCGCAGACGAATGACCTGGCCGTCGACGAGCCCCGGCGGGATCGTGACGTCGAGCGTGCCGCCGTCGGGAAGCGTCAGGCGTTTGCTCGCGCCGGTGATCGATTCTGAGAAATCGATCACGAGGCTATAGTGCAGGTCGCGGCCGCGCCGGTTGGCGCGTGCCTGCTCGCTGCGCCGGAGCAGCTCGGCGAACGCGTCGTCCTGGTCCATATAGTCGGCATAACCAGAACTGTCGGCGTAGGGATGCCCCCCGTCCGCAGTGGCGAAATCCCGGTAGTAGCGATGCTGTGGCCGCTCGGCACCGCTCGCGTCGATCTCGCCGGCGTCGAAGCGCTTGCGCTTGTCGGCATCCGAGAGCAGATCGTTCGCCGCGGCGACTTCCTTGAACTTTTCTTCGGCCGCCTTGTCACCCGGATTGAGATCCGGATGCAGCTTCTTCGCCAGCTTTCGATAGGCCTTCTGGATATCGGCCGCAGACGCCGTCGGGGCAACGCCAAGAACCTCGTACGGATTTCTCACAACCTGCTCCGCAACACCGTGAGTGCACCTGCAATCATGAGGGCGCAAAAGCAGGCGATTTGCAAGTGCGCTCGCACATCGCCCGGCAATGGGCGACGCAGCATGCGCTCAGATCGCGGGCGCTACGAGGTATGTCCGGGATCGATATAGTTCGGCATGTTCTTTTTCTGCTGCGGCGTCATCCTGGCGGGATCCGGCTTGCCCGGCACGCCCCTCGGACCAAGCAGGGCTCGCTGCATATCGTCCTCGCTCAGGCGCGGCTTGCCGTCGTCGAGCTGTCCGCTGCCACCGTGACTCTGTGCCATGACCAACCTCCAGTGATGATCGCTTGCGCGCGGGTGGAAGAGAGTGCGCGCTCCGCCGGAACGAGCCGGCGGAGCGCGATTGTACCTCAGCGTTGCTCCTGCCGCTTCTCCTCTGCAGGGTGACCTGCGGCGGGCGCAGCATGCGGCGGCGCCTGAACGTGCGGCGCGGCCTGAACGTG
>NZ_JACMYP010000225.1 GCF_020889705.1 Bradyrhizobium altum | reverse complement strand
CACCGGCGGCCTGCGCTGGCGGGAAGCGGGTGAGGGTCCGGCCGGCGAGACCGGGGACGTGGCGGCCCGGCTGGAGACCTGGGGCGACGTGATCCTGGCACGCAAGGAAACCCCGACCAGTTACCATCTCTCGGTCGTGATCGACGACGCCCTGCAAGGCGTCACCGATGTGGTCAGGGGCTTTGACCTGTTCTGGTCGACCAGCGTGCATCGGCTGCTGCAGGAGTTGCTTGGCCTGCCCGTGCCGGCCTACCGGCACCATGCGCTGATCCGGGACGCCGCCGGCCAAAAGCTGTCGAAATCGACCCAGGCGACTGGACTGCGCGAGCTGCGGGCAGCGGGCGCCAGCCCGGCCGATATCCGCCGCCTGGTCGGCTTGCCATAGATCCCGGCCGCATTTGATCGCGAAGTAGGCTGGTTACCATCACGGGGCACCGCTGCGGCGCGCCGCAAACGGCGCCGTGACTCCGGCACACCTGGCATGCCATGTTGTTATCAGGGGTGGGGATCACGGAGACCATGGCGTCAAAATCGCGCGTACGGCGCAGCAAGCGGCAATCCAAACCGATGCCGCCGAAGCCGCGCGCTGCCAAGACGCGCGCTACCAAAACGCGCACCGTTAAGGCGGCGGCCAAGCCGGGCCGCAAGCGGGCTGCGCCGAAGGCCTCCCCGAAGGCCGGTCCCGGCCTGATCGAGACCGCGCTTGCCGCCTTTGCTCACGAGGTCCGGACCCCGTTGACCGGAATCCTCGCGATCAGCAACCTGCTCGCGACATCGGATCTCGACGAGCGCGAGCGGCGCTGGGTCGATACCATCAAGGCCGGCGCCGAGCATCTGGCAAGCCTTGCGACCCTGTTCGTCGATGCTGCCCGGAGCGAGGGGCCGGGGCTCGAGATCCGGAAAGACTTCTTCGACTTGCGCACGCTGGCCCGCCATGCCGGGGATTCGCTGGCCGGCCGCGCCGCAGCCAAGGGATTGCGGGCCTCGGTCGATATCTCCGCGAAGCTGCCGGCGTTTGCGGTCGGCGATCCCGTCCGGCTGCGCGCGGCGCTGGAAAACCTGATCGACAACGCCGTCAAGTTCACCGAACAGGGCAGCATCGAGCTGCATGTCGCGCCGGTGCGCGCGGCCAACGGGGCGGCCAAGGGAAAGGCGAACGGCAGGATCGGGATTGCCTTTGCGATCTCCGACAGCGGCATCGGCTTGACGCTATCGGAGGTCAAGCGCCTGTTCCGGCCGTTCTCGCAGGCCAATGTCTCGATCGCCGCGCGGTTCGGCGGCGCCGGGCTCGGCCTGTCCTCGGTGAAGCAGCTCGCGCGCGCCATGGGCGGCGACATCGTCGTGGCCCAGCGCAAGGGCGGCGGCACCGTCTTCACGCTCAACGTGGTGCTGGCTTTAGCCGCAGGACCGGCCGGCGCATCCTCGAGCGAAGGCGCGGCGGTGCCGCTATCGCAGGGACTGCGGCTGCTCAGCGTCGAGGACAATCCGTTCGGCCGCGTCGTGCTCAACACGATCCTGACCGAGCTCGGCCACCACGCCGAATTCATCGGTCAGGGCGAGGGCGCGCCCGACCGGCTCGGACAGGGGACCTTCGATGCCGTGCTGATGGATATGGTGCTGCCCGGCATCGGCGGTGTCGAAGCCATCAAGCGCATCCGCGCGCTGCCGCCGCCGCACGGCCGCATCGTGATCGTCGGAATTTCCGGGCGTGCCGAGGACGAAGCCGCGGCGCGCGCCGCCGGCGCCGACGCCTTCCTCGTCAAACCTGTTTCTCCGCGGGCACTGGCGACTGCTCTGCTTGAAGCGGCACGCCGCGCGGCAGCCGCGACTTGATGATCGCCGCGTTCAGCTCGCCGCCAAACACGAAGATCGCGGCGATGAAATACAGGAACACCAGCGCGATCACCACCGAGGCGAGCCCCGCATACATCGTGACGTAGTTGTTGGCGAAGCGCGCCAGATACATGCCGAAGCCGATGCCCGAGATCAGCGACGCCACTATGGTGAAGATGATGCCGGGCAGGATCTGCGTGAAGCCGCGGCGGCCCGCCGGCAGCCAGGCGTGCAGGATGAAGAGCGCGACGACCAGCGCCAGCACGGTGATGCCGTAACGGGCGGTGTTGAGCAGGCTCTCGTTCGATTCGACGAAGAACGGAATATAGCGCCGCGCCGCCTCGATGATCAGCGGCCCGAGCACGATCAGGAACGCCATCGCGAGCGAGGTGAACGCCGCGACCAGCGTGTAGCCGATCGATTCCAGCCGCAGCCAGTACCAGCGCCGCGGCTCGATCACGGCATAGGCGCGGTTCAGCGCCACCCGCAGCGCCTCGACGCCGTTGGAGGCGAAGTATACCGCGAGCACCGCGCCGATGGTCAGGATGCCGCCGCGGGTGTTGGTCAGCACGTCGTGGATCTGGCCGGACAGCGCCTCGGCGACCTGCTGCGGCCAGACCTGCAGCAACAGTCCGACGGCCTGGTCGGCGAGCTCCTTGGAGCCGAAGAAGCCGGCCACCGACGTCAGCACGATCAGGAACGGAAACAGCGCCATCAGGGTCGACAGCGCGATGTGGCTCGCGATCGCCCAGCCGTCGTCGGCGAGGAACGTGTAAAAGGCATCCATCACGACGTGGTAGACGTAACGAAGCTGCTTCACATTCCACCCGGCATTGTCGAAAACCGCTCGGTCCGAGGACGGACCCAGCATCTGATATTACGCGGTGAAAAGCCAGTTGGTTGCATGCGCCGCCTGTGTGGAAGTCCGCGTCCTGCGGTGTTATGTACCGCAGATGACATCTGTCCTCAGCACGATCATTCTTCCCGTTGCCGTCGGCGCCGTCGCGCTGGTGCTCCTGCTCGGCCTCGTCAACATGATGAAGGGCGGCTCGCCGAACACATCGCAGAAGCTGATGCGGCTGCGCGTGCTGTTGCAGTTCGTCGCCATCGTCATCGCGATGCTCGCGGTCTGGGCGATGGGGCGGTAGGGCGTTTCGAGCGACGCGCGCGAGGCGCAAACCTTAGAGGATCACGGCCATGGTCGTACTCAATCAGATCTACACGCGGACCGGCGATGACGGCACCACCGCGCTCGGCTCCGGCGAACGGCGGCCGAAATACGATCTGCGGGTTGCCGCCTATGGCACCGTCGACGAGACCAATGCCGCGATCGGCGTGGTACGGCTGCATCTGGCCGACAGTCCCGAGGTCGATGCGATGTTCGGCCGGATCCAGAACGATCTGTTCGATCTCGGCGCCGACCTTGCGGTGCCCGAGCGCGAGGGCAAGACTGAGCGTCTGCGGATGCTGGCGAGACAGGTCGAGCGGCTCGAGCATGACATCGACAGCCTCAACGACCAGCTTGCGCCGCTGACCTCGTTCGTGCTGCCCGGCGGGACGCCGGCTTCTGCATATCTGCATCTCGCCCGGACGATATGTCGCCGTGCGGAACGGATCATGGTGGAACTCGCAGCCCGGCCGGACGAGACGGTCAATGCCGCTGGCATCCAGTATATGAACCGACTGTCGGATTTCCTGTTCGTTGCCAGCCGCTTCCTGAACAATAAAGGGGCGGGGGACGTGTTGTGGGTGCCGGGCCAGAACCGCTAAACTGGTTCAAAACCGGGGGACGGTTTTTTGGCTTTGCCGCGTTGACCGGGGGGTACGGGACCTTTAGGTTCCGCGCCAGCCAACCGAAACCCATAAAATCAAAGCGAAAGAGGATCGATGAAGGTTCTTGTGCCGGTAAAGCGGGTCGTCGACTACAACGTCAAGGTCCGCGTCAAGAGTGACGGGACGGGCGTAGAGCTCGCCAACGTCAAGATGTCGATGAACCCGTTCGACGAAATCGCCGTCGAGGAAGCGCTGCGGCTGAAGGAAGCCGGCAAGGCGACCGAAGTGGTGGTGGTGTCGATCGGACCGGCGCAGGCTTCCGAGACCATTCGCACCGGGCTTGCTATGGGCGCCGACCGCGGCATCCTGGTCAAGGCCGAAGGCAATGTCGAACCGCTCGCGGTTGCCAAGATTCTCAAGGCGGTGGTCGAGGCGGAGCAGCCCGGCCTCGTCATCCTCGGCAAGCAGGCGATTGACGACGATAGCAATCAGACCGGCCAGATGTTGGCCGCGCTGCTCGGTTGGTCGCAGGCGACCTTCGCCTCCAAGCTCGAAGTCGAAGGCTCCGACTTCAAGGTCACGCGCGAAGTCGACGGCGGCCTGCAGACCATCAAGCTCAAGGGCCCGGCGATCGTCACCACTGACCTCCGCCTCAACGAGCCGCGCTATGCGTCGCTGCCCAACATCATGAAGGCGAAGAAGAAGCCGATCGACGACAAGAGCGCGTCGGATTACGGCGTCGATCTCACGCCGCGTCTGGAAGTGCTGAAGACCGCGGAACCGGCAGGCCGCAAGGCGGGCGTCAAGGTCAAGGACGTCGCCGAACTTGTGAACAAGCTCAAGACCGAAGCCGGGGTTCTCTGATGACGACGCTGTTGATTGCCGAACACGACCACGAGACCCTGAAGGACTCGACCAACAAGGCGCTGACCGCGGCGAGCCAGCTCGGTGGCGACGTCCATGTGCTGGTTGCCGGTGGCGGCCAGGGCACCAAGGCGGCAGCGGAAGCCGCCGCCAAGCTTGCCGGCGTCGCCAAGGTGCTGGTGGCCGAAGGTCCCGCCTATGAGCATGACCTTGCCGAGCCGCTGGCTGCGCTGATCGTCGCGCTGGCGCCGAACTATGACGCCTTCGTCGCGCCCGCGACCTCGCGCTTCAAGAACGTGATGCCGCGCGTTGCAGCGCTGCTCGACGTCATGCAGGTCTCGGAGATCATCAAAGTCGTCGCGCCCGACACCTATGAGCGGCCGATCTATGCCGGCAACGCGATCCAGACCGTGAAGTCGAAGGACGCCAAGAAGGTGATCACGGTCCGCACCTCGACCTTCGCCGCGGCCGGTGAAGGCGGCAGCGCCGCGATCGAGAACGCCGCCTCCGCCGCCGATCCGGGCCTGTCCACGTTCGTCGGCGAGGAAGTCGCCAAGAGCGATCGTCCGGAACTGACCTCGGCCAAGATCATCGTCTCGGGCGGCCGTGCCATGCAGAGCCGCGAGAACTTCGCGAAATACATCGAGCCGCTCGCCGACAAGCTCGGTGCCGGCGTCGGCGCCTCGCGTGCCGCGGTCGATGCCGGCTATGCGCCGAACGACTGGCAGGTCGGCCAGACCGGCAAGGTGGTAGCCCCGGAACTCTATGTCGCGATCGGCATCTCCGGCGCCATCCAGCATCTGGCCGGCATGAAGGACTCCAAGGTGATCGTCGCCATCAACAAGGATGAGGACGCACCGATCTTCCAGGTCGCCGATTACGGCCTGGTCGCCGACCTCTACCAGGCGGTTCCGGAGCTTACCGAAGCACTCGGCAAGCTCGGAAAGTAAGCGACAAGACACCGGCCGGGTGGCTAAGCTCCGGCCGGTGTTACTATTCTTGGGGCGCAACGATCCGGAAACGGTTTTCCGAAAGGATCGTTTCCGGCAGGGAAGATGGATCGGGTGCGATTACGTCGTAATCACATCATGGTCCCGGGAAACGTTTTCCGGCGGATTGGGCAACCCGGAAGGCTTCACTTCGGGTATCGTTGGAATTGGGCAGGCGCGACATGCGCGCCGTTCCGGTGGATGACAAGATGACGGTGGCAATCAAAAAGGTCGGCGTGATCGGTTCGGGCCAGATGGGCAATGGTATTGCCCATGTGGCGGCGCTGGCCGGTTTCGACGTGGTGCTCAATGACGTCTCCGCGGACCGGCTGAAGTCGGCGCTGGCGACCATCAACGGCAATCTGACCCGCCAGGTCGCCAAGAAGGCGATCAGCGAGGGCGAGCGCAAGCAGGCGCTCGACCGCATCACCTCCGCCGAGGCGATCGATGCGCTGGCCGATTGCGATCTCGTGATCGAGACCGCGGTCGAGAAGGAAGAGACCAAGCGCAAGATCTTCCACGACGTCTGTGCGGTGCTGAAGCCGGAAGCGATCGTCGCGACCAACTCGTCGTCGATCTCGATCACGAGGCTCGCCGCCTCGACCGATCGTCCCGAGAAGTTCATCGGCATTCATTTCATGAATCCGGTGCCGGCGATGGAGCTGGTCGAGCTGATCCGCGGCATCGCCACCGACGACACGACCTTCGACACCGCCAAGGCGTTCGTCGCCAAGCTCGGCAAGCAGGTCGCGGTGTCGGAAGATTTCCCCGCCTTCATCGTCAACCGCATTCTGCTGCCGATGATCAACGAGGCGATCTACACGCTGTATGAGGGCGTCGGTAACGTCGAGGCGATCGATGCCGCGATGAAGCTCGGTGCGCACCACCCGATGGGCCCGCTCGAGCTCGCCGATTTCATCGGCCTCGACACCTGCCTGTCGATCATGCAGGTGCTGCACGAGGGGCTCGCCGACTCCAAGTACCGGCCGTGCCCGCTGCTGGTGAAATACGTCGAGGCCGGCTGGCTCGGACGCAAGAGCCAGCGCGGCTTCTACGACTACCGCGGCGACAAGCCGGTCCCGACGCGGTAACTACCCGCTCAGATCAGTGTCCGCAGCAGCGCAAGCGTCGCGGGCACGAGACCTGCAATCATCGCCACACCCGTTCCAAGCCCGAGCAGATGCGCCGTCAGCGCGAGGCGTTGGCTCTGCCCGTGCGCTGTCATTGTAGCGCCTCGCAAGCGCGTTTCAGACGCCTTCCGGCCTCCTCGCTGATCGATGACGGGTTGGCGAAGCTGACCCGAATATAAGGTGACAGCCCGAGATCCTCGCCGGGAAATACCACCAGATCGGCGTGCTCAAGCAGGTAGCTCGCAAAATCGCGGTCGGTCGCAATCACCTTGCCGTCGGCAGCGTGCTTGCCGATCACGCCGGCGCAACTGACCAGCAGATAGAACGTGCCTTCGGGCGGCGTGCAGGAGAGCCCGCTGCATCCGTTCACGAGCTCGGCAAAGCGGTCACGCCTCGCGCGAAGGATGGCGGCGCGCTCGGCCAACACATCCTGCGTGCCTTCGAGCGCGGCGACCGCGGCGGCCTGGCTGATCGACGAGGCGCCGGACGTGGTCTGCGACTGGATCGTGATCATCTCGCGGATCAGCGCCGATGGTCCCGCGGCATAGCCGATGCGCCATCCCATCATGGCGTAGCTCTTGGCGAGGCCGCTGACGGTCAGCGTCCGCGGCCTCACGCGCGGTTCGATCTGCGCAAGCGTCGGCGCAGCTCGGCCATCGAACACGATGTGCTCGTAGAGCCCGTCGGCAAGCATCCAAATGTCGGGGTGCTGCAAGAGGATCGCGGCGAGGTCAGCCAAATCCTCAGCGGAATAGACCGCACCGGACGGATTGACCGGATTGTTGATCACGATCCAGCGTGTTCGCGCCGATATCGCCGCCTGCAAATCCTCCGCGCGCAGCTTGAAGCCGTTGTTCTGCGCGCACGGCACGATCACCGGCGTCGCGCCCGCCAGTCGTACCTGGTCGAGATAGGGCGTCCAATACGGCGCGGGGACGATCACCTCGTCTTCAGGCGCCAGCGTCGCGAGTAGCGCGTTGAACAGCGCCTGGGTCGAGCCGTTGGTGATGACGATCTCATCCAGCCGATAGTCGAGGCGATGGTCGCGCAGCAGCGCGGCCTGCACCGCCCGCTTCAGCTCCGGCGTGCCATCGACATCGGTGTAACGGGTTTCGCCGCGCAAGGCCGCCTCATGCGCCGCCGCGATCGCATGGTCCGGTGTCGGGAAGTCGAGATTGCCTGACGACAGCTCGATGATGTCGCGTCCGGCGGCGCGCAGTTCGCGGGCGCGGCGGCGCAGCACGGACGCCGGCGATGCCTTGATGCCGCTCATGCGCGGCGAGAGGATCGGTGTCGCGGTCATCGGACGTACTGCGCCTCACCGTTGCCGAACGACCAGTTCTGCGGAAGCACCTCGACCAGGTTGATGAAGATGTCCTCGGCGCGCAGGACTCTCCGTCAGCAGTTCGGCGATGCGTCGGTAGAGCCTCTGCTTCTGCGCCACCGGGCGGGTGTTGCTGACTGTGATCTGAATGATGACCAGATCATCGCTGCGCCTGATGCCGAGATAGTCCGCGCCATATGCGAAATCGTCGTCGTCGTGCTCGGAGATTGTCATGAAGCGATCGCCGTCCGGCACATCGAAGGTCTCGCGCATGGCGCGATAGAGGCTCTCGAGAATGGCCTTGCGGTAGGCGGCGGGCTTGCCCCGCCGCAGGGAGACGTGGGTCAGCGGCATGATGATGGCTCTCCTGGAGGCGATCGTTGCGTTCGGCCAATCCTAGGGGCTTCTTGAACATTGAAAAACGGTATGATAACGCATTTCAATGATTGCCAATTTAAATGAATGGCCATGAAGGCACTCGATGTCGAGGCGGTGCAGGCCTTCGTCCTGGTCGCTGACCTCAGCAGCTTCACGCGCGCGGCGCAGGCCATGGAGACCACGCAGTCGGCGGTCAGCCTGAAGATCAGGCGGCTGGAAGATGGGCTCGGCCGCCGGCTGCTGGAGCGAACGCCGCGGCTGGTTCGACTGTCCGCGGAAGGTACTGCCTTCCTCGGCGCGGCGCGCAACCTGGTGGCCGCGCATCAATCGGCGATCGGGGCGTTTGCGGTCGAGCACCGTCGGCTTGTCGTCGGCATCAGCCACCACATCGTCGGATCGGAACTGGCTTCGCTGTTGAAGCGGATGAATGCCACCGATCCCGGATTGGTGATCCAGTTGCATGTCGATACGTCGCGTTCGGTGCTCAGCGCATTCGACGATGGCAGGCTCGATGCTGCGATCGTGCTGCGCCACGACGCCAAACGCCGCGATGGCGATGTGCTGTTCGAAGAACCCTTCGGCTGGATGGCTGCGCCCGATTTTCACCATCGGCCGGGCGAGCCGCTGCGCCTGGCGACGCAAGCCGAGCCTTGCAGCGTGCGCGCCATGGCTGTTGAAACTCTCGACGCCGCCGGCATCGCCTGGACCGAAGCGTTCGTCGGTGGCGGGCTTTCGACCATCGGCGCCGCGATCTCCGCAGGGCTCGCCGTCGCCGCGCTGGCGCGCCGGGTGGCGCCTGCTGATACCGTCGATCTCGGGCCGCGGCTTGGCCTGCCGCCATTGCCCTCGCGCGACGTCATGCTTCACTCAAAGCTGTCGGACGCGCGGACGCGGCAGGCGCTGCGCACCCTCGGCGCGGCCTTCGCGGCGAACGCGGCCTGAGCGCGCAAGCATTGGCCGCTGCTCATTCTGTCAGGCGGCATCCCGCGCGCTTGAGCATGTCGCGGATGATCAGCGGCGTTTCGGTCGCAGCCGTGGCCGCCGCGCTTGCGATCGCGTCACGCGCCTGCTGCGCGTCGAGTGTCAGCCGCCGCGCGCAGGGCGGCAGGCCGCGTGCCGCATCGAGCAGCCAGCCGGCAGTTTCGCCGGTACCGGCCAGACAGGCCGTCAGCGTCTGGCGCGCAGTCGGATTGGTCGCGGCCTGGTCCAGCATGGCCCTGACTTGCGCGACCGAGATCTGTCCGCTCGATGTCGAGGGCTGCGCGTGAGCCGCTGTTGTCAATAGAAGGACGGCGCAGATGGCGTGAGCCGCACGAACTGCAGGTTGACTTGCAGATATTAATTATCGTAAAACAATAATATCAGATTAGCAATCCCGAGGTTGAGCCATGCCCGCGTCCCTCTGGTCAGAGCTTTCCCCATCCGCGCGGCCGGCCCGCCTCGAACGCATCCGCGCGGTCAGCCGCGTGCTCGCCTATGCCTGCACCGGCATCTCGTTCGTGCTCGCGGTCGGATTGCTGGCCTATTGGCTGGCGAGCCCGGATGAGGCGATCCTGCGCGATGCAGGGCTGACCGGCATTGCGTTCCATCCGATCGGCTGGCTGGTCCGCCTGACGGGTCTCGTGGTCTCGGCGTTGCCGCTCGGCTGTCTGATCTGGGGCTTGTCGCGCGTGCGCCGCGCTTTCACGTCGTTCGCGGCAGGCCGCTTCTTCACGGCGGCAAACATCGCGAGGTTGCGTGACCTCGCGATTGCGATGCTGCTCTCGACCCTGCTGAAGCCGGTGATCGGCGCGCTGCTCTCGATCCTGCTGAGCTGGCAAACCTACGCGCAGGGCAAGTCCGTCGTCATCGCACTCAGCTCCGACACGCTGCTGGCGCTGCTGTTCGCGGGTCTGGTTGCGGTGACGGCCTGGGTGATGGCCGAGGCCAATGCGATCGCCGACGAACACGCGCAATTCGTCTGAGGCCGTTGCGATGCCGATCCGGGTCCGGCTCAACGTGATGCTCGCCGAGCGCAACGTGAAATCGAAGGAGCTTGCCGAATTTGTCGGGATCACCGAGGCCAATCTGTCCCTGCTCAAGCAGGGCAAGGTGAAGGGCGTCAGGTTCGATACGCTGGAGCGGATCTGCACCTATCTGAAGTGCCAGCCAGGCGACTTGCTGCGCCATGAAGACGACGATGCGTCAGCCTGACGCGGCCATCCGTTACCCAAGCATTAACTTTCGCGCGCTACGTAAGAGCAAGCTTTGGAGTGCCGCGTATGGACATGATGAGCATGGTGTCGAGCATCCTGTCGATGCAGCAGGGCAATTTGCAGGGTCAGATCGCGACCCGTGTGACCAAGCAGAACCTCGATGCGGAAAAGTTCGCGGTTCAGACCCTGCTCGGTACGCCGTCGACCGCCAATCTCGGTCCCGGCGTCGGTGGCAACCTCAACGCCGTCGCCTGATCAGAACGCGGCCGCGGCCGGGGCCAGTGCCGCCTTCACCAGCTTGATCGCATCGTCGCTCGCCCATTCGGCGGGACCGGCGATATTGGCGATTTCGCAGCCCTTGCCGTCGATCAGCACCGACGTCGGCATGCCCAGCGCCTTGCCTACGTTCTTAAGGTCTTGAAAGACCTTGGCTTTCTGGTCGCTGAAATAGCCGAGATTGGTCAGATTGGCTTCCTTCAGGAAGTTCTTCGGCTTGTCCGGATCGCGGGTGTCGATGTTGATCGCGACCACCTCGAAATCCTTGCCGCCGAGCTTGGTCTGCAGGCTGTCGAGCGCCGGCATTTCCTTGCGGCAGGGGACGCACCAGGTCGCCCACAAATTGACCAGCACCGTCTTGCCGCGCCAATCCGAGAGTTTCTTCGGCTGGCCGTTGGCGTCCTCGAAGGTCAGGTCGGGAAGCGTCAGCGGAGTGGTCGCCATGGTCAGCGCCGCGACCTCGCCATGGGCGAGCGGGGCGATCTTCTTCGCCAGATCCACCGCGCTGTCGCAGGCGACGTCGCCGCCGGCGGGATGCCTGAGGCCGGAGACCCCGACATAGCCGATCACGGCCCCGGCCAGCACGGCGCCGATCACCAGCGGGATGCGCCATCTGGCAGTCGGCTTGGCGGTCGGTTCGGATGGGGTCGTCTCGGGCATATCGTTTGTCATCCTGGGTCAGATGTGGCTAAGCAGTGCCGGGAATTACGACCGGAACCGCCACGCTGTTTCGCCGCTCCGGTACGGAAACAGCACCGCCTGAAATACAAATTCGTGAGCGAGATGTCATGAGCAACAAGATGTGGGGCGGCCGGTTTTCGGAACGTCCCGACGCCATCATGGAGGAAATCAACGTCTCCATCGACGTCGACCGTCACCTTTATGCCCAGGACATTGCCGCGTCCAAGGCCCACGCCGCGATGCTCGCTGCGCAGGGCATCATCACATCAGCTGATGCGAAAAATATCGGCAAAGGTCTAGACACGATTTTGTCAGAAATCGGCAAGGGCGATTTCGACTTCAAGCGCGCGCTCGAGGACATCCATATGAATGTCGAGTCGCGGCTGTCCGAATTGATCGGGCCCGCGGCGGGCCGGCTGCACACCGCGCGCTCGCGCAACGACCAGGTCGCGACCGATTTCCGGCTCTATGTCCGCGACACCATCGACGAGACAAATGCGGCGCTGGCCGCGTTCCAGCAGGCGCTGGTCGCCCGCGCGCTGGAGCATGCCGGAACCGTGATGCCGGGCTTCACCCATCTGCAGACCGCGCAGCCCGTGACCTTCGGTCATCATCTCTTGGCCTATGTCGAGATGGCCGGCCGCGACCGCGGCCGCTTTGCCGACGCGCGCAAGCGGCTGAACGAATCGCCGCTCGGCGCCGCCGCGCTCGCCGGCACCTCGTTTCCGATCGACCGCACTGCTACCGCCAGAGCGCTCGGCTTCGACCGGCCGATGGCCAATTCGCTCGATGCGGTGTCCGACCGCGATTTCGTGCTGGAGACGCTGTCGGCAGCCGCGATCTGCGCGGTGCACATGTCGCGCTTCGCCGAGGAGATCGTGATCTGGACTTCGCCGCTGGTCGGTCTCGTCAAGCTCAGCGACAAGTTCACCACCGGCTCGTCGATCATGCCGCAGAAGCGCAACCCGGACGCCGCCGAGCTGGTGCGCGCCAAGACCGGCCGCGTGATCGGTGCACTCACCGCGCTCCTGATTGTGATGAAGGGCCTGCCGCTCGCCTATCAAAAGGACATGCAGGAGGACAAGCAGGGCGCGATGGAGGCGTTCGAGGCGCTGTCGCTCGCGATCCGCGCCATGACCGGCATGGTCGAGGACCTGGTGCCGGACGAGGCCAAGATGAAGGCCGCCGCCGGCGAGGGCTATGCGACCGCGACCGACCTTGCCGATTGGCTGGTGCGCACCCTGAAAATGCCGTTCCGCGACGCCCACCACGTGACCGGGCGCATCGTCGGCCTGGCCTCGGCACAGGGCGTGGCGCTGCACGAGCTGCCGCTCAAGGCCATGCAGGAGGTCGAGCCGAAGATTACGGCAGAGGCGCTGAAGGTGCTCAGCGTCGAATCCTCGGTCAAGAGCCGGACCTCGTTCGGCGGCACGGCGCCGAAGAATGTGATGGCGCAGGCCAAAGCCTGGGCCAAGCGGCTGGAAAAAGAGCGAAAATTGGGCTGATCCGGAAAATTTGGTCGTGATTTCATGGCGCTCCGCCTCTCGCCAGAGCACGTCAATGTTTGTATGGTGCCGCCCGAATTGGGGAATTCGTCGTGATTAGCAAGAACCGCCTGACCCCCTCGGGATGGGCCATCATTGTGCTGAGCGCTGCAACGCTTGCGCTCGGCGGCTGCGGCCGCAAGGGACCGCTCGACCTGCCGCCGACCGCGAACGGCGCGCCGGCCACAGCACCGGGCGACACCGAGAGCGAGCGCGCGGCACAGCCCGGCGTGTTCAATCCGACCTATGGCTCGGATGCAGCGCCGGCTGCGTCGAAAGGCAATAAACGGTCTTTCGTGCTCGATCCCTTGCTCGGCAACTAATATCTAAAAGCATGTCATGAACCATTTCGACTATCGCAACGGCGTGCTGCATGCCGAGGCGGTCAATCTCATTGAGCTGGCGGAGGCCGTCGGCACGCCGTTCTATTGCTATTCGACCGCGACGCTGGAGCGCCACTACCGCGTCTTCACCGAGGCCTTTGCCGGCGAGAAGGCGGTCGTCTGCTACGCGATGAAGGCGAACTCCAACCAGTCGGTGCTGCGCACGCTGGCCAAGCTCGGCGCCGGCGCCGACGTGGTGTCCGGCGGTGAGTTGAAGCGGGCGCTTGCAGCCGGCATCCCGCCGTCGAAGATCCTGTTCTCCGGTGTCGGCAAGACCGAGGGCGAACTGCGCGCCGCGCTCGCCGCCGACATCCTCTGTATCAATATCGAGTCCGAGCCGGAGCTCGAGATGCTGTCGCGCCTTGCGGTCGAGATGAAGACGACCGCGCGCATCTCGGTGCGGGTCAATCCCGACGTCGATGCAGGCACCCACGCCAAGATCTCGACCGGCAAGTCGGAGAACAAGTTCGGCATTCCGATCGCGCGCGCCCGCGAGGTCTATGCCCGCGCGGCGAAGCTGCCGGGCATCCAGGTCACCGGCACCGACGTGCATATCGGCAGCCAGATCACCGATCTCGGTCCGTTGGAGGCAGCCTTCCGGCTGCTCGCCGAGTTCGTGCAGACGCTGCGCGCCGATGGCCACAACATCTCGCATATCGATTTCGGCGGCGGCCTCGGCATTCCCTATTACATGGATCGCGCCGCGCCGCCGGCACCGGCCGCCTATGCCGCGATGGTCAAGCGCGTCACGCATAATCTCGGCTGCACGCTGATGTTCGAGCCGGGCCGCTTGATCGTCGGCAATGCCGGCATCCTCGTCACCCGCGTGATCCATGTGAAGCCGGGCGATGCCAAGAACTTCGTGATCATCGACGCCGCGATGAACGATCTGATCCGGCCGACGCTGTATGAGGCGCATCACGACATCCTGCCGGTGCGCCAGCCTGCGCAGGGCACGCCGACCATGGTCGCCGACGTGGTCGGCCCGGTCTGCGAGACCGGCGACTATCTCGCGCTCGACCGTTCGCTGCCGCAGCCGAAGGCCGGCGATCTGCTGGCCGTCATGACCGCCGGCGCCTATGGCGCGGTGCAGGCCGGCACCTACAACACGCGGCCCTTGGTGCCGGAAGTGCTGGTCAAGGACGACCAGTACGCCGTGGTCCGCCCGCGCATCGACGTCGACGCGCTGATCGCGATGGACAAGCCCGCGCCGTGGTTGTGAGGCACCGATAGCCCTCATGCTCGGTGTCGTCCCTGCGAAAGCAGGGACCCA
>NZ_JACMYP010000224.1 GCF_020889705.1 Bradyrhizobium altum | reverse complement strand
CGCCTCGCCGCCACCCGGCGAGGGCGTCCGCACCACCGCGCGGCGCGAGGGCGACAACTGGCTGATCAACGGCCGCAAGAAATGGGTGTCCTCGGCGACCGGCTGGAATCGCGAGGGTGCCGATCTTCTGACCATCGTGTGCCGGACCGATCCGGCAGCAACGCCGGACGCAGCCATCTCGATCATTGCCGCGCAAGGACCGGTGACCGGTCTCGTGTTCGAACGCGCGATCGACAGCATCGGTCATCGCGCGCACCTCGTCCCGCAGTTTGGTTTGCAGAATGTCACGGCGCCGCACCACAATCTGCTCGGACAGCAGGGCGCGGGCCTGGCGCTGACCGCGGCGGCGTTCACCGGCACCGCGGCGCTGGTCGGAATCTTTGGCGTCGCGCTGATGCGGGCGGCTTTCGCGTTCGCACTGGATTTTGCCCGCAGCGAAAAGCGCGGCGGCGTTCACCCCATCATCGAGCATCAGGCGGTCGGATACGCGCTCGCCGATGCCAAGACCACGATCGAAGCGGCGCGCACTCTCAGCTGGCGCGCCTGCCATGCCCTGGACACCCAGTCGCTGGCGGCCGAGGAGCTGGCAGTGCAGGCCAAGATCTTCGGTTCCGAGGCCGCCGTGCGCGTCATCACCGATCTGATGCGGGTGGTCGGGATCGACAGCTATGATCATGAAGCTCCGCTCGGCGGCCTGCTGCAGGACGCGCTCGCGCTGCCGATCTTCGACGGTGGCAATCTCGGCATCCGGCGGCGGCAACTGCACACGATGTTCAAGAGCCGCGACTACAGCCCGCTCGCCGCAAGCGGCGCAGTGTAGCGCGAAAAAGGAGTGCCATCATGAGCACAGAGCGGAAAGTGGCAATCGTCACCGGCGCATCGCAGGGGATCGGCGCCGGCATCGTTCAGGCCTTCAGGGATCGCAACTGCCGGGTCGTCGCGACGTCGCGCTCGATCAAGCCGGCCACCGATGCGGATATCGTCACGGTGGCGGGTGATGTCGGCGCAGCCGATACGGCGGAGCACGTATTCAAGGCGGCGCTGGAGCGCTTCGGCCGCGTCGACACGCTGGTCAACAACGCCGGCATCTTCATGGCGAAACCATTCACCGCCTATACGCAGGATGACTACGCCAGCTACATCTCGACCAACGTCACCGGCTTTTTCCACATGACCCGGCGCGCGCTGGAGCTGATGGGCAAGCAGGGCCATGGCCACGTCGTCACCATCACGACCAGTCTCGTCGACCAGCCGATGAGCAGCGTTCCGGCCGCCCTCGCCTCGCTGACCAAGGGCGCCTTGAACGCCGCAACCCGCGCGCTCGCGATCGAATACGCAAGGACCGGAATTCGCGTCAATGCGGTGTCGCCCGGAATCATCAAGACCCCGATGCACCCGGCGCAGGCGCATCAAGCGCTGGCCGCGCTTCACCCGGTCGGCCGGATGGGAGAGATCTCCGACATCGTCGATGCGGTGCTCTACCTCGATGGTGCAGGATTTGTGACCGGAGAAGTGCTCCACGTCGACGGCGGACAGGCCGCCGGCCACCATATGCCTTAGCAAGGCATGCCCGGAACCATGTTGCGGCTCCGCGCTACTTCGCAGCCTCGCGGCGCACGAACGCGGCGTGAGATGCGGTGGACGCCGAATGCGCAATTGACGCGTGCACAATTCAGTGTCGTCTCGGCGCAGGCCGGGACCCATAACCACCGATGGTGATTATTGCGCGAGGCTGGGGCCACAGCTTTCCTCACCAACCCAATCCTGTGGTTGATGGGTCCCGGCCTTCGCCGGGACGACGATTGTGTATGCGGTCCCGCCGCGAACCTCGTTGCGGCGCAACAATCAAAATGAGACTGCCCGTTAAGCACCCCCGCAGTGACGACATCCGCGCCGCGCCTGGCTTCGGCTAGCTTTGCCGGCAAACAACCGGACGCCCATCAGCCTTCGTCAGGCCATGTGGACGCCGGTGACAACACAGAGGGAGGAGAGCGATGTTGAAAGGCAGTTTGGGACTGATTGCGTTGAGCAGCCTGTTGCTTTCGGGCACGGCATTCGCCCAGGAGAAGATCAAGGTCGGCGTCACCGCAACGCTCGAGGGCACTTACACGGTGCTCGGCGAAGATGGCATGCGCGGCCACCAGACCGCGCTTAATGTGCTCGGCAAGAAGATCGGCGACAAGGAACTCGAATTCGTCGTCGCCTCGACCGATGCGACGCCGGACTCCGCGGTGCGCGCGGTGCGCAAGCTGATCGAGCAGGACAAGGTACAGATCCTGCTGTCGCCGCTGTCCGGCGACGAGGGCATCGCGGTGAAGAATTTTGCCAAGACCCATCCGGAGCTGACCTTCGTCAACGCCGCTTCCGGCGCGCAGGAGACGACCTATGTCGATCCGGCGCCAAACTTCTTCCGCTACAACATGGACGGCGCGCAATGGCAGGTCGGCCTCGGCAAATACGCCTATGAGACCAAGGGCTATCGCAAGATCGCGACCGTCGGCGAGGACTACTCGTTCATCTACACCCAGGTGTTCGGCCTGGTGCTCGAATTCTGCGGCGCCGGCGGCCAGGTCACCAACCGGCAATGGGTGCCGCTCGGCACCAAGGACTTCGCCTCTGTCATCGCAGCACTTCCCGACGATGTCGATGCGATCTATCTCGGCCTTGGCGGCGCCGACGCCGTCAACTTCCTCAACCAGTATCAGCAGGCCGGCGGCAAGGCGCATCTGATGGGCGGCTCGATCATGATCGACCAGACCATCCTGTCGTCGAAGGGCAGCGCCAAGAACGCGCTGATCGGCACCATCGCCGCGAGCGGCCAGGCGGATACCTGGGAGGATCCGGGCTGGCAGAAATTCGTGAAGGCCTACCAGGACTCGTTCCCGGAGAGCAAACGCTTCCCGAGCCCGTCGCTGCTCGCCACCAACTATTACGGCTCGACCATGGCGCTGATCCTGGCGCTGCGGCAGGTCAATGGCGATCTCTCCAACAACCAGGCCAAGCTGAAGGACGCACTGGCGAAGATCGAGATCGACGCACCGAACGGCAAGATCAAGCTCGACGCCAACCGACAGGCGATCGGCACCAATTTCGTCACCGAGGTGGTCGATGACGGCAAGGGCGCGCTGTTTAGCAAGGTCGTGAAGGTGATCCCGAACGTCAACCAGACGCTGGGCTACGATCCGGCCGTGTTCGCCAAGATCGGCCTGCCGAGCCGCACGGTTCCGGAGTGCAAGAAGTACTGACGTATTTGTTGCAGGTGCGAGCAAGCCAGCCGTGACGAAGGCGCGCGGTTGCATCAACAGCCCTGCTCGCCCTTGCTTTCCGCGGGCGGATGATGAACGCTTGTCGAAAAGACAAGAACACCCCGCGGAGGGGAGGCATGAGCAGGGCGCTTGCCGTCTTCCACGGCCGGTTCGGTCGCGCGACGGTCTATCAGTTGAACCGTCCCTTCAACGTGCATGCGCACCGCGAAGGGCACTTGATCTTTCATGTCGGCGGAACGCCGGCGCAGATCGATGTCTCCGAGCAGCGCCTGCTGCTCAAGGACGACACCGTGGTTGCGGTCAACCCGTGGGAACCGCACAATTTTCTGCCGACCGACATGGACCACGGCGCGATCTTCTTCGTGCTCTATGTCAACGCCGAATGGTTCGCGCCGCAGCCCGCGAGCGCGCAGGGCCTGCGGTTCGGCCGCACCTTCTTTCCGCGCACCGTGGCGCTCGACCGGCTGATCCGCCGCACCGCAGCTCTGGTGTGCGGCGCGCCGTCGCTGCGCAGCCTCGACTGCGAGCTCAGGCAGCTGATCGACTCCTGCTACGAGGAGAGCTGGCAGGCCGCGCAGGACGCGCGCGCCGCCGCCGCGGTGACCGATTTCCGGGTTCGCAAATCGATCAAGCTGATGTCGGAAAGCCCCGGCGCCGAGATCGAGCTCGATGCGATCGCGCGCGAAGCGGGGTTGTCGCGGCCGCATTTCTACCGGCTGTTCCGCACCCAGACCGGCGTCACCCCTCACCTCTACATGAACACGCTGATCATGGAGCAGGCGCTGGATGCGCTGGTCGCGACCGAGGCGCCGATCGCCGATATCGGCTTCGATCTCGGCTTCTCCTCGCAGAGCGGCTTCACCCGCTTCTTCGCCGCCAATGTCGGGATGGCCCCGACCGACTATCGCCGCGCCGCCAAGGTGTTGCGGCCGTGAGCGAGTTCCACAGCGAACGATAAAAGATACTGTCGATCAAATCCGACGCTTTCGCCCTCGGTAGGATGCTGGGACACGTGGCCCGGCAGACGGCCGCGACGTCAGAGGGAACGCGACGGAGATGGCCAGGTTCATCGAACGCCATCCGGCCTGGGCGCTGATCGTGATCATCGCGGTCGCGGTGCTGCTGTGGCTGGTGTTCGCGATCTGGCCGCCGGGGCTGGAGGCCGCGATCGGCCGCAAGCGCGTGTTCCTCAACGCCGTGCTGAACGGCATCACGCTCGGCGGGCTGTATTTCCTGGTGGCGAGCGGCTTCACGCTGATCTTCGGCCTGATGCGCAACGTCAACCTCGCGCACGGCTCGCTCTACCTGTTCGGCGGCTATGTCGGCTACGCCATCAGCACCTGGACCGGGTCGTGGATCCTGAGCTTCATCGTCGCCTTCATCGCGGCGGCGCTGGTCGGCGTGATCCTGCAGCTCGCGGTGTTCCGCCGCATGGAGGGTCAGGACCTCAGGCAGACCATGGTGACGATCGGGCTGTCGATCGTGTTCGCCGATCTGATGCTCTGGGTGTTCGGCGGCGACTTCTACCAGGTCCAGACCCCGAGCTGGCTGATCGGCCCGGTGCAGCTGCCGCTGCTGACCGCGATCAAATCATCGGGCGAGCCGGTCTTTCTGCAATACCCGCTGGTGCGGCTCGTGATCTTCGCGGCGTCCGTCGTGATCGGGATCGCAATGTGGCTGGCGCTGAATCGTACGCGGATCGGCATGATCGTGCGCGCCGGGGTCGACGACCGCGATATCCTCGCCGCAACCGGGGTGCGGATCCAGCTGGTGTTCGTGCTGGTGTTCGCGCTCGGCGCGGGCCTTGCCGGCATCGCCGGCGTGGTCGGCGGCACCTTCCAGTCGCTGTCGCCGGGCGAGGATACACGCTTCCTGCTCGCCTCGCTCGTGGTCGTGATCGTCGGCGGCATGGGCTCGATCCCGGGGGCTGCGCTCGGCGCCGTCATCATCGGCCTCGCCGAGCAACTCGGCTCGGTCTACATCCCGACCTACGCCATCGTCGTGACCTTCCTGATCATGGTCGTGGTGCTGGCGCTGCGGCCGCAGGGCCTGCTCGCGAGGCGATGAGATGTCGTTGCTGCAGAGCACCCAGTTCCGCCCCGACCCGTCCGCCAGCGCGACCCGCCGCTCCCTGATCCGCGCCTGGCCGGAATTCCAGAACCCGGCGGCCTGGCTGGTCGCGCTGATCCTCGTGATCATGCCGCTGATCGCCAACGGCTTCTTCCTGATCGAGATCTTCGCCACCACGCTGATCCTCGGCGTCATTGCGCTGAGCCTGATGTTCCTCGCCGGCTATGGCGGCATGGTCAGCCTGATGCAGCTCACGATCGCGGGCTTCGCCGGCTACATGGTCGCGGTGTTCGGCATGAGCGGCAACGCCAATATCAGCCTCGGATGGCCGTGGTGGCTCGCAACCCCGATGGCGCTGGCGCTGGCGACGCTGTTCGGCACACTCGGCGGCGCGCTCGCGGTGCGCACCGAGGGCATCTACACCATCATGATCACGCTCGCGATCGGCGCGGCGTTCTACTACTTCACCAACCAGAACTGGGCGATCTTCAACGGCCACACCGGCATCAACACCGTCGCGACCCCGCACTTCTGGGGCGTCGACTGGCGCGCGACATCGCCTTCTACTACGTGACGCTCGGTGTCGCCGCGATCTGCTACTTCGCCGTCCAGTATGTCTCGCGCGCGCCGTTCGGGCTCGCGCTGCAGGGTGTCCGCGACAACCCGCGCCGCATGGCCGCGCTCGGCTTCAATCCCAATGCCCACCGCATCGCGGCCTACGCCTTCGCAGCCTTCATCGCGGCGCTCGGCGGCGTGCTGCAGGTCTGGAACTACCGGCAGATCTCGCCCGGGTCGGTCAGCGTGGGCGCCTGCATCGACGTCCTGATCATCGCCGTGGTCGGCGGCATCACCCGGCCGATCGGCCCGTTCATCGGCGCACTCATCTTCGTCCTGCTGCGCACCTTCGCGCTCGACGTGTTGATCAAGTTCGGGCTCGACGGCAACCGCTTCCGGCTGCTGATCGGGCTCGGCTTCCTCGCCATCGTGTTCTGGTCGTCCGACGGCGTGATCGGCCTCTGGGAACGCTGGCGGCGGCGCAGCGCTTCCTCGACGCAACGTTCAGGCGGAGGCCGCCATGGATAGCGTCGCACAGCGGCTCTCGGTGGTCGGCGCCGGCGCAGCCCTGGAGCTGCGCGGCGTCACCCGGCTGTTCGGCGCGCTGGCGGCGCTGACCGACGTCACGATCACCGTGCGGCCGGGCGAGCGCCGCGCGGTGCTCGGCTCGAACGGCGCCGGCAAGACCACGCTGTTCAACTGCATCACCGGTGACTTCCCGCCCTCCTCCGGCACGATCCGCTTCTTCGGCGAGGACATCACCCAGTTCCCGCCCTATGAGCGCATCCGCCGGGGCTTGCGCCGCACCTACCAGATCTCGGCGCTGTTCCCCGGCCTCACCGTGCAGGACAACGTCTATCTCGCCTGCCGCGGCGTCTCCCGCGGCCGGTTCTCGTTGCTGCGCGCGGGGCAGAACGATGCACTGATGCACGCGACCGAGACGCTGGTGCAGGCCGTGCATCTCGCCGGCGTCAAGGACCAGCGCGTAGCAGAGCTCGCGCATGGCCAGCAGCGCCAGCTCGAGATCGCGCTGGCGCTGGCCGGCGCGCCCCGCTTCATCCTGTTCGACGAGCCGGCGGCAGGACTGTCGCCGACCGAGCGGCGCGAGCTGATCGAGATCCTGACCTCGCTGCCCGCGCATATCGGCTACATCATCATCGAGCACGACATGGACGTCGCGCTGCGCGTCGTCGAGAGCGTGACGATGATGCACAACGGCCGCATCTTCAAGGAAGGCCTGCCGCGCGAGATCGAGTCCGATCCCGAGGTGCAGGAGCTTTATCTCGGAGGCGGCCATGAATGACCGCCGCCCCGCGCCCGCGCTCGAGGTGAAGGGCCTCGACGTCTATTACGGCCATTCGCATGCACTGCAGGGCGTCGACCTCACGCTCGATACCGGCGTGTTCTCGGTGGTCGGCCGCAACGGCATGGGCAAGACCACGCTGTGCAAGGCCATCATGGGCCTGGTCCGCGCCAGCAGCGGCTCGATCCGGATTCGCGGCGAGGAAGTCACGCGGCTGAATCCGGCGCGGATCGCCCGGCTCGGCGTCGGCTACGTGCCGCAGGGCCGGCGCCTGTGGCGTTCGCTGACGGTCGACGAACACCTTGCGCTGGCCGGCGGCCTGCGCCGTGGCGCCTGGACCGTCGAGCGCATCTACGACACCTTCCCGCGCCTCGCCGAACGCAAGAACAACGGCGGCAACCAGCTCTCCGGCGGCGAACAGCAGATGCTCGCGATCTCGCGCGCATTGCTGACCAACCCGCAGCTCCTGATCATGGACGAGCCGACCGAGGGCCTCGCGCCTGTGATCGTCGCGCAAGTCGAGGAGATGCTGCTCCGCCTCGGCGACGAAGGCGACATGTCCATCCTGGTCATCGAGCAGAACATCGGCGTCGCGACGGCGGTGTCGCGCAACGTCGCCATCATGGTCAATGGCCGAATCAACCGCATCATCGACTCCGCCCGCCTCGCGACCGACCGCGAGTTGCAGCAGCGGCTACTCGGCGTCGGCACCCACGGCGCTGATGAGATCGATGCCGAGACGACGCCGGCAAGAGCTGAGGCGGCCGGCGCGCCGCAGCCGGAACGCAAGGGTCCGGCTCGCATCTACGTCTCCAATCCCGTGCTGCCGACGCGCTGGTCGCAGCCGGTGCCGATCGCCCGTATCGAGGCCGCCGCGCGGACGCAGTCCGTCGCCGTCACGCGTCTCGAGGAAGCAACCCGTACGCGGCGCGAACTGGCGACGTCGAGGACATCGGGGCCTCCCGTCGTGCTGGTCGTCGGCACCCTCGACACCAAGGGCGCGGAGCTGCGCTTCATCCGCGATATCGTCGCGGCCAGCGGCCTGCGCACCCGGCTGGTCGACGTCTCGACCAGCGGAAAGGCGGCGAGCTGCGACGTCACCGCGCAGGAGATTGCCCTCAACCACGGCCGCGGCGGCTCCGGCGTGTTCGGCACCGATCGCGGCGCCTCGGTGACCGCGATGGCGGACGCGTTCGAGCGATGGCTGCGCCGCCAGGGCAATGTCGCCGGAATCATTTCCGCGGGCGGCTCGGGCGGCGCGTCGCTGGTCGCGCCGGGCATGCGCGCGCTTCCGATCGGCGTACCGAAGCTCATCATCTCCTCGGTCGCGTCCGGCGACGTCGGTCCCTATGTCGGTCCCGCCGACATCACCATGATGTATTCGGTGACCGACGTGCAGGGTCTCAACTCGATCTCGCGCACGGTGCTCGGCAACGGCGCCCATGCCCTGGTCGGCATGGTCAAGGCGCGGCTCGACGAACAGGCCGGCAAGCGGCGCGATACGGGCCCTCATCTTCCGGCCATCGGCATCACCATGTTCGGCGTCACCACTCAGGCCGTGCAGAAGATCGCGGCTGACCTCCGAGAGGATTTCGAGTGCCTCGTGTTCCACGCCACCGGCGTGGGCGGCCGCTCGATGGAGAAGCTGGTCGAGTCCGGCCAGCTCGCCGGCGTCATCGATCTCACCACGACCGAGGTCTGTGACCTCCTGATGGGCGGCGTATTCCCGGCGACCGACGATCGTTTCGGCGCCATCATCCGCAGCCGCGTGCCCTATGTCGGCTCGATCGGCGCGCTGGATATGGTGAACTTCGGCGCGCCCGACACGATTCCGGAGCGCTACCGGCAGCGCAAATTCCACGTCCACAATCCGCAGGTCACCTTGATGCGGACCACCCCGGAAGAGAACGAGCGCATGGGCCGCTGGATCGGCGAGCGCCTCAACCAGATGGACGGGCCGGTGCGTTTCTTCCTGGCCGAAGGCGGCGTCTCCGCGCTCGATGCGCCCGGCCAGCCGTTCTGGGACCCCGATGCCGACACGGCGCTGTTCCGCGCGCTGGAGCAGACCGTGCGCCAGACGGGCAACCGGCAGATCATCCGCATCAAGCGCAACATCAACGATCCCGAGTTCACCGCCGCCATCGTCAGCGCGTTCCGTCCGCTGCTCGGACGCGCCGGTGGCCGGCGGAGAGTGGCGAGGTGACCCATGCCCAGGTTTGAACGCGCGGCGCTGTTGAAGAAGTTTCACGCCATGATCGCACGCGGCGAGCCGATCGTCGGCGGCGGCGCCGGCACAGGTCTGTCGGCGAAATGCGAGGAGGCCGGCGGCGTCGACCTGATCGTGATCTATAATTCCGGCCGCTACCGCATGGCCGGCCGCGGCTCGCTCGCCGGCCTGATGCCGTATGGCGATGCCAATGCGATCGTCGTCGAGATGGCCGGCGAGGTGCTACCGGTCGTGACCAAGACGCCGGTGCTCGCGGGCGTCAACGGCACCGATCCGTTCCGCGACATGGACGTATTCCTCGATCAGCTCAAGGCGATCGGCTTCGCCGGGGTGCAGAACTTCCCGACCGTCGGCCTGATCGACGGCACTTTCCGCGCCAATCTCGAAGAGACCGGGATGTCCTACGCGCTCGAGATCGACATGATCGCGAAGGCGCATGACAAGAACATGCTGACCACGCCCTATGTGTTCAGCGAGCAGGAGGCGACCGCAATGGCGATCGCGGGCGCCGACATCATCGTCTGCCACATGGGGCTGACCACGGGCGGCACGATCGGCGCGCAGACCGCGCTGAAGCTCGCCGACTGCCCCGCCCGGATCGAGGCCTGGGCCGAGGCCGCACTCAGCGTCAATTCGAACATCATCGTGCTCGCGCATGGCGGCCCGATCGAGGACCCCGCGGATGCCGATTTCATCATGAAGAAGACCCGCAACTGCCACGGCTTCTACGGCGCCTCCTCGATGGAACGCTTGCCGGTCGAGCGGGCGCTGACGGATCAGGTTCGCAAGTTCAAGGCGATCGGCGCGCGCTAGCCGCCGTGACCAAGGGAGGAAGAGATGTCAGGGATGCTGGTCGGTGAATTGATCCTCTGGCTCATCGTCGCAATCGTCGCGATCGTCATCATCGTCTATGTGGTGAACTGGCTCTACCACCGCTCATCGAAGGAAACCTCCTTCGTCCGGACCGGTTTCCTCGGCGAACGCGTGGTGATCAATGGCGGCGCCTTCGTGCTGCCGTTCATCCACGACTACACGCCGGTCAACATGAACGTGCTGCCGATGGGGATCGTGCGCTCCAGGCAGGATGCCGTCATCACCCGCGACCGGATGCGCGTCGACATCGAGGCCGATTTCTACGTCCGGGTGCAGGCGACCCGCGAGGCCGTCTCGATCGCCGCCGCCACGCTCGGCCGCCGCACCATGGAGCCGGAACAGCTGCACACCCTGCTCTCGGGCAAGTTCATCTCCGCGATCCGCTCGGTTGCTTCCGAGATGACGATGGAGCAGATGCACGAGCAGCGCGGCGAATATGTCGCCCGCGTCAAGGCCAATGCCGCCGAAGCGCTGGCGCAAAACGGCCTCGAGCTGGAATCGGTCGCGATCACCGATCTCGACCAGACCGACCTCGAATACTTCAACCCCTCGAACCGCTTCGACGCCGAAGGCCTGACCCGCCTGATGGAGGACATCGAGGCCAAGCGCAAGTTGCGCAACGACATCGAGCAGGACTCGATGATTAAGATCCGCTCCCGCAACCTGGAGGCCGAGCGGCAGGCGCTGGACATCGAGCGCGAGAGCGAAACCGCCCGCCTCGAGCAGGAGCGCGACATCGAGATGCGCCGCGCCCTGCAGCGCACCGAAGTCGCACGCGAGCGCGCGCTGCGCGAGACCGAGGCCGAGCAGGCCCAGATCACAGCGCGCGAAGCCATCGAGAAGGCGCGCATCGCCAACGAGCAGGCGATCACCGAAGCCCGGATCGCGTCGGAACGCGAGACCCGGCATCGGGAGATCGAGCGCACCCGCGCGGTCGAAGAGCGGGAGTTGCTGGCGCGCGAGGAGATCGAGAAGGCCAGGATCGCCAACCAGCGCTCGGTCGACACCACCCGCATCGCCTCCGAGCGCGAGGTCCGCCAGCGCGAGATCGAACGGATGCGCACCGTGGAGGAGGCCGAGATCGCGGCCCGCGAGTCGATCGAAAAGGCCCGCATCCAGCAGGACCGCGTCGTCACTGACGCCCGCATCGCCAATGAGGAAGAGACCCGCCGCCGCGAGATCGAGCGCACCCGCGCCGTCGAGGAAGCCGAGATCGCGGCCCGCGAGGCCATCGAGAAGGCGCGCATCGCCCAGACCATGACGGTCAATGTCGAGCGCATCTCCTCCGACGAGCGCACCCGCGCCCTGGAAATCCAGCAGGTCCGGACCATCCAGGAAGCCGAGATCGAGGCGCAGAAGTCGGTCGAAGCCGCTCGGATCATCAGAGAGAAGACGCTGGCCGCCGAACGCATCGCCGCCGATCACACCACGCGCAAGCTAGAGATCGAGCGCAATCAGGCGATCGAGATCGCCGGGATCACCGCGCGCGACGCCACCGAGGCGTCCCGGATCGCGCAGGAGGAACACGTACGCTCCCTGGAGATCGCACGCACCCGCGCGATCGAGGAAGCCGACATCGCCTCGCGTGAATCGATCGAGGCGGCGCGCATCTCGCAGGAGAAGTCGGTCGCAGCGCAGCGTATCCGTGCGGAGCGCGAGACCCGCGCGCTCGAGATCGAACGCACGGGGGCGATCGAGGCCGCCGAGCTGAAGCGCCGAGACGCGGTCGAACGCCAGCGGATTGATGTCGAGCTGGCGCTGGAGAGCGAGCGGATCACCTCCTCCAGGACCCGCGAGGTGCTCAACATCGACCAGAAACGGGCGATCGAGCTCGCCGATGAGGAGCGCGTGATCGCGCTCGCCGCCAAGCGCTCGGAGCGGATCGATGCCGATCGCCAGGTCAAGCAGGCCGAGATCACGGCCCGCAAGGAGGTCGAGACCACCGACGTGACCCGCGAGCAGGCGCTGGAGGCGGCGCGGATCGAACGGCGCCGTTCGATCGAGCAGCTCGAGGTCGCCCGCAATCAATCGCTGCAGGAGGCCGAGATCGCGGCGCGTGAAGAGGTCGAGCGCGCCCGCATCGCCTCCGACCGCGGCCTCGACGAGGCGAGGGTCGGCCGCGAGCGCGAGCTGCGCAAGCTCGAGGTGAACCGGGAGAAGGACGTCGAGACCGCCTTGATGGAGAAGGCCATCGCGCTGCATCAGAAGTCGCTCGAGGAATCGGCGGCGCGCGCTGCCGCCGAGGACGCGCGGGTCCATGCCACCGAGGCGGCCGAGCGCGTCGTCACCGCGCGCGAGAGCGAGATCGCCAAGCGACGCAAGACCGTCGAGGTGCTGCTCGCCGAGAAGCAGGCCGAGGAAACCAGGATCGCGGCCGGGGCCGAACGGGTCCGTGCCACGGTCGAGGCCGAAGCGCAGCGCCTGCTCAACGAGGCCGAGAACGTGCTGACCGACCAGGCCCGTTACTCGCTGTTCCGCCGCAAGCTGCTCGACCGGATCGAGGGCATCGTGCGCGAGAGCGTCAAGCCAATGGAGAAGATCGAGGGCATCCGCATCCTCCAGGTCGATGGGCTCAACGGCAACGGCAATGGCGGCGGTTCCGGCCGCAGCGCCACCGACGAGGTGATCGATTCGGCGCTGCGCTACCGCGTGCAGGCGCCGCTGATCGACTCGATCCTCTCGGACATCGGCGTCGAGGGCGGCAGCCTCGCCAAGATGCCCGGCCTGATCCGCGAGGCCCGCGACATGCAGGGCATCAAAGACTCGGCACGCAAGAGCAGCAGCGACGCCAAGCCGGCAGCGCCCGAAGGCGGCGGCGAGCCGCGCCCCGAACGAACGCCGCGCAAGAAGGACTGAGCTCGCAACATGGCACGGGTTTACGTCTCCACCGTCGTCAACGCTCGCAATGACCGGGTCTGGGCGCGCGTCCGCGATTTCAACGGGCTGCCGAACTGGCATCCCGCGATCGCCGAAAGCCGGATCGAAGGCGGCGAGCCCTCGGACAAGATCGGCTGCGTCAGGGATTTCCGCCTGCGCAACGGCGATCGCATCCGCGAGAAGCTGCTCGGCCTGTCCGATTACGACATGTTCTGCACCTACTCGATCCTGGAATCGCCGATGGGCGTCGAGAACTACGTCGCGACGCTGCGGCTGACGCCGGTCACCGACGGCGACCAGACGTTCATGGAGTGGACCGCCGAGTTCGACTGCGCGCCCGAGCGCGAAGCCGAACTGGTCAACAATATCGGCGGCGGCGTGTTCCAGGGCGGATTCGACGCGCTGAAGCGGGCGTTCGGGGGATAGGCCGTGCCGCATATCGTCAAAAGCACGATCCTGGATGCCCCGACCGATACGGTCTGGGCCGTGCTGCGCGATTTCAACGGCCATGACCACTGGCACCCGGCGGTCGCGACCAGCGGCATCGAGCGGGCGCAGCCCTCCGACAAGATCGGTTGTGTCAGGCGCTTCAAGCTGAAGGACGGCGCCGAGCTGCGCGAGCAGTTGCTCGCGCTGTCCGACCTGGAGCAGAGCTTCAGCTATTGCCTGCTCGATACGCCGATCCCGATGTTCAACTACGTGGCGCATGTCCGCCTGCTGCCGGTCACCGACGGCGACCGCACTTTCTGGCACTGGGAATCGCGCTTCTCGACGCGGATTGAGGATAGGGACCGCATCACGCAGATGGTTTCGGAAGACATCTACCAGACCGGCTTCGACGCCATCCGCCGGCATCTGAAGGGAGCCGCGTAAGCGGGGAGGACATCATGCCAGTCACGGTGAAGACCTTCACCAGCAGCCAAGACGCCGCGGCGGCGCTGTCATCGGATCGCGGCGCCCGCTACCTCGGCGGCGGCACGCTGGTGATGCGAGCGCTGAACGAGGGCGACGTCACGATCTCGACCGTCGTGCGCGCCAGCGACCAGGCGATGACAAGGATCGACGCGTCGGGCGCGCGGATCGTGCTCGGCGCCGGCGTCACGTTCGCGCGCATCCTGGCCGAGCGCGATCTCGGCTTCCTGCACGGCCCTGCCCGCTCGATCGGCGGACCGGCGGTGCGCAACATGGGTACGGTCGGCGGCAATCTGTTCGCACCCGTGCCGTATGGCGACTTCACGGTCGCGATGCTCGCGCTCGACGCCGTCGTGTCGATGAAGGGCGGGCTCGGCGGCCGCGAGATCGGAATCGAAGAATTCCTGCAATCGCGCGACCGGCAGGCCGGCACACTGGTGCTCGCGATCTCCTTTGCCAAGCCCGGCAGTGCCGATGCCTTCCGCTACCGCAAGATCGCGCGGATCAAGCCCAAGGGCGGCGCGGTGATCACGCTCGCGGCCCATCTGCCGGTCAACGGCAGCCGGATCGTCGGCGCCCGCGTCGCGCTCGGCTCGATGGCGCCAAC
>NZ_JACMYP010000223.1 GCF_020889705.1 Bradyrhizobium altum | reverse complement strand
GTTGCATCAATGGGATCAGCGTACGTGCACTGATGCGCGGCAGATCGGCGGCGTTCGGGCGGGAAGTGATCGGCGTCTCGGCAAGATCCGTCGACGCGATCCGAACCGCCCGCGGCCGGCCGTCCGGCACCGCGACAACGACGTAGGCGGGACCGCGCCCCGAACGCTCCTTCAGCACCTCAAGGCGGTACCCAAACAGAAAATGATGCGGGTCCGTGATCGTGACGTGAGGCGCGACCCGCTCAAGAATAGCGGTACTCTGACGTGTTCGGCGATCCCACCTACGCCGATGCCGTGCTCGACCGCCTGGTCCACAACGCCCACCGGATCGATCTCAACGGCGAGAGCCTGCGGCGAACCCGCAAACCCGACCGAAAGGCCTGAGCCAGTGGCGCTGTGGACATGCCGCTGCGCTTGGACAACGCAAAGAGCGTTGCCCACATGCCCACAGCAGACCAACAGCAGACCAACAGCAGACGAAGAAGGGCCTCAAGCCGCGATTCAAGGTTGACCCCGCGGCTTCACCGATGCCAGAAACCAAAACAGCCAGAACGCCTCGCGCCCCGGGCGACATCAAATCGGAATGGTGGGCGAGATCATCGGAATCGGCAAACCTGCTAGGATTGGTAGTTGGCCATGTCCAGCACTTGCCGCTCCAATGGCAAGGTGGCTCGAGCGCCCAGCTGGCGCGCCTTACGCGGCGCCCGGCCGTGAAGTTGCCAGTTTCGGCAGCACGGAAAGACGAGATTGAGACCTTGAAGGGAAATGGCGGCCGGTTCGAATCAGGCGGCGGCAGGGTAGGAAAATCTGCAAGGTTCTCCTGAATGACGCAAAAATGCTGCACTATGACCGACGAAGACGAGAACTATCGCTTGCCGCCAGCCCTATGATGCAGGAGCCCGCGTAAAGTGTTTGCTTTGCGGTTTGCCGGGAGTCGTGAGTACGGCGAGCTCTCGCAAAACAAGCCTATCGAAACGGGGAAGTCGGGCAAGGAACGATGGAGATGATTGATCAGGCGGCCGCTTCGGACTTGCGGCCGCTATTATACGGCTCGTCAGGGCGCATTCGCTGGGGTTTGATGTTTCTGGCTGTCCTCGTCGGCTTGTGTTCGGTAGCAGCCCAATTTGGTGGGAGCCTCGCAGGGTTTGTCGAGACGCCGGCAGCCGGCCTCGCCGATTCGGCGGTGGGCCTGTCAGCGGAGGACAGGACATCCCTGACCGAGATACGTTGGGCGCAGCAGAAGGCGAGCGAGGATATTACAGAACTCAACCGCCGCATCGATGCTCAGCGGAAGGACCTTAAAGGGATCTTAGATCAGATCACGGTGCTGACTTCGCGGATTGAGTCCTTGCAGATTCCAGCACCTGTCCCTTCCGCTCCCTCCGCTATTTCTTCGTCGTCGGCACAAGCTGCTTCGAGCCCGGCCAAGAAGCGCGTCGAGAGGTCCAAACCACAGGGGCCTGTTTCCGTCGGAGGTGCGCCAGTGATCGCAGGACAGAGGACGGGCGGCCCTTGACGCCTCAGGCTGCTGCGCGGGGGATCTTAAAGTTCCACCAGCTGCTGCGGCGCGCCAAGTCCCTATCGAGAGCTCGATTGATCAGCAGATACTCTTTCTTCCGATCCGCATCTCTCGGCATTTGAACCGAATTTGAATCTCCACTTTCAGGCGGAGCTGCCCGCGGCGCTTCTTCCGATCACTCGTTAGCGAGGGAGCGCCATGCTTTGGATCTGCTCACATGCGTGGCTTTGCTAATAGGGTGTGCGGTCGCGATAAGCATCGAATGCGGCAGCCACAGCGCGGATGACAAAACGGTGCTCCTGCTTGACGCGGATGAAACCGTCCTGGATCTCTACTATTCCGTCCTCAGTGAGCGTTTCCAAGCGGTCCGCTGAATCAAGAAAAGCGATCGGATCAAATCCGTGGGCAGCACACAGTGCCGGCACGTCGGCCTGCAAATCGCACATCAGGCGCTCGATGATTGCAGCCCGCAGCCGATCTTCTTCAGTGAGACGGTAGCCCTTCGACGTCGCCAGACGACCTGCTCTAATGTGTTGGTTATAGGAAGCAGTTGCGACCTCGTTCTGGACGTAGCCGTCACGGAGACGGCCGATGGCTGACGGACCAAAGCCGATCACGGTTTTGCAGGTATCGGCCGAATAGCCCAACGAGTTGCGGCGCAGCCAACCCGCTTTCTGGGCCAGCGCGAGCTCGTCGTCCGACAAGGCGAAATGGTCGAGCCCGATTTGGTGGTAGCCGGCGGAGACCAGCGTATCTGCCACGGCGGCGGCTTGCTCGGCGCGGGCAATATTGTCAGGCAGCGCCGCCTCGTCGATCTGGCGCTGACGTTTCATATAGGAGGGAACGTGGGCGTAGCCGAAAATCGCAAGCCGGTCGGGCCGCATGGCCACGGCCGTCCTTGCGGAGCTTACACAGGACTGCACCGTCTGATGCGGCAGTCCGAAGAGAAGGTCGAAGTTGATGTGGCTTATTCCATGCTGGCGAAGGCTTTCGACCGCAGAAGCCGCCTGCGCCTCGCTTTGGAGCCGGTTGACCGCCCTTTGAACCTTGGGGTCGAAGCTTTGCACGCCGATGCTCGCGCGGCTGACCCCGGCTGCTCCTAAAGTTTGCGCCATTTCGGTCGTGAACGCGCGCGGGTCGATCTCGATGGCGACGGTAGCCGACTTGCTGAACGCGAAGCAGCTGCGCAGCAATTCCATCAAGGCAAGGAAATTGGCAGGCTTGATGGTAGTCGGAGTTCCGCCGCCGAAATGCACGTCGCTGACGGGCAAGGCGCGCGGCAGTTGGTCTGCAACCAAACGAATCTCCTCCCGCAGCGCCGCCAAATAATTGCGAATCGACCGCTCGCTGCGAATAAGGCTCGTGGGAAAGCCGCAATACCAGCAGATCGACTGGCAGAAAGGGACGTGGAGATAGAGCGATACTGGTTCGTCGGGCGGCAGCCGCCTCAACCATGTCTCACAAGTCTTGGCGCCGATCGTCGTGGTGAAATCCGGTACAGTTGGGTAGATGGTGTACCAAGGCAGGCGAGCATCGCAATACTTGTTCAGGAGTGCGGTCTGCAAGGCTTGACGCTCCCATGCTCATACGGACCCGAAGCTGACCTATGCGCTCTCCTGTGGCTTTGCGTTATGTCAACTCGCGCAAACTTGGTCATGAAATCTGTATCACGTTCCCGAGGTCAGGGGCTGAGGTGGGCGTGAGAGGCATCCACTGGCGATCATTTGGATGCTCGTGCGAAAGATGAGCGTCTCACATGCACATGGCCGATAGCCGCTAGACGTCCTTCCGACCAACTTGCGCGCAGGAATTTAGCAAGGAAAGGGACCATTCAGTGCGATCGGTGAGCCGAGTGGCTTCTCGCCGCTTTCCTCGCTAGGTGGCACCTCTCGGATAAATGCCGCGAGCAGGATGCGTCCGGCGGGCGATGCCATGGACAGTAAGTTGCTGGTTGGATGACGCTGACAAGTACGAGATCATAGAACTTGACGCTAGGTGAGATTCAAGTCCTTTGGAGCCGCGCATGAAATCATTTTGGATGCCACGTCAAAAGAATGGATGGGGCCTCAATTCCGCCACGCTGCTTGTCTCATTGCCGCAAGCATCGTCACGGATGTACTGATGATGTTGGGGCGGGCCCGGCGCACTTCCAACCCGGCAAAGTGCGTCGGGGCGCCTTGGCTCGGAGGCGTCCCGTCGCCGAATACAAGCTGCTTTCCACACCAAGTTTCGGGCGCTGGTGATCGCGAAGGCCAGCCGGGCCAGCTTCCTCACGCCTGGACACTATCTGCGATATGTTTCTGCTGCGCTTCTGCACTTCATTTCGCTTGTTCTTGCGATCGCTTTTGCGGTTATCGATTCTCGCGAGAGCCCGCGCAATTGTGCAGTTCGCGTCCTCGTTAGCGATGAGGGCGTTCATCGTGCCCTTGAGGCCGACATGCAGGTGCGTAACCTCACACTCGGATAAAGTAACGATCTTTACGTTGGCACAGGCATGCGCTTGAACACGCTAGCGATATCTTATCACGCGAGAGGCGATCCATCGCCTCCGCCAGCACCACTTGAAATCGCCCGCGCAAGGCGTCGGCAATAAGCGCTTGGACGCCGGCACGCAGAAGCGATGCACCGGAAATCGGGTGGTCGGAACATTCCTCAACGACTCGAGAACCCAGCTTCTCGGCATAGGCACGGCAGACGCGAAACTTGTCCGCGATCGACGCGTCTCGCTGGTTGTCACTGGAGTAGCGGGCGTAAAGCGCGACCTTCATGACTTGGTCTCCGGTGAAGTCAGGTGCGCTGCGACCCTTGCTCCTTGTTGGCTTGTCCGTACCAGCGGCTGCGCCGCATGGCGAGCGAGCAGACGCACGAATTCGACGAGACGTGGATCTGGCGCGTTGCGGCACTGTGATGCAAGCGTCAACTCCAGTTCGCTGCACCTGTCGATGTCTTTGCATTGCTGAACGCCAACGTCTTTCATCGGAGTGCCACCAAGCGTTGGTCGCACCGGGATAATCCGAGCACCATTAGCTCTACGATAGGCAACAATAAAAAGAAACTCGATGCCAGGCCTTGGATGCGGCTGGCGTGCTCGATCGGACGACTTCGCGTCGTCGCGGGCTGAATCGTATTTTCCGCGTCGTGCGAAAACTTGCGCTTCGGCTTGATTGCAAACTAACTACGTTATCAGATCATTCCATGTTTGCGATATAGATAGTGCGATTCAGTCGGCCGGCGGATTCAGGAAAAACGATCTCGCTCAATGAGTCTGCGTTCTCATCGATGAGCGTCGTCTTTTGTTCTATATGCGCGCGGCAGGCATTCACACATCGGCGCGCGTTCTACTCCGATCAGCTCGACTACCCATTTCAACAAAGTGGGCGGGACCCGCATCCGGGCGAACCGGAGCGCGTTGAAGACCGCATCGGCGCTGGCGCCGTTACCCAATGCCGCCAGCACGGCGGGATGGGTGAGTACATCAAAAGAATTTCCAACGGTCAGGCGCGGATACCGTTCACCGCAGATACGCGTAGCCTTACGCTCGTCGATCAGGGTGATCGCTCCTTTTTCGGCGCCATAGGCGATGGTCGCGGCTTCGCCGTCGTCGAGGGTTGCGTCGCCCCGTCCGATCACCAGATCCTCGAAATGGGGCTCGGTGAGATCGTCAAGCTTCGCAACGGAGATAAGGCCTGCCGCAACAAGCTCGGCGACTAATTGCCCGTCATTTCGACCATTCCGGCAGTCTTCGAGGAGCTCTCCCTGCACGACATCCGTAATGATGAAGGGATTCGGAATCGCCTTCAAAATATGTGGCCCGCAGGCCGTGGCATTCAGATTGATCACGGTACTCGCATCGACAACAACCGGCGCGGTGGGGTCAATCAGGCATGAGAGCCCCATCGGCTTCGCTCCCTTCTATTTCCAGGCCATCGAACATGCGCCGCAGCTCGACACGGTCCAGATGGAGCATGCGGGCGAGTTGCCCCTCGCTCAGTATCCCGCGGCGCCAGGCTTCGCCGGCGAGAAGCCCGAGCCGAAGCGTCGTCGGCCTGTCCGCATCCGCTTTATGGAGGTCGGGACCCGAAAGATCGCCCAACACCTGAGCGGCCTGCTGATCGCTAATGCCTCCATTCGCCTGAAACCAATCCCACGTCCCGGACTTCGCCAGCTTGAGTTCCTCCAATCGCCTGACGATAGCTTCACGTGATACGCCGAAGAAATGTGCGAGCACGATGACATGCCGCCGGGTCAGTTTTTCCGATCCGACGGTAATCTCCCTGAATTTCTGCATGACCGCACGGGCAGGGGTCATGAAGGCTCTGCCGAAGGTGTTGGCGTAACGCTCCTCACGAGAGTTCTCAGTCACGCCCTCCTCCAGAACTTCCGGCTCCCGCCGCGTAGAAACCAGATGACCGAGCTCGTGGGCTGCCGTTTGGGCACGGCGATCGCGTGGGTGATTGCCATTGAGAAGAATGCAGGCGCCGAGCGCCTCGTCGTAGGCGAACAGGCCGGAGATTCCGCCGTCGATCCGACGGATATAGACGCGTACACCAAGTTCAAGCTCAAGCAGCGTTACGATGTCGGAGATCGGGCTCAAGCCTAATCCGAGCCGCTGTCGCAATTCGAGCGCGTCCTGTTCGGCCTGTGCCCGAACGTCACCGGGAAGGATCGGGCGCTCCGGTGGATAGTTACGCAGCGGTTGCACGCCGAGAAGCCGCTCTAGCTCCGCTTCGGCGCGCGCCAAGTTCTCTAATTGCTTCACAGCGAGTTCGACCGCATCATCCTCTTGCTGGAACAACTTGCGGAATTTAGGGGTAAGATCCGTATGAATCGCCTCCTGCCGCATCAGCTCATTGATCGACATTTTGTAAAGGCTCGCGAGCTTGCGCAACTCATCGATCCGCACACGCCGCTGGCCTTGCTCGATCGCAACCAGAGTGGTTCGTGAAAGCCCGACAGATTCCGCCGCCTCCGCCTGCTTGAGCTTGACGCGGTCGCGCGCTTCACGGAGGCGCTCACCAACTTCCGTCGGCGGCATGGTCTCAAGCAGACTGGTCATTGTCGGCCCACTGAACAACAAACGACTGTGGTCCCAGTGAATTCATATTGGTTTTCCATTCTTTTTGGTGTTGGGAGAGCAGCCGGTCCAGTTTTGGACGGATGACCGCTTCCGGTTCGCCGAGGGCGCGTGCGAGCTGAAAGGCCGCGAGATCGAGTGGCCGTTCTGCCGCACGCGACTGCTTTAAATACGCGAGGTGATCGAGATGCAACGTGCCTGCGATTGCATAATGCTTTTGAACGCGGGTCTTTTTATCGAACCCTTTAGCGGCTCCCGCATCGAAGGTAGGCGCAGAGAGATTTTCCCAGACATACGTATCTGCGGGCTCGTTAAGGTCAGCCGCATGAACGCTCAGGCGGCGCAGCATACAGGCCGCGCAAATACCGCATTGGCGCCGGTGATTATCGACCGACACATGACGGTTGTCCTGCCAACATGACCGCGTCTTCGACCACTCGGTGTTCTTGCCCTTGCTCAATGCCATGTACGCTTTGAGCGTTTCACCCTTGGTAAACCACAGGCGCAGGAATACGAAGGCGATGTCGTAGCCGAGAAGCGCTTGGAAAAACGCCGTCATGTGCTTCATGAATCGGGGATGGTTCCGGTAATCCTCATAAGCCTGACCGACGGGCACGAGCGTTGGGCCGAGCGCACCCTGTCCGCTTTCGGGGACGATGACCTTGCCGGCTTTTGCGAAATACGCGGCCGCCCCACTCAGGACAGCAAATTTGAACCCCCGCGACCGGGCGGTTGATTCGATAAAGCGGGATGCGCCGGGCTTCACTTGATAGGGCAGCGTCATGAAAGGCTGCTTCCGCCCAAACGAATCTTTAGGGTGGTCTTTTTTCTTTGATCCAGGCGAACACGCACCAGCCGACTGCCGTATTCTTCCGCCATCAGCGCGCCGACCGCGCGGGAATCGAGGCCATCGCTGAAGGGAATAACCGCCTCGGCCCCGGTATCCAGATGAAATAGTTCCTGTGCCGGTTCGAGGGCGGACTTTTTCCGCTTTATGAAGGTGACTTTCCACTGATCTCCGGTCAGCAGTTCGAGCGCATCATGCAACGTGTCGGACGCGCTCTTCTGATTCCAAGCGTCGGGGTCATGCACTGGCAGGCGCAGTTCAAAGGCCCGCCCCCATCCCAGGGCCGGGCGGCGCTGTATGCGGTCGCAGAACTCAACGGAAGCGGCGAGCAGCATCAGGTCGAATACGACCGGCTCCCATTTCGCGAAGAAATAGGCCGCAAGATTATGCGTCTTGAAGATGAGGTTGGTCCCGATCTCGCACGGAATCCAGCCGGCGCGCGAGCGACCGCCTTCTTCGTGCACCTGGACTTGGATCGCAGGCAGCTCATCATCGTTCATCGCAGCCTCACACCGTCATCAATTCCTTGCTGCTTGACCAATTGCGGTTGGGCGGCAGCAGTGTCCAGTCCCGACAGGCGGCGGGCAAGCCCCGCAATCGGAGCGCTCGCCACCGCGTCTTCCATGCGATTTCTGACGCGGATCGCCATCGATTCGGGGCTTTGCTTACGCAGATAATGTTCTTCCACTTGCCTGGGCCCCCGCGCCGCGCGGTCGCGCAAGGCGTTCTCGACGCCGTCGCAAACCGCGTCGACGCCGAACTTTCCGTTCGCTACGGATTGGATGACGTGATCGACGATCAGGCGTCGCATCGGGGATCCGGCGGATAGATCCCGCCGCGCAGCTTCCAGTTCGACCGATTTATCTTGTCCGAACATGTCGCTCTGGCGGGCATCGCCCAGGATCGGACGGATGGCGCGGACAACTTCGCCGCAGCCTTCATCGCGCCACGTCTCTTCCAGTGCAGGGACGACGCGCGCGGCGACTTCGTCAGGCTCAAATGCGGCCTTGTGCGCCCATTCCGCAAACTTCTTCCAGGCGGGCGTCATGTTCAAACTTTTGTACGGACCATCACTCATGGCGATTCTGCATGTCAAAAATATAGAAAATAAAATCAGACAATGTCAAATACTGAGAATACCCCTCTTGTTCCCCGCTATAGTTGCGGAGAATAATCTTGCAGATGCGGCGAGTGCGCCCCATAATCACCGCAAGAGGTGCGGAGAATGCCGAAATACATCTACGAATATTCAGACTGGCCCGATTTCCGATGGAATTACGAGGCCCTCGCTCAGCAACTGGCCGCAGTACGCCACCGGCAGGGCCGGTTCATTGGCCGCATGCAGGCGCTTGGTTTCCCGCTACGGGAAGAAGCGGTCTTGAAAACACTGACCGAGGACGTTCTTAAATCCAGCGAGATCGAAGGCGAGATTCTGGACAAGGATCAAGTCCGGTCTTCCATCGCCCGTCGTCTGGGTATGGACGCCGGTGCACTCTCGCCGGCCGACCGCAACGTCGACGGCGTGGTGGAGATGATGCTCGACGCCACACAGCGATTCAAAGAACCGCTTACCGACGAGCGATTATTCGGCTGGCACGGGGCGCTCTTCCCGACCGGGCGCAGCGGCTTAAGCAAGATTAGAGTCGGCGCATGGCGCGACGCGGCATCCGGTCCAATGCAGGTTCTCTCCGGCCCGTATGGCCGCGAAAAAATCCATTACGAAGCCCCCGGCGCCGACCGGATCGATCACGACATGGCGGCCTTCCTCGCCTGGTACAATGCCGACGACAAACTCGACCCCGTTATCAAGGCCGCGCTTGCCCATCTCTGGTTTGTGACCATCCATCCATTCGACGATGGCAATGGACGGATTGCACGCGCGATTGCCGACATGTGGCTCGCGCGCTCAGAGCATAGTCCGCAGCGTTTCTACAGCATGTCGGCTCAGATCCGTGTGGAGCGAAATGCCTATTACGACATGCTCGAAGCCACGCAAAAAGGTGAACTCGATGTCACGCAGTGGCTTGAATGGTTTCTCGCGTGCCTGGATCGCGCCTTCGACGGCGCGGAGGCGATCCTTGCGCATGTCTTCCGGAAAGCCGCGTTCTGGAAGCAATATGTGGAGGCGCCTCTCAACAAGCGACAACGCGATATTCTCAACCGGCTTCTCGACGGATTCGAGGGCAAGCTGACATCGTCCAAATATGCCAAGATCGAAAAATGCTCGGCCGATACGGCGCTGCGCGACATCAATGAGCTCGTTGATCGCGGCATCCTTACGAAAGACGAGGGGGGTGGCCGCAATACGAGCTACTCGCTCACGGAGATCAAGGCCGATGACTTCGCCTCAGATATTTGAAAGCTGAGACAGTTTTTGGCATTTCCGGTTTGAATCCCCGCGCCGCACCCGCTTTGTTTGCGCCGAGAAGAGTGAGCGTTTCCTTCGGGCTGAAGGATCGGATATTCTGGAGGGCGCAGCTGGGACATGACTGGCAACTCGAAGAACAAGGCGCCGAGGAAATTCTGGCGCCCTTTGGCCTAGCAGTCTGCTGAAAAACCCGAGGATTTGCGTCTTCTTTGCCTCGGTGAAGGCCGTCGATCAGATTTCAGGTGATGTGTTTGCCGGTTTGAAGGCATTTTTTGCGTGAGGTTGCCGCCCGGTATTGCTACGCGGCCAGCAGTTTGGGAATGCGGATCAGGTTATAGGCGATCAGATTAAGCAGGAAGTCGGCGGCGACGCGAGCGATGCCACGATGTTTGGTCTTGCGCATGGTGCCATGCTGCTTGCCCCATCCGAAGATGCACTCGACCATCGCCCGGCGTGATTGCGACATGCCGTATCCCGGATGCCGCGTGGTTCGTTCGTCGATGGCGCTGTTGCGGGTCTTGCCGGTTTTGGTGACGGCCTGGTTCTGTGTCACATGCGGCGTCACGCCGATGGCGCGGAGATTGGCGACGTGATCGGCGGTATCGTATGCCTTGTCCTCACCGGCCGTGATGCGGCGGCCTGCGGCTTTGCGTCTCGCCTTCAGCATGGTCTCCGAAGCCCGGCGTTCGGCGGTGCCATTGGCATGCGTGACCCTGCCGGCCACCGCCAGCCCATGCCGGTTCTCCATGGTGGCGTGGCCCATATAGTAAAGCTTGGCCTCCCGTCCGGCCGCCTTGCGGTAAAGCCTGCTGTCAGGGTCGCTGGTGCTCGCATGGGTGTCGTTCTTGCGCTGCTGGCCGTGGAAGTTGGCGCCGTCATCATCGTCACCGCCGCCGTCCTTGGGGCGAAAGCTCTTCTGTGAAGCCCAGGCTTCGATCAGTGTTCCATCCACCGAGAAGTGCTCGTCCGACAGCAGCGGCCTGACCTGCGGATGGTTCAGAAGCCGGGTCATGAACTTCGTGAACACATCGCCGTTCTGCAGCCGCTCCCGGTTCTTGGTGAAGCTGGTCGGGTCCCAGACCGGATCGTCCGGCGACAGGCCCACGAACCAGCGGTACAAAAGATTGTAGTCCAGTTGCTCCATCAACTGGCGTTCCGAGCGGATGCCGTAGAACACCTGCAGCAGCAGGGCGCTCAGCAATTGCTCCGGAGGGATCGAAGGACGTCCCTCGCTGGCATAGAGCCTCCCAAGGCTGCGGTTCAAATCACTCAAGACATCCCGAACGAGTTCCCGGACCTTCCGCAGCGGATGGTTCGCCGGCACACGCTTATCCGGCGCGATGTACGAAAACAGCCCGCCCTGATCCGCAAACCTGCCCCGCATGATCGTCTCTGCCGATTCGAGATGATAAAGTGAATCATCAAGCCTCCTCCGTGGCGAGGGGGTTCTTCAGCAGACTGCTAGAGCGAACGAAGCCTCTCTCTGATCGCGCCTATGAAGGGCGTGTAAATCCCAAGGGGGTGCCATGCCTTTACCTTGGCTGTTCGTTTGTTGCCGATCGGCCCAACACCGCAATTTAGCCAGATGGCTACTCCTGTAGAGGAAAAAGCTTCGGCGATCACGGTTGGCGTATTGAGAGCTTTATCGCTGACGAAGTGCTTCGCAGCCGCGAAGGGCGTCGTTTTGATGCAGCAGAGGATGCGGATTGACATGAGCTCCTCTATCTTCGCGAGTATCCCATCTCATCCCTAATTCAAATCACGATCGACTTGCCCGAAGAGAAATCCCTCCCGAGCATGCCTTCAGAATCGAGACGGCGAATTCGGACCAATAGCGAGCTTGAACTCTGATCTTGGAAATTGGAACGGCCGCTCGCGCCGGACTCGATGGCTCGTGAACTCCGCTACCATCCATTCCGGCCGCTGACGGTGGCTTATCTGGCTCATAAGCTGGCCTGTTCAGAAGTTTGATTGCGAACGCTTGCAGACCGTCTTCACCCAGCACCTCGACATAGTTGACGCGCGAGCCAACAACGAGATTGGCACGGCCTTCCAGGACGCTGATTAAATTGAAGTATATCTCGTGGCCCCTATCGCTCTTGAGGATGCCGAATGTACCCCTTGGATCGATCCGCACGACCGTACCTATCGGCTCTCCTTCACGAGGGCTCGCCTGACCCGCCGCGCCCATCAGGTGCTCTCGGTTTTGCAGCTGGCTGCGCATTTGATTGAAGCTGTCGTGCACGACAGAGGCGAAATCGGCGTGCCGCTCATCCCACTCGCGCGCCCCGCCCGACATTGATCTCCCGCCCATTGGGAAGCGCGAACTGGGTGCTCACCTGATCCTGACCATTCCGGCTCGTGACGATCAACCGGGCACCGAACGGTGATGTGCCCCGCCGTCGCCCGGCGATGTAGCTTTTCCAGGTTGGAAATATGCTGCTCAATGGCTACTTGCAGGCTTTGAAAGGGCGTCAGATTCTCGAGCTCAATTTGAGCCGCGGTTTGCATCATATGGCACCTCGACCTAACCGCGCTGTGAAAAGTAAGACGTGAGATTTTCAAGCGCGAACCAATTGGATGCCGGCGATGAGCAGAACCGCCACAAGGATGAACCTTACAGTTGTCTGGCTCATCCATTTCAGGCCGATGACCGTTCCTGCCACGGCACCCGCCAGTGCGGCGATTGCATAAAGCCCGAAATTCGATGACGGAAATTGGCCAGTGAAAAGAACTCCGACGAAGCCGAGAGCGGAGTTAGCCAGGATAAAAGGCGGCGACAGCGCGGCGGTCTGCTTAGGTGACGCCCAATTCAGTGCGATAAGCGTCGGGGCGAGGAACACTCCGCCGCCCACGCCGGTCAGCCCGGAAACGAGGCCGATGACTGCACCAATGCTCAACGTTCCCCAGAGCGGAGTTTCGCAAACGCGTTCGGCGGCGCGTCCGTGCCGCACGATCATCACGGCGCCTGCCAGAAGAAGTACGACTCCGGTCAGCGTCTTGTAAATGTGTTCCCCGAGCACCATAAGACCACCGGCAAGCGCCGTTGGCATCGATGAAAGCAGAAGCGGACGCAGCATTATCCAGTCAACAACTTTGTTGCGGTTGATGACCCACGTAGAAAAAGTCGCGACCACAATGTTGAGACCAAGCGCCGTTGGGCGCATCTCTGTCGATGGCACACCAGCAAAAGCCATCAACGCCAGGAATGCAGTACCACCCGCCTGACCAACGGTCGTATAGAGCAGTGAGATGATCGCCAGGAGCAGAGAAAACATACTCACCGATCTTGGCGAAGCTCTTCGCCTTGGTTGCGACCGCATCAAGGATGCCCTGCCGAGGTGAGGCGCAATTGTCTTTCCCGTCGGGACTTTGCCTTGGATTCCCAGTTTTAGTCGGAATGCGCGCGGCCGGACCTATAGTCAGTCACGATTGCCATGTGGCGATCGTCTCCGTCAATTACTAAGGTTGGTAGTTGACTGGGCCGCGCAAGAACTTGGTAGCTGCCGGTCGACGGACAAGGCCTGTCGGATGGGCAGTGCTCCCGGCCCCGCCTGACGTCCACGGCTGCATTCCGAGCCGCTGCACATGCACGGTACAGTCGGTTGCCCGGTCGTCGACCTGCTTTTTCGTCATCTCTCCACTGATGCCAGGAAATTACCTTTTGCGGCGACTGCTGCGTGTTGCTCATCGCCCGCACCCTCGACGTTGTGGACGGGCGGAGCACCGGCCAAGGGCAAGCGATGCTAATTGGCAAGACGGGGAAGAAAAATGATGCCCTGTCATCTTCGCCGGCAAGCAGAGCATCGACGGTGACACCACGCAGGTCGAACCCGGTACCCGCGAGCGGGCTGGCGTGCTCTAGCTCACGCGGTTCGCGAAGTTCAGCGCCTAGGGTCTGCCCGCGCTCGGCCTCAGGACGCAGCGAAGCTTCACTCGGGCCGGACCAATCTCTTGCACAATCCAATCTGATCTATGTTGACGTCGCAGCCGGTTGTGCTGGGCGGTTCGTATCGCCGGCTGAATCGTTAGGACAGCCGCCGGATCGCCTCCAAGTCGCAGGGCGCGCACGCCGGCCAAACCAGCGCTCGGACCTTCCGTCCCTACCGCCATCAGCAGGTCGATCGTGCATCGAGAACGTAGACCATCAACATGGCCGTCCCTGCCGCGATCTTCAATATTGTCAGCGCGTCGCCGGCGACCCGGGTAGATCATATTGAATGACGTGAGCGCTGCGGTGCGCGTCGTGCTGTTCGGCCTCGGACGAAGGATAGGGCGGCACCTTGGCTGTTTGACGGAGACGATCACGCCACCGGAGTTGGCGCAGGGCACCGAATTCGGGAATGGCGTCTGAGGCAGCATGCGAGCGCTCCAGACTTCACGAAGAGCAAACCGAAGAATTCAGGTTATGGAATGGAACTTGGCTCCGCCTGGAACAAGCGCAATTGAACGCAGCGACACCGACCTGGATCGGCGTCCTGAGCCGCCCGTCATGGATCTGTTTAGCTTCACTGAATGCGCAAACCAGACGCATTCGCTCAGAGCGCTGTTCGAGCTTCTTGTCAGCTGCGCCACCGAGGAGGGCTTCAGTGAAGTTGCTTACGGCGCCCTCAACTTCGTCGAGCCGCTTCGCCTGGCGGAGTATCCACCCCCGACCGTGGCCATGAAATGGCCGCCAGACTGGTGCGACCGATACTTAAAACGCAAGTACCACACCATCGATCCGGTGGTGCGGCGGACGCCCATGCTTTCTAGGCCGTTTGTGTGGGAGCAACTCGCCGACCACTATCAACTTCAACCTGACGAGAGACGCGTACTGGACGAAGCGAGAGAGGCAGGCCTGAAGCATGGCATGAGCGTGCCATTGTATGGGCCGTTAGGCCGCGTATCTGTGGTGTCGTTT
>NZ_JACMYP010000222.1 GCF_020889705.1 Bradyrhizobium altum | reverse complement strand
CTCTGGCTCGCGGCAGGCGCGCTGCCGGCCGCCGGCAGCCACGGTTTCGTGCAGGCGGCCTCCCTCCTCGTGCTGATCGCGGCCGGGATCGCCGGTTACGGGCTGTTCTTGCAGCTTTTCGGCGTCACAGGCTGGCGTGAGGCGGTTAACACCGTCAGGCAAAGACGCCCGGCCTGACTTGCGCACGCGGGGCTTAAGTGGCAAACGACGCCGCCAAAGCCGCAATTTCCGGGAATCGAGACCATGGCGTTCGTTGAACGGGTTTTCTCAGGCGTCCAGCCGACGGGCAATCTGCACCTCGGCAACTATCTCGGCGCCATCGTCAACTTCGTGAAGATGCAGCAGACCCATAACTGCATCTATTGCGTCGTCGACATGCACGCGATCACGCAAGGCGTCGAGGTCTGGGGCGGCCCGGCCGAGCTCGCGCGCAACACCCGCGAGGTGACCGCGGCCTTCATCGCCTCCGGCATCGATGCCAAGAAGCACATCGTGTTCAACCAGAGCCAGATCGCCGGCCACGCAGAGCTGACCTGGATCTTCAACTGCATCGCGCGCATCGGCTGGCTGAACCGCATGACGCAGTTTAAGGAGAAGGCCGGTAAGGACCGCGAGAACGCCTCCGTCGGTCTCTACGACTATCCGGTGCTGATGGCCGCCGACATTCTCTTGTACCGCGCCACCCATGTGCCGGTCGGCGAGGACCAGAAGCAGCATCTGGAGCTGTCCCGCGACATCGCGCAGAAGTTCAACAACGATTTCGGCGATTCAATCCGTGGTCATGGCTTTGCCGACGGCCTGTTCTTCCCGCAGCCGGAACCGCTGATCACGGGGCCGGCGACGCGGGTGATGAGCCTGCGCGACGGCACCAAGAAGATGTCGAAGTCGGACGCCTCGGACAATTCGCGCATCAACCTCACCGACGACGCCGACACCATCGCGCAGAAGATCCGCAAGGCGAAGACCGATCCGGAGCCGCTGCCGTCGGAGGAAAAGGGCCTCGAGACCCGCCCCGAGGCCGACAATCTGGTCGGCATCTACGCCGCGCTCTCCGGCGTCTCCAAGCAGGAGGTGCTGACGCAGTTCGGCGGCGGGCAGTTCTCGAGCTTCAAGAACGCGCTGGTCGAGGTTTGCGTCGCAAAACTGGCGCCGATCGCCTCCGAGATGAAGAAGCTGGTCGCCGATCCCGGCCATGTCGATTCGATCCTGGTCGACGGCGCCAACCGCGCCCGCGGCATCGCCGACGAGACCATGCGCATGACCAAGGACATCGTCGGCTTCATCCGCCCGCGCTGACATCACCGGCAGAACTGCGCGCGCCCTCTCCCCAACAGGGAGGGAGTGTGGCAGCATGGGTCGGTTTGGTTCAGCACCGGGACATGCATGACCGCCCAGCGACGAAGCTACGAGACAGGTCACAAGCCGAAATGCCTCGTCATCGTTGACGACACCGCGGAATGGGACCGTGCGGTCTACTACGCCAGCCGGTGGGCTATCCGGGTCGGCGGCGGCGTTCTGATGCTGCGGGTGATCGAGACCGAGGACCAGAACCAGCAATGGCTGGGGGTCGCCGACATCATGCGCGCCGAGGCAGAGGAGGCCGCCAACGAGGCGCTCGACCGCGCCGCCGGCCGCGCCAACGGCATCGCCGCGATCACCCCGGAGCGGGTGATTCGCGAGGGCGACCCGACCGAGCAGATCCTCGACGTGATCGACAAGGACGTCGATATCGCGATGCTGGTGCTGGCCGCCAATCCGGGCGCCGAGGGGCCCGGACCGATCATCACCACCATGGCCAAGACCATGGGGGCGTTCCCGATCCCGGTGACGATCGTGCCCGGTGGCCTGACCGACTCCGAGATCGACGCCCTGTCCTAGCGTTATCGGGCCTCGAAGCCGCTCCAGCGCATGGATTGGGGCCTGGAACCGCGGTTTTGCAGCTTGATCGCAGGCTTTTTAATTGCCATCTGGTAAGGGAACCCCAACGCGCCGGCCTTGAACCGGCGACGCCGGAGACAGCAAATGTTCATTCAGACCGAAGCCACGCCCAATCCCGCCACCCTGAAATTCATCCCGGGCCGTACGGTGCTCGACAGCGGCACCATGGAATTCTCCTCGCCCGAATCCGCCGCGCGCTCGCCGCTCGCCGAACGGCTGTTCGCCGTGTCCGGTGTCACCGGCGTGTTCTACGGCGCCGACTTCGTCACCGTGACCAAAGCGGACGGCGACTGGCAGCACCTCAAGCCCGCGATCCTCGGCGCCATCATGGAGCACTACATGTCCGGCGCGCCGCTGCTCGCCGACGGCACCGCTGGCAGCGACGACGCCCGTGATGAGGAAGACGAGTTCTTCGACGAGGCGGACGCCGAGACGGTCGAGCAGATCAAGGACCTGATCGAGACCCGCGTGCGCCCCGCGGTTGCCAATGACGGCGGCGACATCACCTTCCGCGGCTTCAAGGACGGCATCGTCTATCTCAACATGAAGGGCTCCTGCGCCGGCTGCCCGTCATCGACCGCAACCTTGCAACACGGCATCCAGAACCTGCTGCGGCACTTCGTGCCCGACGTGCAGGAAGTCCGGCCGATGTGATGGAGGCGAATGGTGGGTAGCGAATGGCGAATAGGGATCGACCCTGATAGTCCATTCGCTACTCGCTATCAGCCATTCGCCCTCCCATGATGATTCTCGCGATCGATACGGCGCTCGACGCCTGCTCCGCGGCGGTGCTCGACACCACTTCCGGCAACACCATCGCCATCGAATCACAGGCGATGCAGCGCGGCCATGCCGAGGCGCTGATGCCGTTGATCGCGCGCGTGATGAAACAGAGCGGTATCGGCTTTGCAGGGCTTGACCGCATCGCCGTCACCACCGGCCCCGGCAGTTTCACCGGCCTGCGCGTCGGCCTGTCGGCAGCGCGCGGCCTCGCACTCTCTGCGGAAAAGCCGGTCGTCGGACTATCGACGCTCGCCGCCTACGCCGCGCCCGTGGTTGCCGAGAATGGCGCGCACGCGATCCTGTCGGCGATTGATGCGCGGCACGATCACGTCTATTTCCAACTCGTCGGCGGCGACGGCAGCTTGATGCTCAAGCCGAAGGTTGCGCCGATCGCAGAGGCGCTCGAGGCCGCACAGTTCGGCGCGCTGCATCTCGTCGGCAACGCCGCCAACATCCTTGCCGAGCGCTGGCCCGCGGATGCCGCTCCGCCGGTCAAGGTCGACAGGCAGCCCGCACCCGACATTACCTGGGTCGCCTGGGTCGGCGCCGCGGTGGATCCCGACACTGCGCCGCCGCGTCCGTTCTATCTTCGCGCACCCGACGCGAAGCCGCCGAAGGATCGCCTGGTCATCAGCGCGCCGCCATCGACATGATCGGCTGGCTGTCGCAATGGTGGGGCGGCGGTCCGCCCGCGGTCGAGCCCGCATCGATGCGCGATGCGGCGCGGCTCGCCCAATTGCACGGCGCGTCGTTTCATCGCGGCTGGGGCGAAGGCGAATTCGAGGCGATGCTGACCGAGCGCAACACGCTGGTGCACCGGCTGCGCCAGGGCCGCAGGGTGATCGGCTTCGCCGTCTCGCGGATGGCGGCGGATGAGGCGGAAATCCTGTCGATCGCGATCGATTCCAATCAGCGCGGGCGCGGCCTGTCGCGCGAGCTGCTGCTGACCCATCTCGGCCACCTTGCCGGCCGCGGCATCCGCACCATCTTCCTCGAAGTGGAAGAGAACAATCAGCCGGCGCGGCGGCTATACGAAAGGGCCGGATTCGGCGTGATCGGCCGCCGCGAGCGCTATTACAAGCAGCCCGGTGGGGAACATTTGAACGCGCTTCTGATGCGGCGCGACTTGTCGTAACATCGGCGCGATGGCAGAACACCCTCCGCTCTGCCACCCAAGGTTTGAAGAATACGGCCCGAAACCCATGACCACGGTGAAAATCCCGCCTGCGCATAAAAATACCGGGATCGAGGCGCGCTGCGCCGCGACCGGCATGCGCATGACCGAACAGCGCCGCGTGATCGCGCGGGTGCTGGCGGAAGCCATGGATCATCCCGATGTCGAGGAACTGTACCGCCGCTGCGTGGCGGTCGACGACAAGATCTCGATCTCGACGGTCTATCGCACCGTCAAGCTGTTCGAGGATGCCGGCATCATCGAGCGTCACGACTTCCGCGAGGGCCGCGCGCGCTACGAGCAGATGCCCGAGAGCCATCACGACCATCTGATCAATCTGCGCGACGGCAAGGTGATCGAGTTCACCTCCGAGGAAATCGAGAAGCTGCAGGCCGAGATCGCGCGCAAGCTCGGCTACAAGCTGGTCGATCATCGTCTCGAGCTCTATTGCGTTCCGCTCGACGACGACAGCAAGTCGTAAGCCGGGTGAGCTTCGACCTCGTCATCTTCGATTGCGACGGCGTGCTTGTTGACAGCGAGGTGATCTCCTGTCGCGCGCATGCGGACGCGCTGACGCGGCACGGCTTTCCGATCACGCCCGACGGCGTGCTGAAGCGTTTCCTCGGCGTGTCCGACCGCGAGGCCCGGCGGATCGTCGAGAGCGAGATCGGCCGCGCGCTGCCCGAGAGCTTCGAGGCCGAGGTCAAGCACGCGACGCTCAGTCTCTATGCCGACGATCTCAATGCGATCGCGCATGTCGGTGAGGCGATCGCCGCGCTCACCTTGCCGAAATGCGTGGCGTCGAGCGGCACGCCGGAGAAGATCCATCACGGCCTGACCTGTGCCGGGCTCTACGACCAGCTCGCGCCGCATATTTTCTCCGCCGCGCAGGTCAAGCGCGGCAAGCCGGCGCCCGATCTCTTCCTGTTCGCGGCCACCCAGATGGGCGCCAGCCCTGCGCGCTGTATCGTGATCGAGGACAGCGTGGCCGGCGTCACCGGCGCCCGCGCCGCCGGGATGACCGTGCTCGGCTTTTACGGCGGCAGCCACTGCACCGCGGGACATGAGGACCTGCTGCGCCAGGCCGGCGCGGCCATAACCTTCGCAGATATGCGCCAATTGCCCGATTTGATCGCCCAGGTTGGCGCTGACCTCCAGATCGCCGACTGAGCCCACTCCGTCATTCCGGGGCGATGCGTCAGCATCGAACCCGGAATCTCGAGATTCCGGGTCTGGTCCTTCGGACCATCCCGGAATGACGGGGTGAAGAGCTGGATTTTCCCCGGTTTAAGCTATATTTGAGCAGCGGCGCCCTGATGGCGCCATTTCCATTTTCGCATTCAGGGTTCCATGACGACGCCGCGCAAGCTGCACATCAAGTCCTATGGCTGCCAGATGAATGTCTACGATGCGCAGCGCATGGTGGACACGCTGGCCGGCGAGGGCTTTGTCGAGACCGCGAGCGCCGAAGACGCCGATCTCGTGATCCTCAACACCTGCCACATTCGCGAGAAGGCGTCGGAAAAGGTCTATTCCGAACTCGGACGGCTCCGCGTCGCCAAGGACGAGGCCGCGCGCCAGGGCCGCGAGATGAAGATCGCGGTCGCCGGCTGCGTCGCGCAGGCGGAAGGCGCCGAGATCATCCATCGTGCGCCGACCGTCGACATCGTGGTCGGGCCGCAGAGCTATCATCATCTGCCGGAGCTCCTGAAGCGCGCCCAGGAAAACGGCCGCGCGCTCGAAACCGAGTTTCCGGTCGAGGACAAGTTCAGTTTCCTGCCGCAGCCGAAGCCGGACGCGATCCGCGCCCGCGGCATCTCCGCCTTCGTCACGGTGCAGGAAGGTTGCGACAAATTCTGCACCTTCTGCGTGGTGCCCTATACGCGCGGCACGGAAGTCTCGCGTCCGGTCGCGAGGATCATCGACGACGTCAAGCAGCTCGCCGACAACGGCGTGCGCGAATTCACGCTGATCGGACAGAACGTCAACGCCTATCACGGCGAAGGCCCCGACGGCCGCGCCTGGCCGCTCGGCAAATTACTGCAGCGGCTCGCCGAAATCCCCGGCGTCACGCGGCTGCGCTATTCCACCAGCCATCCGCGGGACGTCGACGACGACCTGATCGCGGCGCATCGCGATTTGCCCCAGCTGATGCCGTTCGTGCACCTGCCGGTGCAATCGGGGGCGGACCGGATCCTGGCCGCCATGAACCGGAAACATACCGCCGATGACTACCGGCGCGTCATCGACCGGTTCCGGGTCGCGCGGCAAGACATTGCTTTTTCATCAGATTTTATCGTGGGCTTCCCCGGCGAGACCGCGGAAGAATTTTCCGCCACTCTCGCGCTTGTCACGCAAATCGGGTACGCTGCGGCGTATTCATTCAAGTATTCGCCACGGCCAGGCACGCCGGCGGCGGAGATGCGGGAGACGGTGTCAGCAGCCGAGATGGACGAGCGCTTGGGGCGGCTTCAAGAATTGATCGACAGCCAACAATCGGCCTTCAACCGGGCTGCGATTTGCACAACGGTCGATGTGCTGTTCGAGCGCGCCGCGCGCAATCCGGGCCAGATCGTCGGCCGGACCGCCTATCTGCAGCCCGCCCATGTGATGGCGTCGCCTGACATCATCGGCCAGGTCCTCCCGGTGAGGATCGGCAGCCTCGAGCGCTACAGCCTGATCGGCGAGCTCGCGTCCCAATCCGCACCCGGCCTCATTTCGCAGACCATTGGAGCCTGAAATCCTTGCCCAAAAGCGCATCGGATTCGTCTTCGTTAGCTCCCAGCCGCAAACCTGACCGCGACATGCAATTGCCACCTGAGACCCGGCCCCCTGAAACTCAGGTCGTCATCGATTTCGACGACAACCGTGCCGCATCCGCGCTGGTCGGCCCCTACGGACAGAATCTGGCGCTGATCGAGCGGCGGCTCGGCGTCGTGGTCGATTCCCGCGGCAATCATCTCACCATCGCGGGCTCGCGCGACGGCTGCGACGCGGCGCGGCGCGTGCTCGAGACCCTTTATGCGCAGGCCGTCGAAGGGCACGACCTCGATCAGGGCGAAGTCGAAGGCGCGATCCGCGCCGTGATCGCGCAGGGCTCGCTGTTCGAATTCGACAACAAGACCGCCAAGCCGACCTTTGAAACGATCAATCTGCGCAAGCGCCCGGTGCGCGCCCGCACCGCGGCGCAGGATTCCTACATCCGCGCGCTGAAGCGGCACGAGCTGGTGTTCGGCATCGGCCCGGCCGGCACCGGCAAGACCTGGCTCGCGGTCGCCCACGCAGCACAGCTGTTCGAGCGCAAGGAAGTCGATCGCATCATCCTGACGCGGCCCGCGGTCGAGGCGGGCGAGCGGCTGGGCTTCCTGCCCGGCGATCTCAAGGAGAAGGTCGATCCGTATCTGCGGCCGATCTACGATGCGCTGTACGATCTGATGGATGCCCGCGTGGTCGAGCGCGCGCTGCAGGGCAACGAGATCGAGATCGCGCCGCTCGCCTTCATGCGCGGCCGCACCCTGACCAATGCCGCCATCATCCTCGACGAGGCGCAGAACACCACGACGATGCAGATGAAGATGTTCCTGACGCGTCTCGGCGAGAACAGCCGGATGATCGTCACCGGCGACCCGTCGCAGGTCGACCTGCCGCATGGCCAGGCTTCAGGGCTCACGGAAGCCGTGAAGCTGCTCGACGGCGTCGAAGGCATCGCCCAGGTGCATTTCAAGGCCGAGGACGTCATCCGCCATGAATTGGTGGCGCGCATTGTGGCCGCCTATGAGGGATTGCCGCAAAAGCCGGCAAACGCCAGATCTTGAGACCAATAGCTTCGGCCGCGAGCCCGCGCGATGCGGGTTCCGGCCATAACGCAGATTTTGAAACCAACGTGTCTGCTTTTCCTGCAACCGAGGTTCTCGTCACCGCCGAATGCTGGCAGGCCGAGCCCGATGCCGACGCGGTGATCCACCGCGCCATCGAGGCCGCTGCCGCAATCGTCGACGCTGATGTCGCGGATGCCGAGCTTGCGGTGATGCTGACCGACGACGCCGGGATCCGCACCCTCAACGCCAACTGGCGCAGCATCGACAAGCCGACCAACGTGCTGTCGTTTCCGGCGCTGCAACCGGAAGGCGCCGGCGGCGAAGGCGATGCCCCGCGCATGCTCGGCGATATCGCGATCGCCTATCAGACGACGCGGCGGGAAGCCGATGAAGAACAGAAACCGTTCGACCATCATTTGAGCCATCTCGCGGTGCATGGCTTCCTGCATCTGATCGGTTACGACCACGAGAACGACGACGTTGCCGAGGACATGGAAGCGCTCGAGCGCGAAATCCTCTCCTCCCTCGGCATTCCCGACCCCTATGCGGATCGGATCGCCTGACATGCCGGATTCCGACCCGACCCATGACAATCCGCGCAATGTGAGCAACCTGCCCGCCGTCGTGCATGAAGGCGAGGTGCAGCGCCCGGCGGCCGAAGGCTGGCTGGTGCGCGCGATCCGCACGCTGTTCGGCTGGAAGGCCGGCTCGGTGCGCGACGATTTGCAGGTGGTGCTCGACGCCTCGACGCCCGACGATGTCGGCTTCTCGGCGATCGAGCGCACCATGCTGCGCAACATCCTGTCGCTGAACGAGCGGCGGATCGCCGACGTCATGATCCATCGCGCCGACATCGTCGCGGTCAAGCGCGACATCCCGCTCGGCGAATTGATGAGCCTGTTCGAGAGCGCCGCGCATTCGCGGCTCGTCGTCTACAACGAAACCCTCGACGACCCCGAAGGCATGGTGCACATCCGCGACCTGCTCGCCTTCATGACCGCGAAGGCGCGGGTCACCGACGCGACCAAGACGAAGCGCAAGAAGCCGTTTCCGGCCGGGCTCGATCTGCGCAGCGTCGATCTCGCGCTGCCGCTGGCGGACGCCCACATCATCCGCAAGCTGCTCTACATCCCGCCGTCGATGCGCGCGATCGACCTGTTGGCGCAGATGCAGGCCTCGCGCATCCATCTCGCGCTGGTGGTCGACGAATATGGCGGCACCGATGGGCTGGTGTCGATCGAGGATATTGTCGAGCAGATCGTCGGCGAGATCGACGACGAGCATGATTCCGACGAGCCGCCGTCCATTGTCCGCCAGCCGGACAACTCGTTTATCGCCGACGCGCGCGCCAGCCTCGACGATGTCCGTTCGGTGATCGGCGAAGACTTCGTCACCGGCGAGGCCGGCGAGGAGGTCGAGACGCTGGGCGGCTATCTCGTGTCGTTCGTCGGCCGCCTGCCGGTGCGCGGCGAGGTGATTTCCGGTCCGGGCAACTACGAGGTCGAGGTGCTCGACGCCGATCCGCGGCGGGTCAAGCGCGTGCGGATCACGACGCGCAAGGAACGGCCGGCGCCGCGCAAGGAGCGCGAGCGGCGCCGCGAGCAGACACCGGACTCCGGCAACCCGCAGGCGAATGACAACATGCCGCCGCCCGGCGAGGGAGCCGGTCCGCAGTGAGGCTTTCCGACAAGCTCCGATCGATCGGTCTCGCCGTCATCCTGACCTGGGGATGGAAGCGCGTCGTCCTCGCGCTCGCGGCGGGCGCATTGTCCTCGCTGGCGATGGCGCCGTTCAACGCCTGGCCGGTGCTGTTTCTGACGTTTTCGATCGCGGTCTGGCTGATCGATGGTAGCGCTGCGGGACGCTGGCGCGGCGTACCCGCCGCAGCGCTGTGCGGCTTCTGGTTCGGCCTCGGCTATTTCGTGCCGGGACTGTACTGGATCGGCTACGCCTTCTTCGTCGATGCTGACACTTTCGCCTGGCTGACGCCGTTCGCGGTACTCGGCCTGCCCGCCTATCTCGCGCTGTTCACCGCCTTCGGCTTCGCGCTCGCACGGCTCATCTGGCCGCGCGACGCTTCGCGCGTGCTGGCGCTGGCGGTCGGGCTGACGATTTCGGAATGGCTGCGCGGCCATCTCCTCAGCGGCTTTCCGTGGAATGCGTTCGGCTACGCACTGACCGAACCCCTGGCACTGGCCCAGACCGCATCGCTGATCGGGCTGTGGGGCATGACGTTCCTGGCGGTCGCGATCTTCGCAAGTCCCGCCGTGCTGATCGACGGCGCCTCGCGCGGCCGCAAGCCGTGGCACGCGCCGGTGGCCGCGGTGCTGGTTCTCGCCGCGATGCTGGCGTTCGGTGCGGTGCGCCTCTCGCAGCAGCCGACCAGCATGGTCAACGGCGTCAAGCTGCGCATCATGCAGCCCGATCTGCAGCAGGACGCCAAGTTCAACTACTCCGCCAAGGCGGCGGTGATGCAGAAATATCTCACTCTGTCGGATCGTGCGTCCGGGCCGCATTCGACCGGCGTGAGCGACTCCACCATCTTGATCTGGCCGGAATCCGCGTTTCCGTTCTTCCTGACCAAGGAAGCCGACGCGATGGCGCAGATCGCCGACTTGCTGCCGAAGGGAACCGTGCTGATCACCGGTTCGGTGCGCGCGCCCGATCTGCCGCCCGGCGTCCGCGTCACGCGCGCGTATAATTCGATCTACGTCATCGACCATGACGGCAGCGTGCTTGCGGTCTACGACAAGCTTCACCTTGTCCCGTTCGGAGAATTTCTGCCGTTCCAGGACTGGATGGAGAAGCTCGGTTTCGTGCAGCTCACCAAGGTGCAGGGCGGCTTCATTCCCGGCACGATCCGCCGGACGCTCGATATTCCGAACGCGCCGCGCGCGCTGCCCTTGATCTGCTACGAGGCGATCTTCCCCGGCAATGTCGTGAGCCGCGACGACCGTCCCGGCTGGATCATCAACGTCACCAATGACGGCTGGTTCGGAATCTCGACCGGCCCCTATCAGCATCTGCAGCAGGCCCGGCTGCGCTCGATCGAGGAAGGCCTGCCGATGGTGCGCGCCGCAAATACGGGCATATCGGCCATCATCGACCCGCTCGGGCGGATTGTCGCCCAGCTCGGGCTCGGCATCGAAGGCGTGCTCGATGCCGGCCTGCCGGCGGCCATCGCGCCGACGATCTATGCGCGCGTCGGAAACACCCCCGCCGCTGTGATTGTGTTAGTTGCCCTCGCAATCGTATTGCGGAGGCGTTTTGTCAGGCGAAAGGCCTGACGGCGCTTATCGCCGGTTGTCACACGAACCCGAAAAAGTGTCGAAATCTACCTCAGCGTGATTCCACCTGTTGACAGATCGACCGTGCACTTCGCATTGTACGGGTCCACGCGAAATCACAAGCCAAGTCAGCCCCTTTGCGCAAATTGTCCGCATTTCGTCCCGATCCTCCTTGCAGGATTTGACGGCACCGGCGCCTGAGGCATACTCCACGTCCAACTTGCCTCACCCCCGGGCGCGCAATCCCTTAGGAGAGTTGGAGATGTCCACCAAAGCGCCCAATCCTGTTGACAAATATGTCGGCAGCCGCGTCCGTATGCGACGCATCATGCTCGGCATGAGCCAGGAAAAGCTGGGCGAGGCGTTAGGCCTGACGTTCCAGCAGGTGCAGAAATACGAGAAGGGCACCAACCGTGTCGGCGCCAGCCGACTGCAGCAGATCTCCGAAATCCTGCAGGTGCCGGTCTCTTTCCTGTTCGATGGCGGCCCGAGCGGGGTCAAGACCGCTGACGGCTTCAGCGAGGGCTCCTCGCCGGCCTATGTGTCCGATTTTCTGGCAACCGCCGAAGGTCTGGCCCTGACCCGCGCGTTCACGCGGATCGCGGACGCCAAGCTTCGCCGCAGCATCGTCGAGCTGGTCGAGCAGATCGCGGCGCGCGAGGCGGCCGAGCAGGTCTGATCCGGCCATATCCGTTTGAGAGATCGTCAAATCTGGAATATGTCATTCCGGCGCGCGTTAAGGCGTGACGAGTTCCGATGGAATCTCGTCGCGCTCTAGCTCCTTGATCGAGCATGATCTTTCGGAAAACCGGATCATACTCTTCCGGATCATGCTTTGGCGCGTGCGCTGAATGACAAAGCGAATTCACAGGCGACGACACAACATGGCCAGCAACCCGTTCGAAACCGCTGCTATCCTCGACGGCATTCGCCGCTGGGTCGAGATCGAATCTCCGACGGAGCGGCCGGATCAGGTCAACAAGCTGGCTGATCTCGTCGCGTCAGGCTATCGCGACCTGCCGGCCACCGTCGACCGCGTTGCGGGACGCGACGGCTGCGGCGATCACCTGGTGACGCGCTCGTCCTGGGGGCAGGACGCGCCGGGCATTCTGGTGTTGAGCCATCTCGACACAGTTCATCCGATGGGATTCATCGAACGGTTACCATTCAAGATCGAAGGCGACAGTGCGTTCGGCCCGGGCATCTACGACATGAAGGGCGGCGCCTATCTCGCCTATCACGCGTTCCGGCAGATCTGCGCCGATGACACGCGCCCGCCGCTTAGCATCACCCAGCTCTACGTCTCGGACGAGGAGATCGGCAGCCCGACCTCGCGGGCGCTGATCGAGGCCGAAGGCCGCAAGGCCAAATACGTGCTGGTGACCGAGCCGGCGCGCGACGGCGGCAAGATCGTCACCGGGCGCAAGGGCGTCGCGCGCTTCGACGTGCATATCAAGGGCGCGCCGGCACATGCCGGCACGCGCCCCGAGGATGGCCGCAGCGCGATCCGGGAACTCGGCCATGTGATCCTGGCGCTGGAGGCGATGAACGATCTCAAGCGCGGCGTCACCGTCAATGTCGGCGTCGTCCGCGGCGGCACCAAGCCGAACGTGATCGCCGAAGAGGCCTACGCCGAAGTCGACATGCGCGTGCCGACCATGGCCGATGCCGACGAGTTGGTGCCGAAGATCCTCGGCATCACCTCGCGCACCGACGGCGTCAGCGTGACGGTGACCGGGGAATTGAATCGTCCGCCCTATGAGAAGAGCAATGCCGGCGCCGCGCTCTACGAACACGCCAGGGAGCTTGCAGGCGAACTCGGCCTCGAGCTGATCGATGTGTTCACCGGCGGCGGCTCCGACGGCAATTTCACCGCACCGCATACTGCAACGCTCGACGGCCTCGGCGTCGACGGCAGGGGCGCGCATACCCATTACGAGCAGCTCTACATTTCGTCGATCGAGCTGCGCGCGCGCCTGCTCTACCGTCTCTACCAGACGCTGCGATGACACCGGCTCCGAACGACGGCGGCGATCGCGAATCTTCCGACGATGGCGCGATGGCCCATTCGCGCGGCTCGTTCTTCGGGCGGCGCAAGGGCCACAAACTGCGCGCGCACCAGGCCGACCTGATCGACAATCTGCTGCCGCATCTTTCGCTCGACATCTCGGCGCCCGCGCCCGATGCGCTGACCGAACTGTTCGATGACGGCATCGCGAATGTCAGGCTCGAGATCGGCTTCGGCGGCGGCGAGCATTTGATCGCGGAAGCGCAGGCATTTCCGGCGACCGGCTTCATCGGCTGCGAGCCCTACGTCAACGGCATGGCCAAGATCCTGACCCAGATCGAGGCGCACAATATCGGCAACATTCGCCTGTTCGCCGGCGACGCCGCCGAGCTGCTGGCCTGGGCGCCAGCGCGCTCGCTGACGCGCATCGACCTGATTCATCCCGATCCCTGGCCGAAGCGGCGGCACTGGAAGCGGCGCTTCGTGCAGGATGCAACGGTCGCGGCGATGACCAGGCTGCTGCCGCCGGGCGGCGAATTCCGCTTCGTCAGCGATATCGACGATTACTGCGCCTGGACGCTCGCACATCTGATGCGCTCGCCCGACTTCGCCTGGCTCGCCGAGCGTGCGATCGACTGGCAGCAGCCGTGGCCGGACTACACCAAGACGCGCTACGGCGCCAAGGCCGAGCGCGAAGGGCGCAAGGCGGCGTATCTGCGATTCAAGCGCTTGGCTTGATGTCGTCATTCCGGGGCGCGACGCAGTCGCGAGCCCGGAATCCATTACGCCGCATGTGCAAGCTGAGGAATGGATTCCGGGTTCGTCGCTAACGCGCCGCCCCGGAATCACAGGTGGCTCTATCCCTGCCCCGCCATCCGCGCCTTCCTGGCGTCGGTCGCTTCCCAGACCATGCGCTTGCCGCGTTCCCGGCCGAGCAGCTCGATCGGATCGTGATTGTCGATGTGCCCGAACTGGCCCTTGTAGACGCTGTAGCCGCACAATTCCTGCAAGCGGCGCGGAAAGCGGGCCGCGGTCTCGCGCGGAATGCCGAGCTGCAGGTTCTCCTGCTGGCGCATCCAACCCCAGCAATAGGCGCAGGAAAAGGCAAAGCGCCTGGCGTCGCTGGTGTTGGCGCCGCCGCCATGCCACAGTGCGCTGTCGAACAGCATCACGCTGCCGGCCGGCATGGTCGCGGTGACCGCGTCGTAATCCTTGCCGTATTCCGGCGACGAATCGAATTTGTGGCTGCGCGGAATGATCCGCGTCGCGCCGTTGTCGTCGCGGAAATCGGACAGCGCCCAGATCGCATTGATCGTGATCGGAATGTGCGGCCGCGGCAGCGGGATCAATTGGGTGTCTTCGTGGATCGGCTGCGCCTCCTGGCCGGGACCGAGCACCAGCGAGCAGAACGACGACAGCAGGCATTCTTTGTCCAGCACGCGCTCGACCACCGGCAGCACGTTCTCATGCAGCGGCACCTCCCAGAACAGATCGTCATAGGTCAGAAGGTTGTTGATGCGCAGCGTCTTGAAACCCTCGAACGACGTCCTGGCGGGGCCGAGATTGTGCTCGCTCTCGATTCTTTGCACCGCGTCCTTCAATCCCTCGACCAGGTCCGGAGAGGCGGCGCGTTCGATCACGGTGTATCCGTCGTCGCGGATCCGCTCGGCGTGCGATTGGATGTCGGCGTCCGTCAGCATGGCCATCTCCCCGTTGGCGCTGTGTCGCGCCTTGCGGAAAGCATAGCGGGTCATTTTGAAATTGGGAGGTATTTGATAGTCCCGTCACCCTGAGGAGCGCGCTCTTGCGCGCGTCTCGAAGGGTCGACGGCCACCAGCCGGGCCGTGCACCC
>NZ_JACMYP010000221.1 GCF_020889705.1 Bradyrhizobium altum | reverse complement strand
CTGCGGCAATTTCCGCCGCCGCCGCGACGGCGTTCCCCCTCCCTGCCGCCAGCTTCGCCGCGGCGGTGACGACGTCTTCGAGCGCGGCGTTGAAGCCGACCTCGAACATGATCGAGAAGGAAATCATCCAATCATCAGGTGCCATGGCAGCGCGCTCGCCGAGATACCGCCAGGCCTTGAGGATGCGCCCGCCCGGACCGAGCTCATCGATCTCGCGGCGCAGATACCAGGCGTCGCGCAACGCCGCCTCGTCTTCGGTGCGCCCGCCATGGCGGGCGAGCACAGCGGCGTTGGCCAGCGACAGGCGATGCCGCCAGAGCAGGCCGAGCGGGTGCTCGCTGCGCGCGATCGGATGGATCGCAGCAAGCGCGGCGCCGGCAAAAAACATCGCGTCATCAACCACTTCGGATGGTCCGATCTGCCGTGCCCATCCCGGAAAGGGCGGGAAGGTCGGCGGGGGCTCGGGGATGATTCGTGCACGCGAGGGCATGGTCGAACCTAACCCAGCGCGGCGCTTATAACCATCTGTCGGCCCAAAACCGCCGCACCTGTCGGTGGATAACAACGAACGATAACGTTGCCTTATCGTTCGTTTTTCTCTTATTAGAGGAATGCCCGATCTCGCCGCCCAGGACCCCGAAAATGATGCGCCAAAGCGGCTCTCAGCCACCTCAGAGCCCGGCTCCAGGCGGCGATCTTTCTGTCGTCGCGGCGTCGGCACGTCAGCGGCCCATCACTTCACTTCGACGAAGACACCCTTTAGAACATAGCTAGACTGTCTAGCTAGGAATGTGCACCATGGAATGGCCGCTGCAGGATGCCGAAAACCAGTTTTCCAAGGTGGTGCAGAAGGCGCGCCTCGAAGGCCCCCAAATCGTGACCCTACGGGGCGAGCGGGCCGCCGTAGTGCTGTCAGCCGCCGATTACGACGCGCTCCGCTCCGGCCGGCCGACCCTGGTCGACGACTTGCTGGCCGGGCCCAGCTGGGATGACGACCTGGCTGAGGCCGTGACGCTGCGCGCCAAGACCCCCAGCCGCGACGCGGCGTTCTGATGTATCTGGTCGACACCAATGTCGTCTCCGAGGCGCGGCGCGGCGCGGCTCGGCGCAGGCCAGGGACTGGCTGCGCGCGGTCGATCCGGCCAGCATCCACCTCAGCACCCTCACCCTCGGCGAAATCATGCGCGGCATTGCGCTCAAGCAGAAATCGGACCCGAAGGCGGCCGCCCATCTGGCCGAATGGCTGCGCAAGCTGCGCCACGACCACGCCGACCGCATCCTGGCGGTGACCGACCAGATCTCCGTCGAGTGGGGGCGTATCGCCGCGATCCGGCCCCGCGGCGACATCGACGGGCTGGTCGCCGCCACCGCGATCGTCCACGACCTCATCCTCGTCACCCGGAATGTGGGGGATTTCGAGGATACGGGCGCAACGGTGATCAATCCCTGGGAGGAGTCGGCATGAGCCCCCGTCCAGCGACCGATTCGGAACCGCTCGCAGCCGCCCCGCCTGACGCCGCTGGGACGGAGATCGAGCCAGATCCCGCCGGCGCATCCCTCCCGGTTCGGAGCGGCCAAGGGCCCTCGACCGTCTGGCGCGCTATTCCGTCCAACGCCTCCAAACGGAACATGACACGGCCATGCTGGAGCAACTCGGTCAGTCGTTCATCATAGAGGCCGTTTTCGATTCAGGGTTCAGGCGTGCGGTCTGTATCCCGTGCCACGTCAAAGTGATACGATCCTCGCAACTCGCGCTCGCATCGGAAGCCAGCTGGAAAAACAGTTCGCACAATCGAGGTCTCGCCGCTGCCTGACGCAGATCTTCGACCATGGCCTGCCGGAACTCGTCATTATCGAAGTTCACTGTGCCCCCCAGCCTATTGAGGAAGCGAGCGTAGTCCTGCGCCCCCGGTTCGTCGGCGAAACGCTGCATGCTGCCACCGCCGCAGGGTCCTGCCCAACCCAGTCTGCGACGACATCGTGTAGCGGCGGGGGCCCGGATTCCGTCGGTTCTAACGAGAAAAGGATCTGCGGGCCGGCATAGTCGTCGGCAAGCATGGCCGTCGTCAGATTGGTCTGCAACAGCTCTTGCAATGGATTGTTCGTCAAATCGACGGCGGCGTTGTGGCCTAGCTGCAGCAGGCTCTCCGGTACGTCCGTCAGCTGATTGTTGCTGACGTCAAGTGCTTCGAGGTCAGCTGGGACTTCGGGCAGGCGGACCAGTTGATTGTCGCTGACGCTGAGCAATTCGAGCCCGGACGGGAGGGGCTCGGGTAATTCGGTCAGCTGGTTGTGGTTGACATCCAGGTTTCGAATGCTGGCTGGAAGATCGGGTAGGCTGGTCAGCTGGTTCCTTCGAGCGGAGAGATCCCGAAGCGTTGCCGGAAGGGCCGGCAGACTGGCCCAGTCGGTTGCCGTCGACGTCCAGACCCCGGAGCCCGGCTGGAAGGTCAGGTAGGCTGGTCAACTGGTTGCTTTCAGCGCCGAGCTCCTCAAGCGTTGCTGGAAGGCTGGGCGGACGGGTCAGCTGGTTGTCATCGACGATGAGGATCCGGAGCCCGGCTAGAAGATCAGGCAGGCTGGTCAGCTGGTTGCCGCGAGCGAGGAGCTCCCGAAGGGTTGCCGGAAGGGCAGGCAAGCTGGTCAATGGATTCCCGCCGATGATCAGGGACCGGAGCCTGGATGGCAAGTCTGCGGGCAGGCTAGTCAGGCTGTTCATGGAGGTCTCGAACACACGAAGCCGGGCTGGAAGATCGGGCAGATCGGTCAGTTGATCGCCCGATACGTTGAGCTCCCGGAGCCGGGCGGAAGTTCGGGCAAGCCAGTCAACTGATTGTCCATCACGTCCAACGCCCGAAGCTCGGGCGGGCGTGCGGCGGGCAATGCGCTCAGCGACAGGGAGGAAAGATCCAGCGCCTCATTGAAATTGCCATCCTCCAGCCAAGCACTCGTTTGATTGACGGCCGTTTGGCGATTCTCGTCGTCGCCCTGACCCTCTTCGGCCGCCCAGTCCTCCAGAGCGCGGTCCTGCGACCAGACGGCGTCGGCAGTGGACGGCCGCGCATCCGTCAGGGCCTCGTTCCACTGCGCCGCGACTGGAGACCCCGCTTCTGAGGCTTCGGATTGAGACGCTTCGGAATCGGAAATTTCGAAAGAACCATCAGCATCAAGCTGCGCCCGATCTGTATTCATTGTTGCCGCCTCTCCCTTGACAAATGAAGGTAATGCGCTGGAGCGCCGCTTCCGCCAAGCCGATCGCTCATCATCGACGATGATCCATCGAGAAGACGACGCGGGCGATCATGGAACGCGGTTCAAGTTAGAACAGCCGAACACGCTGCCTGGACCGACGCACCAATGGTCGCTGCCAGATACGTGGACGAATCTGGTTCTCGAACGGGTCGCTATGTTGAGGGGATCCAGCTACTTCTCCCCTTCCGGATTTGAGCCGATCAAGTCGGGCCCCTTGTCTGGATAGAGGTGTTCTCATGCTAGAGGGCTTAGCTGTCGATCAGCTGACCAGCCTCATCGCTTGAAGAAGTCCAACTCCTTGCGACTTGCTAGCGGCCTATCGCTCAATGCAGAGCCAAGTTTCGCCGAGATGACCATCGTCACTGTCCCCGCTTCGCGGCAGCGCGGTGTAAAAAGTTCGGGAGAAGCACTCCGGCGGAAGCGCAGTGATCGTCAGCTTGAGTTGGGTGAGGAGGTCTGCCGACGTCAGCTTGCGTCGACTGTCAATCCTCTCCTTAGAATCCCTGTCGAGATGGTAGCTGTGGTTCGAATAGCCGATCCTGTCACGGCCACGACCGCGTCGGCGTGGCGCTCGTTGTGCTCTGCTGGCATTGCCGTCAGACTCGGGCGTGGAGCTCTGGAGATTATAACGGGGCCATATTGGGATATTGGCGAGCGAAATAGCCTGGGTTCCGTCCGACAACAACGGCGGCGAATGAAGACGGTACAGGTTTCGGCTGACACTCTGATGGTCGACGTGCGATCCCGGCCAGCTCCCCCGCTGGCCACTCCGATCAGAGCATTATAGATGCCGCGAACGCTGCTTCCGATTTTTCCCAGCAGCGCACCAAGAGATGTCGCCCTTTCTCGATCTTCTAGCCTCAGCCTCTCGTCTCTGACTTTCTGTATGGATTCAATTCGCTAGCGGTCCGATAGTCATCCAGATTTCCGCCCAGAAACAGTACCTCGCGCTCCTCGGTTGGGGTATCGCTCACCCATGCAAGATTGGGTTCATCATTCTCAGTCCCGTCCTCAAGGATCCTGACGATCTCTTCGGCCGTCCAGGTGGTGACCCTTGGCACGGTGTAGGTATGCAACTCGTTCGCGCTTTCCGCGATTGCTTTGGCGCCATACCCGTTGTCATCGTCTGGCGACAGGAGCAGTTGTGAGGCCTCCTCGGACAGTGATACAAAAGGCGAAGAATTGGTGTCTCCTCTCATGTGCTCTGCCGCTGCGCGACCCAGATCAAGTTGTTGGCCTCCCCAAATATTCCAGGGGGCGGCGTCGTAACGCAAAGCCGCCATGGAACGCAAATGGTCCATCGCGCTTTGACGGTCCAGCACATGTGGCTTGCAATGGCTGGCGTGATTTTGAAAGCGCTGCAGCTCGGCGTACGACGATGCCACCACGTCGTCGTAAACGCGGCCACTATCGATGCCGCCGGCTGATGGCCCAGTCGCTTTTGACCATCGTGCCGATCTTTGCGCAGCGAGTTCGATTTCTCTTCTGAGTTCCGCAACGGTTGTGCAGGTCAGCGTTGCGGCAAGCTGAGCACGCGCTCTGATAAAGGATGCAGCTGCGTACCGTTCGTCCCCCTGAATAGCCTGCGCTCTCAAATTGCCTTCCGTGTCAGTCCGGGACGATCCGGCCCCGGGTGCATCTGATGTTTGGAGTATTGGCTGAGGCTCTCCAAGCCGCTGCTCAAAGTCTGCTTGCCCCGTTTCTTCCTGTTGCGGCTCGACGTAATTCGCCCAAGCCGCGGATGGGCTGATATTGTCAAACGGGTTCATTCCGTTTTCCCTTTGGTAGCCTTGGCGATATCAATCGGACAAGTTGATCCGATTTGAGAGTCGCGCGGGTCGGAAACCGAGACGTGCACTAACGTCTATAAAATGGAGCGGATCTGGTTCTGGACGGGGCGGTATGTTGAGGGGATCCAGCTCCTTCTTCTGTTCCAGATTTTGAGCCCATCAAGCCTAGCCTTGTCCGGATAGAGATGGTCTTATGCTAGAGGGTTTAGCTGTCGATCAGCTGACGAGTTTCATTGCTTGAAGAAAATCCAGCCCTTGCGACTGTGCTGGCCTTCCATTGTTCATCGCAGATGGCGCCATCGTCGCCATCCGGCAGTGTGAAAGGCCGGGAGACGCGGCCCGGTGGAGGTGCAACGATCCTTAGCTTGAGCTGTGTAAGGAAGGCTGCTGAGGCAGGCTTGCATCGATCGTGAATCGATGCCTCGAAAGTGCCAGTCGAGACGCTGGCTCTGGTCCGAATAGCCGATCTTGTCACAGCCATCGGCCTCGTGACCGGTTGTCTGGATCGATTTGCCTAAACAGTCCTTGCCAGGCGATGATGCATCGCGAGGTATTGACGAAAGTAGCCGTTCTGGCTCGCCTCCGCAGAAGGCTGCCTTATGACAGCGCGCCAGTCTGCAGGCCGCCGCCCGCACACGGCCATCGTCCAACCATGCGGCGATAGCTCTCACCGATCCACGAAGCAAGTCGATTTGGAAAGTCAATGCGATCCTTACTGCCGGATATGGTAGGGGCGACGTAGCTGCACTTTGAGATACTCTGTTCGAGCGACCCGCTCGTAGTCAAACGCCAGGGCAGTTCGGAAGCCCGAATCGTGACCTTTGGATCCGTAAGCTATCGGGCAAAATCTGCAAGACGATCATGAGAAAGCGATTGGAAAATTATAGAGCTGACGATGGGTGTATTGTCCCATTGAGCAATCTGGATGTAAGCGAGGCCAAGCGCTTTCAAGACGGCAGCATATGGGGTTGCTTCGAGCGGTTGCGAAGGGAAGATCCCGTTCACTACTGTCAAGACAGCCCTCATGGTCCATATTGGTCCCTGACCAAATACCGGGATATCGTAGCGGTTGATACAAACCACAAGGCATTTTCGTCAGAGCAAGGTGTTACTATCGTCGAAGTGCCTGACAAGCACTGGACCCCGAGTTTCATCAAGATGGGGCCTCCCCGGCACGCCGAGCAGCGCAATACCGTGAGTCCGATAGTCGAACCGGAAAGCCTGACGAAGCTCGAAAGCTTGATCCGCTCCCGGGTCAGGGCGATTCTGGACGGCTTGCCGCGCAATGATGTCTTCAATTGGGTGGATCTGGTCTCCATCGAATTGACGACGCAAATGCTCGCCACGCTATTCGATTTTCCTTTTGAGGATCGGCGACTCTTGACCTATTGGTCAGACGTAGCTGTTGCAACTCCGAAAGCAGGCCATGCGATCGACAGCTGGGACAAGCGAAGCACGGTCTTGTCCGAGTGCCTGGGCTATTTCACTCGGCTTTGGAACGAGCGCATCGATGCCGGTCCGCGCCTCGACCTGATTTCCTTAATGGCGCACTCGCCTGCCACTCGCCAAATGCAGCCGAGCGAGTTTCTCGGCAATTTGATTCTGCTGATCGTGGGCGGGAACGACACCACGCGCAACTCGATTACCGGCGGACTCCTGTTCATGAATCAGCACCCCTCCGAGCTGCGAAAGCTGCGCGACAATCCCAAGCTGGTCTCGAGCGCCGTGTCCGAAATTATTCGATACCAGACGCCGATCGCACATATGCGCCGTACCGCCGCGACCGATAGCATCGTGGGCGGGAAACAAATCAGGAAGGGCGACAAGGTCGTGATGTGGTACATCTCCGGCAATCGGGACGAAGAGATCATTGAGAACGCCAACAGTTTCGTCATCGACCGCAAGAATGTGCGGCAGCATCCCTCATTCGGATTTGGCATCCATCGCTGCCTTGGTCGACATCTTGCGGAGCTGCAGTTGAAGGTTCTCTGGGAAGAGATGTTGAAGTCGCGGCTGAAGGTCCAGGTGGTCGGCGAACCCGAGCGAATTGCGTCTAACTTTGTGCATGGCTATTCAGCACTCCCCGTGCAAATTGCAGCTTAGGCTGTGAGGCTCCGGCTTGGAAGCCGGCACGCTGCTTTAGCCGTCTTCCAGCCAGTCTCGCGGCTGCACGGTAAGAAGTGCGTTTGATCGTTGCGAAGAACTTGCTGCATCTCGAGAGCCCGTCAGCCGTCAGACAGACGTTGAAGCGTGTGCGAGGAGCGATGAACGGTAGTGCCGGGCCAATGGCTTTGCGTTCTCAACTGCCAGAGCCGGTCCAGAGGCGAATTCGACATTCGAAAGGTGCCGTTGACCTTGCTCTATTGACGTGCAGGTGATGAGCTCCGTATTGAAAATCGTGGCGGTGGCGGCGATTTTCCTTGGTGAAGCGCTTTCGGTCATCGCGGAGTTGATCGCCTCAAGGCAGTTTCGAAAAACAGGCGGGGATCTGACAATGCTCCTGCCGATGTTCTTGCTGATATCGCTCGGCGGTGTCCTGCTCGTTTGCGGATACGCACTGGGCTACATGCATCTCAAGAATATCTGGATCATTGTCGCAATATCCGTGGGAGCTATTTTGGTAGTGGAGCCGATTCTCACGCTTCTGCTCTTTCGAGACGTGCCGACGGCGGGTTCGCTGATCGGGCTGGCACTCGGCGCGCTTGGAACGCTCGCTGCAATATGTCTATGAGGGGGATTCTGACCGGGGTTGGGTGGACGACAGCTTCGGTCAGGTTGTACCTTCAAAGGAGTTACGCAACGTCGGTTCTGCTCGATTCGGATGTGAAGAGCAGAAGTCGCTGTTGACCGATGTTCTACGTCTCGTCACAATCGTTGCACGACCGCTGGGTTCGTAAGCTCTTCGGTCGAAGTCTCCTTCCCGGAGAGCGGGACGTGCGCGGAAGCCGTAGGGCTCTCCCTATCGATATCGCCGGGCATTTTGCCTCTCTACAATCCACCAGTCCATCAGGACACGAGCACTTTCGTGTCGGCTCTCCAGTATTTGGGATGACCTTGGCCAGGTTCGTATGGACAGAGCCGTCGGCATAGGGCGGACTCTTAAGGATCGTGCCACGGCCTATCCTGTCGCAGGCGACAGCGAAGACCACGGCCTGGGAGCGTCAGGCCGCGGTCATGCACTGCGGCTGGCTATCCCGCAGCTGAAGCGGTCCTCCGCGTATCGTTGCCTTCAGCAGCACGGCAGCTGCCATGGAAGTGGAACCCACGGTCGGCTGGGCTTTTCTGGATCCGGAAAAAGCTCTTCGTCAGCTACTCGTCAGCCAGGCGGCCTATCCAGGCTGGCTGCGCATTCTCGACGTTATCGGAGATGAAATATGACGGGCATTGGCCGAGCTGGCAAATCGCACGTTGGGCTACAGTCGTCACTGGCTTAACTCTCGAGCTGCGGCGGGACATGAAAACGTCGTGATACACCGCGGCAAGCTCACGCCCGCGTTCTGTAGGTCCTTGTTGAGCACCGTCAGCGGCAACCCGTGGTACGCTCCTCTCGACGCGGAGCACGCATCGATGCAGTTTGCTCGACTGGGGAGGTAGTTAGCTCCATCTTCCTGAAGGCGGCCGCGTTCGCGCGTTTGACCTGTGCCACAACGAATTCAGCCTTTCGCTTCGATGTCGTGTCGACGACGCCGATCGATTGGCGACGTTGGTCGTCAAGTTCGAAGGCGAAATGGTGCTGGCGGCATTATGGACGGTCGACGGGTTTGTTCGTCGATCCCTGAAGCCCGGCCCGTGGGAAGACCTACTTCGTCGGTACGATCGGACGTCGGCGCTCGCGGGGCGGGTCGAAGGTGCGACATGAAGGCTGATCTTCCATTTTGGCCGGCCGCGCTGCGGCAGGATCAGGCCGCCGCTTATTGCGGGTTGTCGGTAGCCACGTTCGTCGCGATCTGCCCGGTCAATCTGATGACGCGTCCATACTGGGTCCGCCTTCGCGAGATTCGCCACGGCGTGGCCCAAAGTCAGCATCTCGTTGGTAGCGAGCGCATGTCTCGCTTGCCATACATCCTGCACCGGGTTGCTATCTGCTTGTTCGAGCCAAAACAGATCGAAGTGGCTTGCCAAGGTCTCCAGATACGCGTTGAGTTCCGCTATCTCGGGGGGGTCCTGGGTGATGAGGTTCTCGTTGAGAAAGATAGTCGGGCATGTCGGGGGCTCCCCTTGTTCGTTGCTGTTGTCTTGGGGCTCCGTCGGGCCAGACCTTGCTCCACCTGATATTTAGTATGCGGCGAATCTTGAGGTCGCCCATGGCGGGCGCAGATTCAGCCGCGCATGGAGTTGCTCCTGCCCTAGCGTCGTCGCCTCCCTACCAACCAGATAGGCAGCCGGTTTGGCAATGTCAGACTCCGGTTGGCGTAGATCCACGACTTTTCACCATCAACAACGCGATTTTGTCGTCCGGTGTTTTTGAAGAATTTCTAGCGACCGGGATTCCGACTTGCAGGAATGCCGCTTAGGCTGTGTTCGAGCGCAAGCAGGCTTGGACATGGACGCAAGGAAACTGCCGACCGTACAGGAATTTCTGCGGTTGAAATTCGCAGTGATCACTGGAGATCACGGTGATCCGAAGTGGGTCGAGATCACGACGCCCGGCGCAGGCTCAATTTGCCCATCGAGCGTCGAGTGTGCCGTTTCACTGAGGCGACCGAGGAGCCGGGGTCGGGGGAGATTAGCCTAGGACCGGTAGCTGTCTGCGATCGCAAAGGCTGGCGCTACTCTCTCGATGGTCGGGACTGCGATGCCTTCCTGATCGAACACGTCACGCCAGGTTGTGGCTATTGTCGCGATCCGATTGATCTCGGCTTGCGCCTCTTCAAGGTTCAATCCGAAGTCTCCGCACCGCGACAAGCAGTTGCCGATGCTTGGATAGACCCCGGATCTGCCGACTGCGATGGCCTGTTCCGGCAGCATGTCTGGTTGAGGAAGCACATCGAATGCCGGCGAGATATCCCAGCCTTCGGTGCCGTAAGTCAGCGCGTGGTTCTTCAGGTGGTCATCGCGATTTCCGCACAGGACATTGAAGACCATGCGGCCGAATAACTCCTTGCGAGCTTTGTCAGGACGTATCGCGTGACGCAGCAGTTCGGAGGCTATGGCGAAGTAGGAGCCATCCGCGGACGTCTCGTCTGCGTTGATCAGCGACAATGCGCTCAGATAATGGACCGTTGGCGAATAGTCTGGCCCTTCCGAGCGATCGAACCTTTTCACGAGGATCGCTTTCCGCGAGCCGACATCGACCAGGCGCGTTTCAGCGACATCCAACCCGCACTTGGCGGCAAGGCGCATGGTTGCGTGTTCGGCGCCGCACTGGTTGAACGTGTCGGTGGTGCGCTCGAATTTGGCGATCCAGAGACGGTCGTTTGCTTCAATGACTGCCTTTGGCCTGGCGCCTCCCATGGAAACGCCCGCAGTGTAGATGCGTGTAGCATGGGGATTCGCTGGCAGACCTGCCTCGAGCTTCGCGAACTCATGGGCGATGGTGTCGAGCGATCTCAGATGCAGTCGCTCCGGGCCCGGGGCTGCTGAAGCCAATTCCGGCTCTGGGCCAAACGCGAGGCAGCCTACCCGGTCGCGCCCGGCCGCATACAGCCAATCGACGGGAGAAAATAGCTTCCCAGGTTCAAGCCGTGCGACCAGTTCGCGGCCCCAAAGATCCGGTGTTGCGTCGGCGAGCGGTCCGAACAGGCATCCACGCTTGACCGTGGTGAACGTCTCGCGGGAAAGGGGCAGATTGGTGGGATCCAATGGGAAAGCGTTCGGGTGCCGCAGCCAAGACCCAGCATAGCCAAATTCGCCAAAGGCGCGCGCGCCGGGGGGTCTTACGTAGCGATAGCGCCCAACCAGCTTGGGTCGATCGTCCGGAAGGCGAGAGAAAATGTAGCATTCAGAGCTGGTCAAGTTTCACGTCCGCAGCAGGTCTGACCCGTTTCGGCAACCGGGCCATTTCGAGCGTCAGGCCGATTTCGTCCTTCGCGGGATCTAACGCCGCCATCAAAGCCGGCGACAGATCGAGAAGCCATAGCGCGGTGAGAAAGGTCCCCAGCGAGACGCCAGGATCACCTGTTTCGAGTTTTCGTAAGGTTGGCAGCGACACGCCGAGGCGCCCTGCGATATCCGCGGCTGTCTTGCGACGTCGGATACGGGCAGTTCGGATGGCTTCTCCCACCCGAGGAAGCATTTCGGTAACGGGATAGGGTAGCCCAACGAGCTTTTTCATACCACTATAAATATACTATGACATGATAAATGCAATTATTATTTCATTGTCGCCGATATACCGGAACTCCGGCCTCTTGTCAGCGTGGATAAACCGGGTGGAAATCGGCCAAGCATGAGGGTGGGCCGAATGGCACCGAGATCGCGATTGAATGCCGAACAGTAGCGGCTGAATACTGCCGCCATCACCGCATTCAGAGGTACTACTCGCCAACGCTTGTTGTGGGGCGCGATGTCCTTCACGACTACGCTGGACAACAAACGAAAACTGTCGGCCAGCGTGCCATTCACACTGCGTTCGTACAACATTTCATAGAGGCGATTGAATAGTTCGGCAGAGATGCGGCAATTGCTAGCTTATCGCGCTTAACTATGACACAGCGTTGCCGAAGCGGCAGAGCGTGAAAGCGCTGGCTGTAGCGGGCATTGTAAGCCTCGTTTACGAAGCTGTTATCGTCCATTCCATGCCCGGCGATCAACGCTTCGATGCGGGCCACAAGCACAAAGTCGTCCGCGGCTGTATCCTTCAATGCCCGGAGGCCTCCGGAGAATTCGTTGGGCATCGGCGAGGGGATGCCGCTCGCCAATAAGCGAGTTCGTCTTCGAAAAACAGCTGTCTTCCAGCGCAATCCCGGCAGCGCCACGCTGACGGAGTTTTGCATGCCAGCAGACGTGCATTGTTGAAGTTCCCTAAGCCGCTATCGCCGTCAACCAGAACAGGCAGTGTGGTTGAGATCTACGATCTGCTCGACTGCGTCGACGAGTTGACTCCATGACGCTTCGTTGGCGTCGCATAGCCAAAGAGCAGGCAATTGAAAGGCCCGACGCCCAGGGACCTTTGAAACCTACGCGCTCGGCGATCGCGGCGGAGAGGCCGTCATGCGCTTCCATGAGGAATGAGAGTTCGCTGCTGGAGCAGACCTGAGCTCGCAGCAGTTCAGTTAGTGAGGGATCAGCTCGTGGATCAGAGTCATTGTGGGGAACAGATTGCCGTGATTGGTTTTGCATGCCGATGCCTTGCCGGCGTGCTTGATCGGCCGACGTTCGTCAGTCGAAGGTGACATGGGTCTGTCATCGAGTTCAATTGCGAGGATTGCCGATGGCTTTGGGTGCAGATCAGGTTTGGGTCTCAGCTTGCGCTTATGATCCAATTCCAGACCGAGCGCCGCCTCGATGGCGGTTATGTGAGCCATCACTTGGTCGGTGCCGTCGGCGAGGAAGGCCCGGACAACAAAACAACAAAATGCACGACCGGGGTCTCAAAGAGTCAAAGAGTGGAGTCGTGCGCGCCGCCTGCAGCCCAGCCCAGCTTGCATCGCTGAAGAGCTGCAGTTCCGTCTTGGCGCGGTCATCGAGCGGTAGGGTGCTCGGCCGCTCTAGCTCGATCTCCTCACCCCAATGGTCCTTCACGATCCAGGGCTCAAGCGTGAGGCTGTCCGGATTGGCTGCCAGCCGCGGCCTGCGCGCCGTCAAGCTGGTCGTCTCCGACGCCCACGAGGGCATCAAGGCCACAGGCGTCGCGCATTGGGCAAGGAGTGAGTCACCATCAGGTGTCCCCGTCCGGCGTGGACCGCTGAAGTGGTTTGCGAGATCGTTGCTGCATCGAGTCTGGCCGCCGCCGAGTCTTGGCAAGTCTAGGAGTGTTCGTTCGTCGAGTGCAACACAATGGCAGTTCTTTAGGAATTGCCTGACGCGCCTTTCTCAGGACTTGCTCTCCTCGACCGGTGGGTGAGCAATGGTCCGGGGTTCAACGTCCGCTGACATAGACTCGACTATTCGATGATGTGTCGACGGTCGGCAGAAGTGCGCAGCGCACGAAAGGCTGTTAAGAGACGGAAGGTCTGTGCGACCTCGTCAGAGCTGTTCTTAGTCGACAAGGGAGCTCCATACTCAAGCTAAAGCTTAGAATCGCCGGATCCCCAATGCAAACAGAGAGATTACTTAATCGTAATATTGCGGACAGGACATGGATACGAGGGCAGCGGCGGAAAATGTAACTTTGCGTCACGGAGTGGCCAAGCAAGAATTTGAGCACGTCGCGAGGCTCCGCAAGGCAAGGCGCCGCGTCCTTCACCGCGAGCACGACTGGAGCAGGGGGCGGCGGCAGGTCGATGCGCGAAGGCTGGAACTCCGTCTCGCGGCAAGCTTGCCTGCATGATGGAAACTGGATGTAGGCTTCATGCTGTAAACGCGCGTCGGCCGCCAGGACACGCTGCCTCTCACGCTGTAGGCGAAGCTCACCTGCTCGGCGGGAACGCCGGCCCCGCAATCGCATCGGCGCCAATACGCGTTGGTATCCGCGAGCCGGCTGCCAACATCCTTCGGATATTCGAAGCCGACGCGCGCCATGTCCTGGGTCGCATTCGACTTGAGCTGCCTATTTTTCTGCCAGAGTCTCTTGCTCCCGCAAAATCCTATCCTATCTCAGCTCGGCCTGTGTGACTAGCACTCGCGGGCATTGATTGCTAACATCTGAAAATCCTCAAATCGTACAAACATTTAGGAGGGCTGCATGAAATTCCGTCCGCTTCACGACCGCGTCGTGGTCAAGCGTATCGACGCCGAAGAGAAGACTGCTGGCGGCATCATCATTCCGGACAGTGCCAAGGAGAAGCCCTCTCAGGGCGAAGTCATCGCCATCGGCCCCGGCGGCCGCGACGAGAGCGGCAAACTGATCCCGATCGACGTCCAGGTCGGCGACCGCGTCCTGTTCGGCAAGTGGTCTGGCACCGAGGTCAAGATCGACGGCCAGGACCTGTTGATCATGAAGGAAAGCGACATCATGGGCGTGCTCGAGGCTTCCGCTTCGAAGAAGAAGGCCGCCTAACCAACCGCTCGCACCGTTCACCCCTGAGGAGCGCCTGCCGGGCGCCTCGCCAAGGGTGAGATGAGACCAAGACAACTCAGGGAAACCAATATGTCAGCCAAAGAAGTGAAATTCGGCGTAGACGCGCGCGACCGCATGTTGCGCGGCGTCGACATCCTCGCCAATGCCGTGAAGGTCACGCTCGGCCCGAAGGGCCGTAACGTGGTGCTCGAGAAGTCGTTCGGCGCTCCCCGCATCACCAAGGACGGCGTCACCGTCGCCAAGGAGATCGAGCTCGACGACAAGTTCGAGAACATGGGCGCCCAGATGGTGCGCGAAGTCGCGTCCAAGTCCGCTGACGCGGCCGGCGACGGCACCACCACCGCGACCGTGCTCGCCGCTGCCATCGTGCGCGAAGGCGCCAAGTCGGTCGCCGCCGGCATGAACCCGATGGACCTGAAGCGCGGTATCGACCTCGCGGTCGAAGCCGTCGTTGCGGACCTCCAGAAGAACTCGAAGAAGGTCACCTCGAACGAGGAGATCGCCCAGGTCGGCACCATTTCGGCCAACGGCGATGCCGAGATCGGCAAGTTCCTCTCCGACGCCATGAAGAAGGTCGGCAACGAGGGCGTGATCACGGTCGAGGAAGCCAAGTCGCTCGAGACCGAGCTCGACGTCGTCGAGGGCATGCAGTTCGACCGCGGCTACATCTCGCCCTACTTCGTCACCAATGCCGACAAGATGCGCGCTGAAATGGAAGACGCCTACATCCTGATCAACGAGAAGAAGCTCTCCTCGCTGAACGAGCTGCTG
>NZ_JACMYP010000220.1 GCF_020889705.1 Bradyrhizobium altum | reverse complement strand
GGATCGCTGCGCGCGAATGCCGCCGATGCGGTACCGCCGCAGCTGACCGTCGCGGTGATCGGCGACGGCCGCACCGGCGTCTGGGCCTCGCTGCGCGCAGGCGCGGGCGGCCGCAATCTCGAACACGAGCTCGGCACCAAGATCGTCTGGCAACCCGGATTTACGGCGTCGCTTCCGGTGATGGAGGCGATCAAGGCCGGCTCCGTCGACTTCACCTTCGCAACCGCGACCGCGGTCGTGAACGCCGTTCCGGCGCGCGTTCCGATCGTGCCGCTCGCAGCCTATCCGCTGCCGGTCGACGAGGTCGATTTCCTGGTGCAGGCCAATTCGTCGATCAAGACCGCGGCCGATCTGAAAGGCAAGAAGATCGCCCATCAGAACGGCACGACGGGCACCTACAGCCTGATCAAATATCTGGACACCGCTGGCCTGCGATTATCTGACGTCGCAGCCGTCAGCCTGAGCGGAGCAGATGCGTTCACGGCATTTGCGCAAGGCAGCATCGACGGCTGGATTCACTGGCAACCGGCTACCGCGCTGGCGCTGACGAAGCTCGGTGGCAAGGCCCGCCTCCTCCCTGATGTAAAGACCTATGACTACGCGTTCTACGTCGCGCGCAGTGACGTCGCGGTGAAGTATCCGCAGCTCTTCGCCAAATTCGTGAAGATCATCCGGGAGACCCAGGCCTATATCTTCGCGCATCCGGCCGAGTCGGTCGCGCTCTGGGCCTCGCAAGGCGGCTTTCCGCCGAACGGAACCGAGCAGGCCGTCTACGAAAAGCTTGTGCGCGATGCCAGGCTGTCCGAGTCGACTGCGGTCGCGCTGAAGCCGATCGATGAGGCGGCGGCAGCGTCGACCCAGGATCTCGCCGACAACTTCCACGCGCTCGGCGTGCTCCCGAACAAGGTCGACGTCCGATCTTTCCTGCTCGGCACGCAGTTCGATGCTGCAAAGAAGGCCGTCGCGCTGGAGCTCGGCGCATAGGCCCGCGCCTGAACCAACAACAGAGAGATCATCATGAACGCTCCAGCCGGCGAAACGGTGTCGATCACCTCCGCTACGATCGGCCAGTTCGGCCGCTATTGGCTCAGCGCGGGTAAGAACCATTTCATCTCGGACCAGCGTGTGGCCGTCGGCGGCCCGGGCGAGGCGATCAACGCCGGCGAATTGCTGCTGTCGTCACTCGGCAGCTGCTCGCTCGGCCTGATCCAGAAGACGGCGAAAGAACGAGGGATTGTTCTGCGTGAGGCGGGATCCGAAGTGTCGTTCCGGCGTCACGCTACAGATCCGACGCAGTACGAATGGATTCGTATCGCCGTGCGCCTGTCTGGCGTGACGGCAGGCGAGGCTGAGACGCTGGTCGCCGGCTTCACCGCCAACTGCCCGATCTACAACACGCTGAAGCGTGGCGGCCCCGTCGAGATTTCTTGGACTGTGAGCTGACCCGATGCCTGACAAGAAACTGCACCTTGCCGCCTTTGTCTCCGCGGGCCCCGTCTCCGGCAGCCATGCCGGATGGCGGCATCCGGAGGCGGATGGCGACCTGCTGTCCGCCGCCTACTACCAGAATATCGGCCGGCTGCTGGAGCAGGGGCGGTTTGATCTCTTGTTCATTGCGGACATCCTCGCGATTCCGGACACGCTAGGCGGTAGCCTGGACAGCCAGCTTCGCTACGGCGCCTTGGGTGCGCTGCGGCTCGATCCGCTGGTGGTGCTCTCGATCATCGCCGGTGCGACGAAGCATCTCGGTCTCGGCGCGACCATATCGACGACTTACGCCCAGCCCTACGTACTTGCGCGGGCGCTCGCGACGCTCGACCATCTCAGCGGCGGCCGCGCCGCCGGACATCGTCACCTCATTCCAGGAAGCCGAGGCGCGCAACTTTGGCCTGACCGAGCAGCTTTCGCGCGAAGAGCGCTATGAGCGGGCCGACGAGTTTATCGAGGTCGTGACCAAGCTGTGGAATTCGTGGGAGGATGGTGCGCTGATCCGGGATCGCCAGACGCCGCTGTTTGCTGACCCCGCGTGGGTGCATCGGATCGATCATTCCGGCAAATGGTTCAACGTACAAGGCCCGCTCAATGTTAGCCGGCCGCCGCAAGGGCGCCCGGTCTTCATCCAGGCCGGCGCTTCGGATCGCGGCCGCGATTTCGCGGCGCGGTGGGCCGAGATCATCTTCGTGACGCCGGGCCTGATGGACGTCGCGGTCGAACGTGACCCCGATACGATCAAGGTGTTGCCGGGCATTGTTCCGGTGATTGGCGACACGGAGAAGGAGGCCAAGGCGCTGCACGACCAACTCCACGAATTGTCGCATCCAGAGTCTGGTCTCTCGACACTATCCTATCATCTGGGCGTCGACCTCTCTCGCTTCCCCCAAGATCAGGTCTTGCCCGAGAATCTCGACGTTCCCGGGGTCGAAGGGCACTACCGCGAGGTCTCCGAACTGACGCGACGCTCGGGCTTGAGCCTAGCGGAACTGGGACAGCGCTACGGCGCCGGGAGAACCACCAGCGGATTTGCCGGCACGCCCGGTTCGGTCGCCGATCGGATGCAGGAGTGGTTCGAGGCCGGCGCCTGCGACGGCTTCATGTTGCAGGTTCCGTACCCTCCTGGGCGGTTTGGAGGAGTTGGTCCACGGCCTCGTGCCGGAGCTGCAACGTCGGGGCCTCTTCCGCACAGAGTACGACGGGGCGACCCTGCGCGATTCGCTCGGCTTGGCCCGGCCGCCAGGTTGAACGTTAATCTTCAAACAGCTTGGCATGCTTGGCGGTTTGGGTGTTTCGCGTCGGGAAGTCCGAGCCAACTGAACGATCACATCGGACGTGTCAGGAGTTTGGCGCGAATAGCTACTCCAGTGGGACCCCGACAAGGAGTTCGATAGAAAACGACGATGCCCCTCCAAGCTCAGAATCGATTAGCAATTTCAATCACATAAGGTTCATAATTTTGTGCTGAGTGGCGCGCCGCTCAGAAGTGCCTGCAAACACTAGTTTTGCTTTTTGTTTTCTACCATGTGGGCCCTACGCGGCCAGCTTCGGGATCTCCCGTTCAATCAATTGCAGAAATCGGATGGTGGGTGCCCGCGCGACCACTGTTTCTTGCGCAACTAGCGACGGTACCTCGGAACGGGTGCCATTCACGCTCTGGTTCCCATTCCGCAGGGATCGGGTGTTGCGCCTCCCCGCAACCACCGATGCTTGCGATAGCAAACCATCTAGAGCCCCGGCCTCCGAAAGGAAGTCGGGGTTTTTCTTGCCTGCCGCAAAGCGCAGGATCGCGGCTAGGTCCCCGCGCAATATGATCGCTAGCTGTTCGCCATTGGGGACGAGTGTCACCCGATCGACCAACGTGCGGCAAACCTCCGCCGCTTCGGCTCTCTCGCCTTCGCTTTGCAGGTTCTCATACAGGGCGGCCACGCGGTGACGGTAGATCCCCGCCATATTCGGGTGGAGGAGGGGCGGCGGGTCCTCCGCGTTCGCGAGCAGGTCGACCAACTCGGCCTTTCGTGCTTCCAGAGCGCCAATCTTGTCCTTCAACTTCGCTCCCGGCACGCCCTCAAGGATGCCGCAAAGTCGATCGTACAAAAAATATTTTCGTGATGAACAGTCCGGACCGCCATTTGCGTGATCGCGACGTCGCACACAGCTCCGCCCTCTTTTCATCTCTGCGGCTCTGGGGGTCCCAAAAGAGCCGCGGCCTTGCAGCGAACCGAAGATTCGGCTATATATCCAGATATACTATGGAGGCGATCAGTGAGCAAGAGTGCACAGAGAAGGGCGATCGAAAATTACCGATCCCGGCTGACGAAGCGTGGCATTGTGCGGTTCGAACTCCAGGCCCTTGAGGCCGACCGCGACCTCATCAGAGTACTTGCGCGCAAGCTGAGCGAGGAAGGGCCGGAAGCTGGTAATCTCCGGCGCACGGTTCAACGGGCCGTTTCTGGCGAGCCGCCCAAGCCCGGTGGCATCCTGAACGCGTTGCGGCGCTCGCCACTCGTCGGCGCCGATCTCGACGTGACGCGCCCACGTGAAGAAGGGCGCAAGGTCGACCTGTGACACGCTATCTTCTCGACACCAACATCATCAGCAATGTCGTCAAGCCGCAGCCATCGGAATCGCTCCTGGCTTGGATGGCGGCACAGCGCGACGACCATTTGTTCATCACCTCGCTTACCCTCGCCGAAATCCATCGTGGCATCCTGGAGAAGCCGAACGGCAAACGACGAGCAGCGCTCGACGCCTGGTTCTCAGGTCCGGAGGGGCCCCAGGCTTTGTTCGCGGGCCGCATCCTGCCGTTCGACGAGAAGGCGGGCCTCATCTGGGCGGGATTGATGGCGGAAGGGAAAGCCGCCGGCCGGCCACGCAACGGGCTTGATATGATCATCGCGGCCGTCGCCGGTTCGAACGACTGCGTCGTGGTAACGGACAACGAGAAAGATTTTGCCGGGGTCCGGGTCATCAATCCGATCCGTGGATCGATGTGACGCCGCGGCAAATTGGAGAGCGTTGAGGTCGATCGGGCGCTGTTCGTGCGATATAACCGCCGGCTAACGAGTTACTATCTCCGCGCGCTGAAAAAGGAAGAAGCAAGAGAGCGCCTCCCAAATAAACTTGGTTTCGATAAAATCGAGCACTTGGTAATTTGCCGCCTCCCGATGATCACCACCATAATATCCTACAATAGGATAAACACCTTGTCGGAGGTGAAGCGCCGTGCCGGCGCTAATAGCGAAGATTAGATTAGCCTCGCGCCGTTCGATGTCGCGGGCTGGCGGCCGCCGCCAGGTCGGCACCGGAAGGTCATAGGGCGATAAGGGGGAGATGACGCCAAGCGAATCATTCAAGCTTGTACGATAGAGGGGGCTGGCGATCCTGCCCCAGCGGGGCTATTGCCGAGCGATGCAACCTGAGGGGCAGCGGCTGGAGCTTGAGTCTCCGCGGCGAGAGCTTTTGGTCCAGAGGATTTGGGCGGATATCCCGCCAACGCTAATCATAGTCTTTAGATCGAATTAGGGCATAAATGGATATCCACTTCTTTCTACCTCAAGGTCCGCATCCCACGGAGATGGAAGGCTTGGCCGAGATGCGCCGCGTTCTTCCGCGGCAGTGGATGGGATTTGCGAATTTCGTGATGCGACAGCGCGGTCGGCGTGGCCAGGACCGCGAAATTGATGCCGTCATCATAGCGGCCGATCGGATCATCCTGGTCGATCTGAAGCACATCCGCGGTCGGATCGACAACCGTGGCGGCTTTTGGCACCGAGGCGCCGATAATCTAGGTCGTTCGCCCGCGCATGAAATTCGCGATAACGCGAAGATCCTCGCTGATCTCATTAGATCCGAGGTGCATAAGATTCCGGCCGCGCCGCCAGTGGAAAGCGTCGTCGTCCTCACTCATCCGGATTGCGATCCGAGTGGGTTGGATAAGGTCGAACTCGACAGGACCGTAAAGCTGGCGGACTTCCTGAAGATTTCCCGCGAGCAAGACTTTCGACGCCTGTTCACGACCCACTCACGGTTTGGAGCCTCAAACCCGCTGTGCACAGGGCAACTTGGTGCGCTACTCCAGGGGTTCTTCCAAAATGGAAAGCTGTTCGAGCCCCGGAAGACGCGATTTTACGGCTTCATTCCGGTCGGTGATTCGGAATTCAAGCACCCCCTTTTCGAGGAATTCTCCTGTCATCAACCTGAAGATCCGAACTATACGGGGCTGCTTAGGTTGTGGGATTTTACCGTCGAGAGCGAATTCCTCGTCGAAGAAGCGCGGCGTCCGTGGCGGAGCGCGAGCGGGCCGTGCTCGGACACATCCGTGTGCAGGACCCGGCCCTGTACGAAAACTACGTGCTGAGGTCGATCCACTTCGATTCCGAGTACACTCTGAGGTACTCGGAGATCTTCGACCGCCTGCCGGATCTCGAAAGGCTCAACAGATTCCAGGGTCCTCTCCAGGATCTGACGTTCGAGCGACGTGTCGAATTGGCGCGGTTGTTCCTCGACCGGATAGCGAGCCTTCACCGTATTCGGGTTGCTCATCGCGACCTTGACCGACATTCGGTTTGGATCAACGAGCGCCGAAGCAAGGTCGTTCTTTCCGGGTTTGGTGCCGCACATTTCCCGGAACGAACGTCGATCGGTGGAACGCGCTCGAAACTTCTTGCAAGCGGGTTCAGGGTACCCGAGGACGTGGGCAAGAGCTCGAGCGGAACGCCATTTCAGCAGGATGTGTTCCTGGCTGGCGCGCTTGTCTGGACGCTGCTGTCAGGAGAGCGTCTGCAGTCCATGGATCGCGTTCCGCTCTGGACGTCCGGGACCATGAAGGGTCTGGATATTCCAGACGCGTTCAGGGGCTGGTTCGATCGTTGTTTGAAGACCGAAGCGCGTGAGCGCTTTGACAACGGCGTCGAAGCGGCCGACGCGTTCGCCGAACTTGTGCGCAAGACCGAGAAGGCTTCTCTAGCAGTCTGCTGAAGAACCCCCTCGCCACGGAGGGGGCTTGATGATTCACTTTATCATCTCGAATCGGCGGGGGCGATCATGCGCGGCAGGTTTACGGATCAGGGCGGCCTGTTTTCGTACATCGCGCCGGATAAGCGTGTGCCAGCGAACCATCCGCTGCGGAAGGTCCGGGAACTTGTCCGGGATGTTTTGAGTGATTTGAACCGCAGCCTTGGGAGGCTCTACGCCAGCCAGGGACGTCCTTCGATCCCTCCGGAGCAATTGCTGAGCGCCTTGCTGCTGCAGGTGTTCTACGGCATCCGCTCGGAACGCCAGTTGATGGAGCAACTGGACTACAACCTTTTGTACCGCTGGTTCGTGGGACTGTCGCCGGACGATCCGGTCTGGGACCCGACCAGCTTCACCAAGAACCGGGAGCGGCTGCAGAACGGCGATGTGTTCACGAAGTTCATGACCAGGCTTCTGAACCATCCGCAGGTCAGGACGCTGCTGTCGGACGAGCATTTTTCGGTGGATGGAACGCTGATCGAAGCCTGGGCTTCACAGAAGAGCTTTCGCCCCAAGGACGGCAGTGGCGACGATGATGACGGCGCCAACTTCCACGGCCAGAAGCGCAAGAACGACACCCATGCGAGTACCAGCGACCCGGACAGCAGGCTTTATCGCAAGGCGGTCGGACGGGAGGCCAAGCTTTGCTATATGGGCCACGCCACCATGGAGAACCGGCATGGGCTGGCGGTGGCAGGCAAGGTCACGCATGCCAATGGCACCGCCGAACGCCGGGCTTCGGAGACCATGCTGAAGGCGAGACGCAAAGCCGCAGGCCGCCGTATCACGGCTGGTGAGGACAAGGCGTACGATACCGCCGATCATGTTGCCAATCTTCGTGCCATCGGCGTGACGCCGCATGTGACACAGAACCAGGCCGTCACCAAAACCGGCAAGACCCGCAACAGCGCCATCGACGAACGAACCACGCGGCATCCGGGGTACGGCATGTCGCAATCGCGCCGGGCGATGGTCGAGTGCATCTTCGGATGGGGCAAGCAGCACGGCACCATGCGCAAGACCAAACATCGTGGCATCGCTCGCGTCGCCGCCGACTTCCTGCTCAATCTGATCGCCTATAACCTGATCCGCATTCCCAAACTGCTTGCCGCTTAGCCGCCCGCGTCAGGGCACACCAACACCAGGCTGGAAAACTACCTCCAACTTCGCCGCGTCGCCCCAACAACGACCCGCGAGAATACAAAACTCTCCATTTCAAGGTTTTTCAGCAGACTGCTAGAGAAGCAATTGGACGCCTATCGCCGCGATGTCGACCCGATTTCGGACTACGAGCCTACCGACTGGATCAGCAAAAAGCCGTATCGAATCTACAAGGCCAGTAGGAACGATGATCATCTCTTCGTCAAGAGCTGGCCGGAGCGTGTCCTGGGCGAACGTCGCAAATCCGCGGTTCGCCTGATCGAATTCTTCGCCAAGGCCGATGCCCTGCGGCGCGTGGACGCGAAATGGCTGCCCAGAATCGATGTCGCGTGTCTCTGTACCGATGGTCTCCTGCTCGTGCAGGAATGGGTCGAAGGTGAGCGTCTTTCCGAAAGCAAAACCTCCGACTGGACGCCGGATGCTCTTCGCCGCTTCGTAGCGGCGCTTATCGATGCAGTGGACGAACTTCACCAGCTCGACTTGGTCCATGGCGACCTCTCGCCGAGAAACATTATGGTGGGTTTCGACGGCGACCTGCCGCGTCCGATCCTTGTGGATGCCGTCGACTTCACGACCGACGAAGAAGGAAAGCGCACACCGGCCTACTGTCCGCCAGACGACAATGATCTGCGGACGCGCGACCGCTTTGCGGTCGGACAAATAGCCACCGAACTCGCTGAAGTTTGTAGCGACGAGGAGACAAGGGCGCTCTTCGCCCTGGGCGTCTCGAAATGTGCCGAGGGGGCCGCTCCCTGGCTGACCCTAAAGCATCTCAAAGAGACGATCGCGTTCCGCCGGCGTCGGCCCCCCAACGCAAGGCTCGAGCTCGAGATCGAGATGCAGCGGGTCGGGTTTGAGGGGGCCATGCTATCGGACAATGGCGTTTTTCACGTCATAAAGCCGAAGAAGGCTCCGAACACGATCGAGATCTTCGGATTCGATCAGAGAGTGACCGTCGACTTCGATCCTGCCGATTCGAAGCCGATTGAAGCGGTCGCGACCAAGATCGACATGAGGCAGGCAGCCTGGGCGCAGGGGCATCGCATATTCTCGTTCGAGGGTTCTGTCACCGTCCGCCGGACGCGAGCGACCAGGTTCGCCGGATTTGACGAACTGCCGGCTCTAATAGTTGCGCACTTGAGTTCCGTCTCCGTCTCAAGGGACGACGTTTCCAAGGACGACGTCGCGAGTTCCAAAACCGCCGACGCGGTGACGAGCGCGACTATGCCTGAGCGACCGCCTCACCGCGGGTTTCCGGTCACGCAGTTCTGGCAGGGCACTATCTTGGCCGAAGAGGAGATTAGTCCGGAAGTCACGCTTGCCTCGGAGCCGAGGTACGACGCGGAGGAGCGTACCTTGTACCTCGTCGCGGAGGATAATGTTCCGGACGTTGATCCGAGCGATGGGCAGGCAGTCGGCGTCCAGTGCAATGGTTACAAGCTGGGCGATCTGGACACCGAACGGACCCAGGGAACGACAGTAGTCGTCAGAAACGTTCGTAGTGCGCGCGGTCTGCATAAGGGGGACGTGCTGAAGATCCCGGACGACCTCGTCAGCTTTCAACGGCGTTCACGCGCCGTCTCGCGAATTCTCGACGGTAAGTCGACCATCCCCAATCTGATACGGTACTTCGATCCCAATAGCGACATGACCCCGCAGGCGTTCGGTCCCGAGGTTCGCGACGAAGACCTGACGCAGTATGGGCTCAACCCCGACCAGAACGAAGCGTTCAAGCACCTCTGGAAGCACGGTCCGCTCGGGTTGCTTCAAGGACCGCCCGGAACCGGCAAGACGACGTTCATTGCCGCCTTCGTTCATTTCGCTCTGACGCAATCGAGATTGAACAACGTCCTCGTTCTGTCCCAATCGCACGAGGCGGTAAATAACGCCGCCGAAAAGATCCTGCAGGTCGCCTCTAAGTTCGGTGGCAACATTAACCTTCTGCGCGTGGGTCAGCACGCGAAGATATCTCCGATGCTGCACAAATTCCACGCGCGAGCGATCCAGGACCGCTATCGCGAGCTATTCCGTGCTGCCGTGAAAGAACGGGTGGTGCCGCCGGCGAACCGTCTTGGGCTCGATAGGGATTACATAGAAGAATCGATCGAGGTCGAAAACACGCTGGGGTCGCTGATGCGCCAAATCGAATTCTGCGAGCAGGACATTGCGACATCTCGCGATCAGGACACTGTGGCGGCGGCGCGGGAGAGGATCGAACAACTGTGGGAAGCCTGGGCGGACGCGGCGGCCGAGCATTCGGTCTCCGTCAGCGGTGATCCGCGTGGGGCTCTCGAGGAGGTTCGCGCCAATGTGGCCGAACGGCACTCGGTACACGATCCGGACGCGCGACGGAGACTTCTGCGAATCCACGGCCTGGCGATGGAATGGGGTGCGACGCTTGGAATGCGGGGGAGGAGCCTCGAGGAGCTATTCGCCAGGAGCAGGAATCTCATCAGCGGAACATGCGTCGGCATCGGGCGGCAGGGCATCCAGATCAACAAGAACGTGTTCGACCTGGTTATCATCGACGAGGCGGCGCGCTGTACGCCTGGCGAGCTCGCTGTCGGAATGCAGTCGGGACGTCGCGTCCTTCTGGTAGGTGACCACAAGCAGCTTCCGCCGCTCTACGGTCATGAACTCATAGAAGCGTTGGGCGAACGCCTCAATCTCACCTCCAAGAGGGATCTCCGGCGAAGCGACTTCGAGCGGGCGTTTCACTCGGCATATGGCTCAGCGGTCGCCCGTAGTTTGAAGACACAGTACCGGATGGCTCCGAAGATCGGGAAGCTGGTGGCCAAAACGTTCTATCCCGGTCAGGATCTCGCGACCGAGCGGGGAGCGCCGCCTGACTACTACCGGTTTCTGCCACGCCCGCTGGATGATGAAATCGTCTGGATAGACACCGGCTACTCCAAGTCGACGAGCAAGGAGAGCGGGACTGGCAAAAGCTTCGTGAACAGGCGAGAAGCGACCACCATCATTTCGTGCTTGAAGACGATCGCAGGGCGCCCCGAGTTTCTGGAAGCCGCGAAGAGCGACTTGAAGGAGGATGAGCCGCTCATCGGGGTAATTTGCATGTACGCGCCGCAGGTCGGTCTGGTGGAGGAAATGCTGATTACTTCCGGCCTTGCGCCCGAATTCAGAAAGCTGGTGAAGGTCGGAACTGTCGACAGCTATCAGGGAAAGGAAAACCGGATCATCATCCTCTCGTTGGTGCGAAGCAATCCCGAACGCGACATGGGATTTATCCGCGCCGCGAACCGAGTGAACGTCGCGCTTTCCCGGGCGATGGAGCGTCTCGTGATCGTCGGATCCGTCCGTATGTTCGACAGGCATGGCAACTCCCTAACCTCCGTTGTCCGTGAACTGAAGGCCGCCAATCGAATCATGTCGATCGGAAAGGAAGGGCAATGACGTCGAGCATTCCTAATCACTTGGACATCGACGTCGCCACTTTCGCGGTCCGTTGCCAAAAATTCAGGATCGCGGCGCTCGTCATGAAACGGACGTCAATACCGCTTGCGACCGAATATGCCACGCGACTGGTGCATCTGATTCCGGGCATCCGGTTGGACGACATGCTTGCATTCTTCGACTTCGACCCGTCGGAGTCCAAGATCCTGCTTCAGGACGTCTTGAGCACGGGACTTGTGGAAGAGCGCAACGGACAGCTTCACCTGTCTCAGCGAGGCTGGAAGGCGCTCTCGCCCGACTCGGACAGGTTGGACCTTTTCGAGGTAGAGGAAATCAACGCAACGGTTGCCTTTGATCTTGCCGCTCTCACTCCAGTGGAAGAGAGCTCTCTCAACGCGCGAGAGGCCAAGGTGATCGAGGAGCTCAAGCTCCCAAACCGTGAGAAGGCAGCGGCCGCCGGTGCCGAAGCCGCCGAGGCGTTCGACCTTCACTTTCAGGAGTGGCGCAGCACGCAAGCCAGACGCCGCTGGCTCGACGAGGATGCGCGTCTGACTTCGATCGAGGATATTCAGCCCGTCGCTGCCACGACGGCGATCTTCCAGATACCGGTCCGTTGGCGGCCGGCGGATGAAGCCAGCGCCTCGCCCGACTTCTCAGAGCTCTCTAACCGAGGCCGGCCGGGTTCTAGAGGCCCCCTAATTTCGGCAATCAGCGAGCAGATGAAGTCCGTCGTAGCTCCCTCGGACCACCAGCTTGCCTTCGAGGCGGTGGATCGGATCGATGGAGGAATCATGCGGCGCGGGGGAGTGAGGTCCTCACTCGAGCGACAACAGTGGGTCAGTGCTGCCGCCTCTACTGACGGACAGGTATTGAAGGGTGCCGGAGCGCCTGGACTTCGTCTCGTCGGGTCCGTAGCGTCCGATAGGCTACGTTCAGCTCTGCTCGATTGGACGCAGGCGACGGCGGAGGGATCGTCGACCATGCGCACGCCGGTCTTTTGGCTCCCGCCTACGGTCTCGTCGTGGGGACGAAACATCCCATTCGTGAACCTCGCTCGGGATCTCTCAAAAGCCAATCAAATCGATGACGGCACCGTGCTGCTTGCTAGGTCCGGAAACGCTTACGACAGGAAGGGGTGGAGCAAACTCTACGGTCAAGCCAATCGACAACCTGCGCTGTTCGACCGCTGCCTGGCGGTACCAGCCAGTGAGCTTCCCTTCGCTCTCGAAGTCATCCTGAAGCCCGGAAGCTGGGTGGCGGTCTTGGTCCATGCGCCAGATCTCGCTTCCAGCTACCCGTTTCCGTTCGGGTATATAACGGCCGATCCGAAGATCGTCGACAATTACAAGCGGAGCATAGCGGAGCTGGCCGCCAAAGCTGAGGGCACCGGAGCGGTTCTCTGGACGAAGCCCGATGAAGACGCTCACCGCGCACTCAGCTCGATCGACGCCGCCCTCGACATCAATGTTGCCGATGCAGACTGACGACTTGTGATGGCTCTCGGTGCTGAAGGGTTGAGCGTGCCCGCGTAAGACGTTCAGCAAACCGTCATCGGTCGGCGACAACACCGTCGTGGATGTGACAGCACTTGTAGGTTCCACATTCGGGTCGTGATTTACCGACTATGGGATTTGGCCAGTTCGCTATGGCCCGCTCGGACGGATTCGAGTTGGGAGAGCCCCCTGGTTCAGGTCACGTCTCATCGCTTCTTCGAGAAGGTCGAATGGTCGTGCACGTCGCCATCGAGTCCAAGGCGGCAGAACAAGCGGTATCCAAGGTTGAGGTGAATCTCTTCGCACAAGCGCTGCTGCTCGCCATCCTCGCCGAGATCGCCGGCAGCGCCCTCGTGCTGAACGAACTGGCCGAGACCCGGGCCATGTTGCTCTCTTCCCTCTTTCCGGCCATTTCCGTCACGCGCTTCGATGCGGCCCAAATCGACGATCACCTCGATCCCGCCGTCGTCCCAAGTGTCGTGCTGATGAACCCGCCGTTCTCGGCGATGGCGAACGTTTCCGGCCGCATGGCCGACACGGCCTATCGTCACATCGCCTCGGCCCTGGCGCGCCTCGCCGATGGCGGCCGGCTGGTCACGATCACCGGCGCAAACGTCTCACCCGAGGCCTCGGCTTGGCGCGACGCCTTCGCCCGTCTGCAGGAGTGCGGGCGCGTGGTGTTCACCGCTGCGATCGACGGCGCGGTTTATGCCAAGCACGGCACCAGCATTGAGACGCGCCTGACGATCATCGATAAGGCGCCGGCCGATGACCCGCACGCATTCCCGTCGTCGCCGGGAATAGCGCCCGACGTCGCGACGCTGCTCCGCTGGATCGGCGAGCACGTTCCACCTCGCCTGACCGTCGCATCGACTGGCGCGCTTTCCACGCCAGCCTCGCCGGCGCCTCGCACCGTGCGCGGCTATCTCGCAGGGGCCGCCGCACGGTCGGCCAAGGCGTTGGTCACCGATCCCGAAGCCCTCGACCTTGCTTATGAGACCATCGACTGGACGCCGCCCGAGGGCGCGCATCTCAGCGACGCCATCTACGAGGAATACCGCCTTCAGTCGATCCGGATTGCCGGCGCGCAGGCGCACCCGACCAAGCTGGTGCAGTCATCCGCGATGGCCTCGGTCGCGCCGCCGAAGCCTAGCTATCGGCCGCGCCTGCCGGCGAACCTCGTCAGCGACAGCATCTTGTCTGACGCCCAGCTCGAGACGATGATCTATGCCGGCGAGGCGCATGGCGATTGTCTTGCTGGCGCCTGGACGGTGGACGAGACCTTCGACCTCGTCACGGCCGCCCGCGACGATGCGCCCAACGCCGTCCGCTTCCGCCGAGGCTTCATGCTCGGTGATGGGACCGGCGCCGGCAAGGGTCGCCAGTCCGCCGGCATCATTCTCGACAATTGGCTGAAGGGCCGGCGCAAAGCGGTCTGGATCTCGAAGTCGGACAAGCTGCTCGAGGACGCACAGCGCGACTGGTCGGCGCTCGGCATGGAGCGGCTACTGGTCTCGCCGCTCTCGCGCTTCCCTCAAGGGCGCGAGATCCGGTTGGCCGAAGGCGTCCTATTTTTAACCTACGCTACGCTGCGGTCCGACGATCGCGGCGAGAAGCTTTCGCGCGTCCGGCAGATTGTTCAATGGTTGGGCTCCGACTTCGACAGAGTCATTATTTTCGACGAGAGCCATGCCATGCAGAATGCCGGTGGCGGCAAAGGCGAGCGGGGCGATGTCGCCCCCTCGCAGCGGGGCCGCGCGGGCTTGCGCCTGCAGCACGCGCTCCCGAACGCTCGCGTCGTCTATGTCTCGGCGACGGGCGCGACCGCCGTGCACAATCTCGCCTACGCCCAGCGGCTCGGGCTCTGGGGCGGCGACGACTTCCCGTTCGCCACCCGCGCCGAATTCGTGGAGGCGATCGAGGAAGGCGGCGTCGCGGCGATGGAGGTGCTCTCCCGCGATCTTCGCTCACTCGGTCTCTACACCGCCCGCTCGCTTTCCTACGACGGCGTCGAATACGAGCTCGTCGAGCACCAGCTCACCGACGAGCAGCGGCGCATCTACGACGCCTACGCCGGCGCGTTCAGCGTCATCCACAATCACCTCGACGCGGCGCTGCAGGCCGCCAACATCACCGGGGAGACCGGCACGCTCAATCGCCAGGCGAAGTCGGCCGCGCGCTCGGCCTTCCAGTCCGCCAAGCAGCGTTTCTTCGGCCATTTGCTCACCAGCACGAAGACGCCGACCCTGGTCCGCTCCATCGAGCGGGACCTGGCCGACGGCCATGCCGCGGTCATCCAGATCGTGTCGACCGGCGAGGCGCTGATGGAACGGCGGCTCGCCGAGATTCCACCTGAGGAATGGAACGACGTCCGCGTGGACATCACGCCGCGTGAGTACGTGTAATGTCGATATCGGCATTACACG
>NZ_JACMYP010000219.1 GCF_020889705.1 Bradyrhizobium altum | reverse complement strand
CGCGGCCGGCCTTGGCGCGGATGCGGCCCTCGGCGCGCAGCCGCGCCACCCGCGCCAACAGCCCGTCGGTACCTTCGATGTCTTCGACCGCAACCACGTGACCGTCGATCACCACGGCCGCCTGACCGATGTCGAACGGTCCAAGCGCATCGAGCACGCCGCGTCCGCGCGCGATGTCGGCGAGCGCGCTCGAGTCCGGCGTCGTGCGGGTCACGGCGCCCTCAGGCATCAGGAGATCGGGCGCGACATCCTTGATTCCGACCATGCGAAATCCCTGCTGCTCGAGGATGCGGCCGACGCTCGACAACAAATGATCGTCGCCGCCGCGGAACGCGCGCACGACATGGCCGAGCAGCCGCAGCGTACCCCAGTCGAGCCGGATCTCCGACAGCGCGGGACGCACCAGGGTGCCGATGAAGATCAGGTCGCGGCAGCCTTCGTCGCGGAACAGCCGGGTCGCGCGTCCGAGCTGGCCGACCGAGATCCAGCGGTGACGAAACCGCTGCGCGCGCGCCGGATCGCAGGCACCGCGCAGCGCGAACAGCACCGGCGTGATGCCGCGCGCGGTGAGCTGATCTGCGACCGCGAACGGCATGGCGCCGCCGCCGGCGATCACGCCGACCGGCGAGGAAAGCGAGGGAGCCGCTGACGTCATGCTGGCGGCCATCCCCTGCTCAATTGACGTCGGCGGGAAGACAGAGCGGCCGGAGCTTGCCGCCCTCGATGAAGGCAAGGATTTCCGCGATCGCAGGATCCTCACCCGCCAGAGGTTGCACCGAAGCCAGCCGCTCGGCGAAGATGCCGGGACCGTGGAACAGCTTTTGATAGAACGCGCGCACCGTCGCCAGCCGCGCCTTGGTGAACTGGCGCCGCCGCATGCCGATGATGTTGAGCCCTTCGAGCACCGCGTATTGACCGTTGGCTAACCCGAACGGGATGATGTCGCCGCGCACGCCGCAGACGCCACCGATCATCACCTGCGAGCCGACGCGGGTGAACTGGTGCACCGCCGACAGGCCGCCGATATAGACGAAGTCGCCGATCTCGCAGTGGCCGCCGAGCGTCGCTGACGTCGCGAAGATCACGCCGTTGCCGACCATGCAGTCATGGCCGACATGGCTGTTGTTCATGAAGAAGCCGCGATCGCCGACGCGAGTGAGCCCGCCGCCCTTGACCGTGCCGACATTCATCGTCACGCCTTCGCGGATCGTGCAGGCTTCGCCGACTTCGAGACGGGTCGGCTCGCCGCGATAGCTGAGATCCTGCGGCGGCCCGCCGAGCGCGGCAAACGGCGAGATGACGCAGCCGGCGCCGATCTTCGTGTGCCCGCTGATCGTGACATGCGCGATCAGCTTGCAGTTCTCGCCCAGCACGGCGTTGGGGCCGATGATGCAGTACGGACCGATCTCGGTGCCGGCCCCGATCACAGCGCCATCCGCAATCCGCGCAGTGGGGTCGATCATGCTCATGTCGTTACGGTCCGGAATTCGTTAGTGGCGCCAAGGCGCTATCAAGGCGTTATGCTGTCGGGTTCGGCGGTCGTTAGCGCGACTTTGCCCGCCCTGTCCAGTGACGTATGATGACGACCTGTTGCAATCGAGAAGGTCGCAACCGATCCATGGTCCGGGCCGCCGCGCTGATCCTCAGCCTGTTCTCCGCGCCGATCGGGCCGGAGACCGTCGATCTCGGCAACAGTACGACCGTCGATCTCTCGACCTTCGACTGCCGCGACATCAACCGCAGCACGATCGTCCAGCGGGTCTGCTACAGCGCGGGCGATCGCACGCTGCTGGTCGCGGTTAGGGGCAGCTACCAGCATTATTGCGGCGTGCCCACGGAGACCTACGACGCGCTGATGATCGCACCATCGATGGGCGTCTTCCTCAATCGCGTCCTGCGGATCGCGGGCGCGGACGGCCGATACGCGTGCAGGACGTCGTGAACTCGGCGGCCCAGGGCTTCCTTTTTTGACGCGTTTTCTTCACGCGAACCGGGGGCCACTTCGCTCGAAAACGCTCTAATCCGTCAGCATCGCGCCCACATCGGCCTCGGCGACAATCTGACCGTTGACCTTGGCGTCGCCGTGAAACCACCACATCGTCTTGCGGCGGCCGAGCGAACGCATGTGGTACTCGATGGTGTCGCCGGGCATCACCGGCTTCCTGAACTTGCACTTGTCGATGGTGAGGAAATACACCGCGCGCGGCTTCTCGGTGCCCTCGACCGACTTGATGCCGATCACGCCGGCGGTCTGCGCCATCGCCTCGATCATCATCACGCCGGGGTAAACCGGGCGATCCGGGAAATGCCCCTGGAACGGCGGCTCGTTGAAGGTGACGTTCTTGATGCCGATGCCGCTGTAGTCAGTGCGGATCTTGATCACGCGGTCGATCAGCAACATCGGAAAGCGATGCGGGAGCGTCTTCAGGATATCGTTGATATCCACGAGCTCGAATTTGACCGGTGCCTCCTCCATCACTCCTGTTCCTTGCCTTTGGCTTCGTTGTCGCGCACCAGGCGCTCCACCGCGATAATTTCCCTGAACCACTGCTTGGTCGGCTTGGCGAAATGCCCGCCCCAGCGACCGTTAGCCGGAATGTCGTCCTTGACCGCGCTCATCGCCGTCACCTGGGCGCCGTCGCCGATCTTGAGGTGGTTGTTGATGCCCACCTTGGCGCCGAGCGCGACGTTGTCGCCGATCGTCAGACTGCCCGCGAGCCCGATCTGGGCTGCGAGCAGGCAGTGCCGGCCGATGGTCACATTGTGGCCGATCTGGACCTGGTTGTCGATTTTGGTGCCCTCGCCGATCACGGTGTCGCGCAGGGAACCGCGGTCGATGGTCGAGGCAGCGCCGACCTCGACATTGTTCTGGATCACCACACGGCCGGTCTGCGGCACCTTCACGTGCCCTGCCGGCCCGAAGAAGATGAAGCCGTAGCCGTCCTGGCCGATATTGCAGGCCGGGTGGATCAGCACGTTGTTGCCGATCAGCGCGAACTGAATGGTGGTCTTGGCGCCGACATTGCAGTCGCGGCCGATCTTGACGTCAGCGCCGATCACCGCGCCGGCGCCGATGATGGTGCCCGAGCCGATCTCGACCCGTGGGCCGATCACGGCCAGCGGATCGACGATGACGCCATCCTCGAGGCGCGCGGTGGGATCGATGATCGCCGACGAGGCGATGCCCTCGGTTCCGAACCAGGATTGCGGCCGCAACGCATCGGCGTGCCATTCGCGGGCGAGCTCGACGAACACCTGGAACGGTTTTGCCGCCCGCAGCACGGCGGTGCCCTTCGGCACCTGCGCCTCGAAACGCGGGCTGACCAGGCAGGCGCCGGCCTTGGTCGCGGCCAGTTGGTCGGCGTATTTGAGATTGTCGAAAAACGCGAGATGCATCGGACCGGCCTCGTCGAGCGAGGCCAGCCCCCTGATCTGAAGCGCGCCCCTTTCGGGGTCGACCAGTTGCGCCTTCGTCAGCGCGGCGATTTCAGCCAGCGATGACGAAGGAGGACTCTTGAAGAAGATCGGCTGCGCCATTCCATCCGTCGCAGTCCGGTCGAGCAGCGGTTTTAGAAAGTCGTACCGCCGCCAAACCGGAATTCTTGCACGCGGTCATACGCACCCTTGGTCAGCGGTACAGCGTAGTCGAAGCGCAGCGGACCAAACGGCGACTGCCAGATCAGGCCGACACCGACCGAGGTACGGACAACCTTGCTGTCGTCAAAACTCAGGCCAAGGCAGGTACCCGGAGACGGCGGGTTGTTCGTCGGCCTCACGCAGCCAGGCGTGTTGACTTCGCCCGTCGCCGCCCACGAGGTCGGTCCCTGGTAGTCGTACAGGCCGCCGGCGTCGGCATAGACCGCGCCCTTGAGCCCGACTTCCTTCGGCAGGAACCAGAACGGCATCTGCAGCTCCGCCGACACGCCCCAGTATTTGGTGCCGCCGATGGCGTCCATGGTGCCGTACGGGTTGATGTCACGCGGACCGATGCCGTTAGGCGCGAAGCCGCGGACCAGGTTCGGGCCCATCTGGAAATGATCCAGCATGCGCAGATCCTGGGTGCCGAGCTTGTTTAGGATGCCGCCCTGGGCGTGGATCACGCCGACGATATCCGACACCAGCGGGGTGTAGTACTTCGCGTCGATCGCGCTCTTGATGTAGCTGACGTCGCCGCCGACGCCGGCGAAGTCCTGCTTGAAGTCGATGATCAGACCGTCGGTCGGGTTCTTGTTGTTGTCGAGCGTGTTGTAGTTGAGCGTGTAGCCCAGCGCCGAGGTCAGGGTCTTGCCGCCCGCCAGCTCCTTGCGGACCGGCAGCGAGGCTTCGCCGTCGCTGTAGCAGCCGAGACCGTTGGTCGACACCAGGCTGATCCCGTTCAGGTTCGCATAGGCCGGGCTCGGATTGAACGCAGGATTGGGCGTTACACCGTCAGCCAGGAAGGGATTGTTGTTACAGTTGTTGAGCGTCGACGGCAGGGTGATTTCCTGCTGATAGATCGAGTAGCGCAGCTGCAGCGACAGATCTTCTCGCAGGCTGAAGCCGAGGCGCGGGCTGAAGCCGAGCGTCTTGGTGCCGTAGGCGATGTAGCTGTTGGACAGCTGCTGGCGCTGGTAGAAATCGAGGCCGAGCGCGACGCGGTAGTCGAGCAGATAGGGCTCGACGAACGACAGCGAGTAGCCGCGGGCATACTGGCCGTAGGTCACCGACGCCTTCGCGAACAGGCCGCGGCCGAGCAGGTTGCGCTCGGAGACGCTGACTTCAGCCAGCGCGCCGTCGGTGGTCGAATAGCCGCCCGACACCGAGAAGTCGCCGGTCGACTTCTCCTCGAGATCGACGATCAGGATGACGCGATCGCTGGAGGATCCGGGTTCGGTGGTGATCTTCACCGTCTTGAAGAAGTCGAGGTTCTTCAGCCGGCGCTCGGCACGGTCGACCAGCGCACGGTTGTAGGCGTCGCCTTCCGAGATATCGAATTCGCGGCGGATCACGTAGTCGCGCGTGCGGCTGTTGCCGCGGATGTTGATGCGCTCGATATAAGTGCGCGGACCTTCATCGATCGCGAAGGTGATCGACACCGTGTGATTGTCGAAATTGCGATCGCCGCGCGGACGGACCACCGCGAACGCGTAGCCGCGGCGCGACGCCTCGATCTGCATCTCCTCGACCGACTTCTCCAGCGCCTCGGCGTTGTAGAGCGAGCCGATATTGACGCGCGAGAACGAGCGCAGCGCGTTCGGATCGAGCGTTGCGATCGACGACGTATAGTTGACGGCCGCGACGCGGTACTGCTGGCCCTCTTCGATCTTGAAGGTAACCAGGAAGCCCTTCTTGTCGGGATCGTATTCGGTCAGCGCGGCGACGACCTGAACGTCGGCGTAGCCGTTCTTGAGGTAGAAGCGGCGCAGCAGGTCACGGTCGGCCTCGACCCGGTCGGGGTCGTAGACGTCGTTGCCGCCGAGGAAGCTCAAGAGGTTTGATTCGCGTGTCTTGATGACGTCGCGCAGGCGGGACGCCGAGTAGGCATTGTTGCCCATGAACTCGATCGACCGCACACCGGTCTTCACGCCTTCATTGACCTCGAAGATCAGGTCGACGCGGTTGTTCGGCTGCTCGATGATCTGCGGATTGACCCGCACGTCGTAGCGGCCCGAACGGCGGTAGATTTCGGCGATGCGCAGGGCATCCGACTGCACCATCGGGCGCGAGAAGGTGCCGCGCGGCTTGGACTGGACTTCGGCGGTGAGCTGCTCGTCCTTGACCTTCTTGTTGCCTTCGAAGGCAACGCGGCCAATCACCGGGTTCTCGACCACGACCACGACGAGGCGCCCGCCCCGCTGATCGATATGGACGTCCTGGAACAGGCCGGTCTCGATCAGCGCTTTCAGGCCGTCGTCGATCTGGGCCTGGCCCAGCCGACCGCCGGGTCCGGGATGGAAATAGGAACGGATGGTTTCGAGCTCGACGCGGCGGTTCCCCTCCACCGTGATCGAATCGACCGTCTGCGCAAGCGCAGGCGCAGAGACAGCAACGGCCGCCAAGGTGGCCGCCACCGGCGCGGCGAACATGACCAAGGCGGCGAACAGCCCCCCCCTCACTCGCATTCCAAACATCATGCGCAACGCGCCCTTATCTTTCGCAATGCCGGACCGTTCCCCAACGACCCGACAGATTCCCAACCTGCCGCTCAGCTTGTAGCCAACTTTGCCAAGGGGGCAAACTTACTACAGCTGAACATTTCCATTTTCATACCAAGACGTTGCCCATTGGCAACGCCACAGAAAAGCCCCGTTTCAGGACCCAGCGATTCTGAGGATGTCGTTATACGTCGCAAACACCATCAGCATCAGAACCAAACCCAGCCCGATTCGGAAACCCACCTCCTGCGTCCGCTCTGAAAGCGGGCGCCCACGAAGCGCCTCCGCGCTGTAGAACAAGAGGTGTCCGCCGTCCAAAAGCGGAATCGGGAACAGGTTCAACAGCCCGATCGAGACCGAGAGGATGGCGCAAAGATTGACAACGAACTGGAACCCGGCGCTCGCGGCCTGACCCGACAGCTTCGCGATTCCAATCACCCCGCTCACCTCGGCCGGATTGCCGGTTCCGACGAACAGCGACCCCAGGAACTTGAAGGTGCTCGAAATAATGTACCAAACCTGCTCGACACCGATCTTCATGGCTTCAAAGACGCCGACCGGAGCGCTGGAGGCTTCGCCGACCTGAGCCTTGTGCTCGATTCCGAGCACGCCGATTCGGTGGGCATTGCCGAAGGGGTCCTTGACCTCCTTCAGTGCCGGCGTTGCCTTCAGCGCAACGACCGCGCCGTCCCGCTTCACTTTGAACCCAAGTTCTGAACCAGCATTCGAAGCTACGATCCGCTGCATGTCGGCGAAGCTCTGGATCGCGCTGCCGTCGATATCGACGACGACATCACCGACCTTGAAGCCCGCGTTCGCAGCGACGCTCTCGGCAACCAAGCCGTCGACCCGGGCGATCGTGCTGGGCTTGCCGTAATAGAGCGCCATACCCGCGAAAATCAGGGCGCCGAGGATGAAATTCGCGACCGGACCGGCCGCGACGATCGCGGTGCGCTTGCCGACCGATTTATGGTGGAAGCTGCCTTCGCGCTCCTCCGCCGTCATGGCGGCGAGCGTCTCCGTCGAGGGCGTCGATGCCTCGCTGTCGTCGCCGAAGAATTTGACGTAACCGCCGAGCGGAATCGCGGAGATCTTCCAGCGCGTGCCATGCCGGTCGTTGAAGCCGGCAAGCTCCGGTCCGAACCCCAGCGAGAACGTCAGCACCTTCACGCCGGCCCAGCGCGCGACTAGGAAGTGGCCGAGCTCGTGAAAGAAAACAACGATGGTCAGGACGAAGAGAAAGGGAACGATATAGCCGAGGAGCCCATGGCTCAACGCATTGATACTATGAAGAAAATACTCGGGCATTCGAATTCCCCTCGACAAGAGCCATAGGCTCCGTCCCCAACCCTCTAGGTTGCCTTTAAGGCAATTTGAGGCAATAGGGCGGCAGCTTTATTTCGCGCGATATGGTCAACGGAAATCGCATCATCCGCCGAATGCAGTGGTGGCTGATTCCCCGACCTGATCCAATCGTTCATCGTCGCCTCGACCAGCCGGGCGATCGCACCGAACTTGATCTTGCCGGCGATAAACGCGGCGACCGCGATCTCGTTCGAAGCGTTGTAGACTGTCGTCGCGCCATGCCCGAGCCGCAGCGCCTCGTAAGCGAGCCGCAGCCCCGGGAAACGGTGGAAGTCCGGCGCCTCGAAGGTGAGCTGTCCGATCTTGGCGAGATCGAGCTTGGCGGACGGGCCGACGATCCGGTCCGGCCAGCCGAGGCAATGCGCGATCGGGATCCGCATGTCAGGCGTGCCGAGCTGGGCCATCACGGAGCGATCGGAGAACTCGACCATGCCGTGGATGATCGACTGCGGGTGCACCAGCACGTCGATCTCGTCGGGCGCCAGGGCGAACAGGTAGGACGCCTCGATCACCTCGAGGCCCTTGTTCATCATCGAGGCGGAATCGATCGTGATCTTCTGCCCCATGCTCCAGTTGGGATGCTTGAGCGCCTGTTCCAGCGTCGCCTGCTCGATGTCGGCGGGAGCCCAGGTGCGGAACGGCCCGCCGGACGCAGTGATGATCACCCGCGTCAGTTCCTCGCGATTGCCGGACGCCAGCGCCTGGAACAGCGCATTATGCTCGGAGTCCGCGGGCAGGATGCAGGCGCCGGCCTTCTTGGCCCGCTCCATGAAGATGTCGCCGGCGCAGACCAGGCACTCCTTGTTGGCGAGCGCGACGGTTGCGCCGCGATCGACCGCGGCAAGTGCCGGCTTCAATCCGGCAGCGCCGCTGACCGCGGCCATCACCCAATCCGCCGGCCGCGCAGCCGCCTCGATGATGGCGCTCTCCCCGGCCCCGCATTCGATCCGGGTTCCGGCCAGCGCGTCCTTCAATTCGGAAAGCCGCGCCGGATCGGCGATGGCGGCGAACCGCGCGCCGAACTCCTTGGCGAGCTTGGCCAGTCCCTCGACGTTGCTGTTCGCGGTCAGCGCCTCGACCCGGTAACGGTCACGCGCGCCACGCAGCAGATCCATCGTGCTGTCGCCGATCGAGCCGGTGGCACCGAGGACGGTCACGGACCGTGCTGCGGATGCCGCCGCGGCCTTGTTGTTACGCAACGGAACTGCGCTCATCTCATCACCAAACCATAAGACCGCGTCCGACGCCATCGGCGCCACCACGGAGAAAGCCGAAAATCGCCGCCACAATGACGGCCGCGACAAATCCGTCCAGGCGATCCAAAAGGCCGCCATGGCCGGGAATGATGTGGCTCGAATCCTTCACCCCGAACCGCCGCTTCACAGCGGATTCGAAGAGATCGCCAAGTTGCGAGACCACCGACAACACGGCGCCGAGCATCAGCAGCGGCCCGGCCGTGCCGATCTCGAAGGCGGCAAAGCAGGCCGCAACCAACAGGCTCGCGACGAAACCACCGGCCGCGCCAGCCCATGTCTTCTTGGGGCTGACCCGCACCCAAAGCTTCGGCCCACCGATGCTGCGGCCCGCGAAATAGCCGCCGATGTCGGTGACCCACACGATCAGCAACACGAACATCAGCGCGGCAAAGCCCTTCGCCGTATCGAGACGCAGCAGCACCGATGCGATCTCGGCGGCCGCAGCATAGAGCAATCCCGCGATGGCCCAGTTGCGCCGCACGCCCGAGGTCAGCGCCACGACAACCGCACCGGAGGCGAGGACCACCAGCGCCGCATCGATGCGGCCGGCGATCAGGCAAAGTCCCGCGAGCAGCAGCGCGACAACACCCGGCACCATGACGCGGAGCTCCCGTCCGAGCCCGGTGACCATGAGCCATTCCGCGAACAATCCGACTGCAACCAGCGTCACCAGCAGCGACCAGGCGATGCCACCCAGATAGGCCAGCGCGATCGCAACCGGCGCCAGCACCAGCGCCGCAACCACGCGCATCGCGAAGTTGCGCGACCCCTGCTCGCTTGCTGAGGCCGGCGACTGCTCGCTTGCTGCCGCCGGTGCGGCTTCGCCCTCGCTCACGAGCCGGTTTTCGCGGCGAGGCCACCGAACCGGCGCTCACGCTTGCCGTATTCCGCAATCGCGCCTTCCAGCGCCGCCTTGTCGAAATCCGGCCAGTGAATCGGCACGAACACGAGCTCGCTATAGGCGGCCTGCCACATCAAGAAGTTCGACAGCCGCTGTTCGCCGCTGGTCCGAATGATCAGATCCGGGTCCGGAATGTCGGGCGCATCGAGATATTGCCCGAGCGTATCGGCATCGATGGAGTCGGCGTCGCGCTTGCCTTCGGCGACCTCGCGCGCAAGGCGCCGCGCGGCGGCAGCGATCTCCGCCCGCGAGCCGTAATTGAAGGCGACCACAAGGTTGAGCTTGACGTTATTCCGCGTCAGCTCCTCGGCCTCATTGAGCAGCGCGCAGATGTCGGGGTCGAGCCCGGCGCGTTCGCCGATCACGCGCACCCGCACGCCGTCACGATGCAGCGTCGCCAGATCGTTGCGGATGAAGCGGCGCAGCAGGCCGAACAGATCGCCGATCTCGCTGGCCGGCCGCGACCAGTTTTCCGAGCTGAACGAAAAAATCGTGAGATAGACGATGCCGAGTTCATGGGCCGCACGCACCACGCGGCGCAGCGCCTCGACGCCGCGGCGATGGCCCTCGACGCGCGGCAGGCCGCGCGAAGCGGCCCAGCGCCCGTTGCCGTCCATGATGATCGCCACATGCAACGGACTGCCGGAGCGATCCGGTCCGTCAGTTGCTGGGGCGGCGGCGTTCGACATCGACTCTTTCCCGTAGCGCCTTCAGACCGTCAGGATTTCCTTTTCCTTGGCGGCGAGCAGCTGATCGACTTCGGCGATCACGCCGTCGGTCGCCTTCTGCACTTCGTTCGACAGGCGCTCCTGATCGTCTTCGGAGATCTCGTGATTCTTCTCGAGCTTCTTGATCACGTCGAGGCCGTCGCGGCGCACGTGGCGTACCGCGACCTTGGCCGCTTCCGCGTATTTGTGCGCGACCTTGACCAGCTCCTTGCGGCGCTCCTCGTTGAGTTCGGGAATCCGCAAGCGCAGCACCTGTCCTTCGGTTGCCGGCGAAAGGCCGAGGTTGGAGTCGACGATCGCCTTCTCCACGGCCTTCACCATCGTCTTGTCCCAGACCTGCACCGAGAGCAGGCGCGGCTCGGGCACGCTGATGGTCGCAACCTGGTTGAGCGGCATATGCGAGCCGTAAGCCTCGACCTGGACCGGCTCCAGCATGGAGGCCGCGGCGCGGCCGGTACGCAGACCGCCGAGCTCGTGCTTGAGCGATTGTGTGGCGCCCTGCATGCGGCGCTTCACGTCGTTGATGTCAAAACCAGCTGCGGCCATGACGCTTCTCCCTTTACTAGAAAACCGGCTGTCGACGCCCGGAGGCGCGGCGATCAGCCGGCGACGACCGTGCCGTGTCCGGTACCGCGCAGAATCGCACCGATCGAACCGGGCTCCGCGATCGAGAACACGATGATAGGCAGCGACGTCTCGCGGGCAAGTGCGAAAGCGGTCGCGTCCATGACCTTGTAGCCGCCCTCGATCGCCTGCGAATGGGTCAGGCGGTCGAAGCGCTTGGCTTTGGGGTCCTTCTTCGGATCGGCGCTGTAGACGCCGTCGACATTGGTGGCTTTCAGCACCGCCTCTGCGCCGATCTCGGCCGCGCGCAGCACGGCGGTGGTATCGGTGGTGAAGAACGGGTTGCCGGTTCCGCCGCCGAGCAGGACGATGCGTCCCTCGGCGAGATATTTGTGCGTCGCACTACGGGTGAACAGCTCGGAAATCTCCGGCATCACGAATGCCGACAAGGTCCGCGCCGGGGTCCCCTTGCGCTCGATCGCCGCCTCGAGCGCGAGGCAGTTCATCATGGTAGCAAGCATGCCCATGGTGTCGCCGGTCGGCCGGGACACGCCGCGCGAGGACACCTCGACGCCGCGGACGATGTTGCCGCCGCCGATCACGACCGCGACCTCGACACCGAGCTTGCGGGCCGCGATCAGGTCGTCGGCGACACGGTCGACTGTCGGTTGATCGATACCGAACCCGTGGGAGCCGGCCAGATATTCGCCGGACAGCTTGATCACCACGCGACGATAGATCGGCTCAGCCATGATGCGATCGCTTTCTCATCCCGCGCAGGCAGGCCTCCGGCGCGGACGCCGGACGCCAGGTGTCAGCGGTTACTTCTTGCCGCTGGCGGCCGCGACTTCGGCGGCGAAGTCGCTTTCCTGCTTCTCGATTCCCTCACCGAGAGCATAGTTCACAAAGCCAGCGATTTTGATCGGCCCGCCGACCTTACCCTCAGCTTCCTTCACCGCCTGGGCAACGGACTTGCCGCTGTCGTGGATAAAGGCCTGATCGAGCAGGCAGACTTCCTTGTAGTAGGTCTTCAGGCCGGAATCGACGATCTTCTCGATGACGTTTTCAGGCTTTCCCTGCTGGCGGTACTTGTCGGCCAGCACGTCCTTCTCGCGCTTGACGGTCTCCGGATCGAGCCCGGCCGGATCGAGCGCCAGTGGCTTCGCCGCCGCGACGTGCATCGCGAGCTGGCGGCCGAGCACTGCGAGCTCGTCAGTCTTGCCGGTGGACTCCAGCGCCACGATCACGCCGATCTTGCCGGCGCCTTCGACGACGGCGTTGTGGACGTAGCTCGACACCACGCCCTTGCTCACCTCGAGCGAAGCGGCGCGGCGCAGCGTCATGTTCTCGCCGATGGTCGCAATGGCGTCGGAGATCGCCGTCTCGACGGTGACGTCGCCGACCTTGGCCGCCCTGATCGTCTCGACATCGGCACCGTTATGCAGCGCGACCTGGGCGATCATCTTGACCAGGCCCTGGAACTGCTCGTTGCGCGCCACGAAGTCGGTCTCGGAATTGACCTCGACCAGCACACCCTTGGTGCCGGAGGTCAGCGCGCCGATCAGGCCCTCGGCGGCCACGCGGCCGGCCTTCTTCGCGGCCTTGGACAGGCCCTTCTTGCGCAGCCAATCCTGCGCGGCCTGCATGTCGCCGTTGTTCTCGGTCAGCGCCGCTTTGCAATCCATCATGCCCGCGCCGGTCGATTCGCGGAGATCCTTGACCATCGCTGCTGTGATCGTTGCCATCGTTCAATGTCCTTCTTGCCTGTACAGAAACCGCGGCGCCCGATGGCGCCGCTGTCAGCGACAGGGAAATCGTTGTTCGTGGAATAGAAGCGGCGGCCGGGCGAGACCCGGCCACGCCGCGTAACTTTTATTCCGCTTCGGCGAGCGTCTTGGCCTGGGCGACCCAGGCATCGGCACGGCTCGGCAGACCGACTTCTTCGCCGATCTTGTGCGCGGTGTCGTGGTCGAGCTCGGCGAGCTGCCAGTAATGGAAGATGCCGAGGTCGTTGAGCTTCTTCTCGATCGTACCGGACACGCCGGTGAGCTTCTTGAGGTTGTCGGCGGTGCCGCGCGGACCAGCGAGGCCCTGGAAGCCAGACGGCGCAGCCGCCGGGAGGTCTTCCTGCACGGGCGCGGCCGACGCACCGATATCGATTCCGGAATCGCCCTGCGCACGCGAGATGCCGTCGATGGCGGCGCGCGCCACGAGGTCGCAATACAGCGAGATCGCACGGCCGGCGTCGTCATTGCCCGGCACCACATAGGTGATGCCCTTGGGGTCCGAATTGGTGTCGACGATCGCTGCGACCGGGATGTTGAGCCGCTGGGCTTCCTGGATCGCGATGTCTTCCTTGTTGGTGTCGATCACGAAGATCATGTCGGGAAGACCGCCCATGTCCTTGATGCCGCCGAGCGAACGGTCGAGCTTGTCGCGCTCGCGCTGCAGCGTCAGCCGCTCCTTCTTGGTGTAGGAGCTGGCTTCGCCCGACGACAGCACGTCGTCGAGATGGCGCAGACGCTTGATCGAGGCCGAGATCGTCTTCCAGTTGGTCAGCGTGCCGCCGAGCCAGCGCGAGTTGACGAAATACTGGGCCGAACGCTTGGCCGCATCGGCAACGCCGTCCTGGGCCGAGCGCTTGGTGCCGACGAACAGGATGCGGCCGCCCTTGGCGACGGTATCGCTGACCGCCTGCAAGGCACGGTGCAGCATCGGCACGGTCTGCGCGAGGTCGATGATGTGAATGTTGTTGCGGGCGCCGAAGATGTAATCCTGCATCTTCGGGTTCCAGCGGTGGGACTGGTGGCCAAAGTGAACGCCAGCTTCTAAGAGCTGACGCATGTTGAATTCGGGCAGCGACATAGATCTAATTCTCCGGTTGGTTCCTCCGGAAACGTGTGAGCAAATGAGCCTGAATGGCCCGGTTGCCACCGGACGGCCTTTGAGAGCCATGTTTCCGTGTGAGATGGCGCGGTATATAGCGCGATTTGCGCCAGAAGCAAGGAAATACGGCCGGTTACACCGGCCGGACGGGCCCTTTGAACCCCGAAACGGATCCGCTTTGGCCCAAATTGGCCCGGTATGGCCGGCCAATGCCCCCGCCAAGATCCCGCCGGGCGATCCCTATTGCGCCAATTGTAGCTCCGCCAGCGTCGTGCGCGCTGTCGCCTCGTCCAGCGCCACGAAAACGGCCGGCCCCGGATTGGCGGCGTTCGCGGTCGCGGCCGACGCGACGAAGCCACCAACCAAACCGCCCACCATCGACACGCCGGTGACGGAGTCGTGGCGCTCGCTCGATCTCAACAGAAAGAAATAGGTGCGGCCCGGCTCGGTTGCGAAGTTGAAGGTGGTGTCGCCGGGAAACATCACTTCGCTCGCGACCAGTTGATGACGGCCGGCGGGGCGATCGGCGAACGCGTAGGTCCCGAATGCGACCTTGCCGATCGGCTCGCCATCAAGCTTCAGGTCGCAGGCGCAAAACGCCATGCTCAGACCCTTGCGTTTTTCCTGGAGCACGACGACGCGGGAATGTCCCGGCTTCGGTGGCCCGAACTTCTGCGAGATCGCCGCATAGTCGGTGCCGATACCATCGCTCACGCAGCCCGACACCATCAACACACCGGCCAGCAAGGCCGCGTAACGTCCAAACATCCCGCCCCCGAAATTCCCAGCGGGCGCGACCATAGAAAGAAGCACGGTGTGGTTGCAATAGTGCTTAAGCCGAAGCCATTGGCTTTCCGCAGCGTCGGCGGGATCGTCGTCTACAGGGTCTGCACGTCGACCACGCCCGCGACCGCCTTGATCGCGCCGGCGATCTGCGGCGAGACCTTGTAGCGGCCGGGCAGCTTCATCTCCACCTCGGTTTCGAGGTCCAGCATCATCACCAGCGAGACGTCGCCGTCGGCCGCACCTGCCGGTGCTGCTGACGGTGCGGTCTTGACGGCAGGCGGCTTTGCGGCGCCACCCGGGGCGGGCGCGGCGTCCGGCATGTTGAGCCGGCGCGCGATCGAATCCAGCGGCTTGGTGTCGCGCACGAAAATCCGCAGGCCCTTTTGCGTCTTGGCCGCGGCGTGATCCAGCGGCTCGGCGTGCAGCACCCTCGCCCGCACGTCCTCGCCCTGCA
>NZ_JACMYP010000218.1 GCF_020889705.1 Bradyrhizobium altum | reverse complement strand
CCGCTTCTTCTTGCGCGCGTTCCAGGCCAGCGCCGCGGCGCCGGAGCCGAGCGCCAGGAACGGCAGCGTCGGAATGCCCGGCAGCAGCGCCAGCACCAGCATGACGCCGGCCGACATGCCGAGCGCCTGCGGATAGCCGGAGAGCTGACGCATCAGCGCCTTGTCGGCGGCGCCGGTGATGCCGGCCTTGGAGACCAGGAGGCCGGCTGCGGTCGAGACGATCAGCGCCGGCACCTGGGTGACGAGGCCGTCGCCGACCGTCAGCACGGTGTAGGTGCGGGCGGCTTCACCGAAGGAGAGGCCCTGCTGGGCGACGCCGATGATGATGCCGCCGACGATGTTGATGCCGACGATCAGAAGCCCGGCGATGGCGTCGCCGCGGACGAATTTCGAGGCACCGTCCATGGCGCCGAAGAAGCCGCTCTCGTCTTCCAGCGCCTTGCGGCGTTCCTTGGCGGCCTTCTCGTCGATCAGGCCGGCGGACAGGTCGGCGTCGATCGCCATCTGCTTGCCGGGCATCGAGTCCAATTGGAAGCGCGCCGCGACTTCGGCGATACGGCCCGAACCCTTGGTGATGACCACGAAGTTCACGATCACCAGGATCGCGAACACGATGATGCCGATCACGAAGTTGCCGCCCATCACGAAGTTGCCGAACGCCTCGATGACGTGGCCGGCAGCCGCCGTGCCCTCGTGGCCGTGGCTCAGGATCAGCCGGGTCGAGGCCATGTTCAGCGACAGCCGCATCATGGTCGAGATCAGCAGGATGGTCGGAAACGACGAGAATTCCAGCGGCGCCTGGATGAACAGCGAGGTCATCAGGATCAGGATCGAGATCGTGATCGAGACCGCCAAAAACAGGTCGAGCACGATCGAGGGCAGCGGCAGGATCAGCACCACCAGGATGGTGAGGACGCCGAGCGCCAGCGCGAGATCGCCGCGCTTGAGGATGTCGCCGATCTCGCCGAGGCTCGGCAATCCGCTCTTGCCCGCCGCGCCCTGACCCGCCGTGACGTCGACCATGGTAGCCGCTCTCCCCCGCGACTGGCGGCCGCGGCCGCCAAGCGTCTGCGCGACGGCCGCAGGGCCGCCGTTCCGAAAGTGAGGCACCGCGCTGGCGTTCACGGGGATCTCCGCCCGTTAGACGCGTTCGACGACACTCGACTTCACTCGGCAATTCTTGCCGGGTGTATGGTTAGCAAAGGGTTAATAAGTGCGTTTTGCGTGGGGCGCAGGTCGTCGCAGGGGGCCGGACATGGGGAATCCCGGCCCGGACGGGCGGGTCGGAGCGCCCGGCTGTTCTTCGGAGCCGGTTCGCTGCCGCTATCTCAGCGCGCCGAGCACGACGCCCGATGCGGCGATGAGGCCGAGCGTGATGACGCTGGCGCGCCACAGCAATTGCTGCCGGGCGGCGCGCCGGTCGTGGAAGGCCAGCCAGTCGTGGACAAAGCCCGCGGGAATGTCGAACACCACGGCAAGCTCGTCGCGGTGGTGCGTCTCATGCTCGCAATACATCGCGCGGACCGTCGACACGCCCAGCCGCTCGAGCTCGCAATGCCACTCCCAGGCATGCTTGCCGTTGGTCCAGCGATTTTCGAAGGGGATCACGTGTGATTCCATGACGAGCCTCCTGGCCCACCCTTGAACCTCACGTGGCAAGTCTAGCTCAATATCCGGACCGGCGCGAGGTCGGCGTCGGCTGGCCGAGACCGATCACGGCGGCGTCAATTGGCTGAGAGCATCCATCTGCGCCAATGCGTCGGCTGGATGTCGAGATGCCTGCTGCCGGCATCATCGACCCATTCGGCGCCGTCCCGGTGGCACGGGAACATCAGCGCGTGCACCATGCCGTCATAGTCGAGGACACAGACCTCGAGTTCCCGGTCCGACGGCGCTGACGCAACGGGTAACCACTCTGCTGACGACGAATGCATGACGATCCTCCGACGATATGCGCTTCGATCCTTTACCTTGCGAGCTGCGCGCCATCCGGACGGATGATAGGTCCGGACGGCGAGCCGCCAATGTGAACCGGCTCGCATTGTAGCAGTTTTTCTCATCAGCATGGATCACGGTTCGACGGACGATATTCCCGGTCGATCGGTCCGTTGCGACCGCTGCGGTGCACGATGCGGATTGAACTTTCGCGGCCCGGCCGCCGACCAAACGCCAGCAACGCCATCAGCCGCCAGAGGCATCCATGTCGAACCGGGCAGGTCGAACCATGACAGCAGGCATTGCTGCCGCGATCGCACTGCTGTCGGTGCAGGCGTCCGCCGTGACGCTACCGGACGACCGGGCCTGGATGATCCGCATGATCGCCTGCAAGGGTAACGGCGTCCTGATGGAGGTCTACCTGCCGCAATCCGTCGTCTTCGCGCCGCATGGCGGCATGGCTGCGGGCAAGACAGCGGACGGCTACTACACGCTCGATCTGACCGAGCTCAACAAAGGCAAGGACCTCGAGCCGGTGCATGTGACGATGAGCGCGGACAAGAAGTCTGTGACCGTCGACCAGTACACGCGCGGCTTGCCGCCGACCCGCATACCGGTCGGCGGCGGCACCGTGGATTTCGATCAGCGCTTCGGCATCGGTGCGAAGTGCGGTCCGTTCCAGGCGCAGGATCCCAACTACGGCAATTGAGGCGCCTCACGCGCCGGTGAAGGCAATGCGTCCCCTCGCTGGCGCATGCCTAATCTCTCGGCAATGCGGCTTGACCCGGAGGCAAATGCCGACGAAGTTCCGCGCGCCGTGGTAATTTCTTCTGAATTTTCCCCTGAAGCCGCAGTGTTCATTCCCGACTCGCGCCGGGCATGGCTGCGCCTTGCCATAGCCGTGGTGATCGGCTCGCTCGGCAGCGTCGGCATGTGGTCGGTCGTGGTGGCGTTGCCGGCAGTGCAGACCGACTTCGGCGCGACCCGCGGAACGGCGTCGCTCGCCTTCACGATGGTGATGCTCGGCTTCGGCCTCGGCCAGGTCGTGACCGGCAAGATCAGCGATCGCTACGGCATCGTCGCTGCGATCGGCGCCGGGATCGGCATTCTCGGCCTCGGCTATATCGGCGCCGGCTACGCGCCGTCGATCTGGGCCTTCATCCTGCTGCATTTCGCGATCGGCCTGTCGTCGGCCGCGACCTTCGGCCCTCTGATGGCGGAGGCCTCGCATTGGTTCGAGCGTTACCGCGGCCTTGCGGTCGCGATCGCCGCCAGCGGCAATTATGTCGGCGGCACGGTGTGGCCGCCGCTGGTCAATTTCGGGATGCAGAGCATCGGCTGGCGCACCACCCATATCGCGATCGGCATCTTCACCGCGATCGCGATGGTGCTTGCGCTCGTGGTGCTGCGTCTGCTGATGGGCGCGGCGACCCGGCGCAGCCATGTCAACGCGGCGCCGCCGCGGGTCGACATGCGGCTCTCCACCAACGCACTGACCGCGATCCTGTCGCTGGCGTCGATCTCCTGCTGCGTGGCGATGTCGATGCCGCAGGTTCACATCGTCGCCTATTGCGGCGATCTCGGCTACGGCGTGGCGCGCGGCGCCGAGATGCTGTCGCTGATGCTGGGCTTCGGCATCATCAGCCGGATCGGCTCCGGCTTCCTTGCCGACAGGATCGGCGGCATCCGCACGCTGTTGATCGGCTCGATCGCGCAGGGCGCAGCGCTGCTGTTCTACCTGTTCTTCGACAGCCTGACCTCGCTCTACATCATCTCGGCGATGTTCGGCCTGTTCCAGGGCGGCATCGTGCCGAGCTACGCCATCATGGTGCGCGAGGCGATGCCGGCCTCCGAGGCCGCGACCCGGATCGGCATCGTGATCTTCGCCTCGGTGTTCGGCATGTCGTTCGGCGGCTGGATCTCGGGCGTGATCTTCGACGCCACCGGCTCCTATGCCGCGGCCTTCGCCAATGGCCTGGCCTGGAACCTGCTCAATGTCAGCATCATCCTGCTGCTCCTGATGCGGTCGCGGCAGCGGCTGGCGGTCGCATGATCCGGAAAAGTGCGAAGCGGTTTTCTTCGCGACAAACGCGATGAGCGTTTGCGCGGGGATCATGCTCAAATAGGAAACGACCCTCGATCACACCGCCTGACCGGCCTTCAGCAATGAGCAGCCGGTGATCTTCAAGCTCCCGTCGGCCTGCCGCTCCAGCGTATAGAGCGCCTCCCAAGCCTCGCCATTGGCGTCGACGATGTGAACGCGTTGCGCGATCCGGTCGCCCGCACTCTGTGCCTCGCCGAACTCGAAGCTCCGGTGGCGATAGACCGGCGCATATTGGTTCTGCACCATCGACATGAAGATATCGGCCTGCGGAAAGATCTGCCGGATCGCGGGGGCGGCATAGGAATAGGCTGCCGCGGCGTCGTCGCGGCCGAACGCCTGCTCCTGGGCGCGGATCACGTCCTGCGCGCCGCCAACGTCGTCGGCGATAGTGGGTGAGGCGAGGGCGACCAGAACGGCGGCAATGAGGGCGATCACGCGCATGCGGGACTCCATCTTGGGTGCCAGCAGATACGCACTCTATCACACGCCGGTTTCGGCCGTTGGAATGGTGTTTAGTTGGTGCGCGGTCTCGCCTCCGTCAGCGGATCGAGCCCTTGAAATTGTCGATGTCGGGCGAGGGGCGGGCGGGAAACAGCCGCGCGGTCGAGGAGTTGTCGAGCCGGCGCTTGCATTTCGCCTCGTCGGCGCTGTCGTCGGTGCCGTCCTTCCCGGTGCGCTTCCTGGCGAAGGCATCGTCCTGCCGGTTGACGATCAGCATCGCATGGTCGCGCTCGAGCGTATCCGGATTCTTGCGCTGCTCGTCGGAGCGGAACGCGCCGCCGGTGATCTTGCCCGTCATCTCATAGTCGCAGCCGGCCTTCCAGTCGCCCTGGTCCCACTTCCATCCGGCCGCCTTCAGCGTGCCGTCTTTCTCGGCGGTGACCTTGATGATGGCGTTATAGGCGAGCCAGACGCCGGCAAGCCCGCTGCGCTTGTCGTCAAAGCCTTCGAGCAGCGCCAGGCGTTCGCGCTGCAGGCCGTTGACGTGATCGCGCGCGTCGACGGTGAAGTGCACCTGCGAGCTCTGCTTGTTCCAGGCCGGATGCAGGAATTCCGGGTATTGTTCGGTCTGGCTCTTCACCCAGTTGCGCTGGTCCTCGATCAGCGCGCGCCGCGTCGCCTCGTCGAGCCGCGGCTGCAGCGCCCTCCAGGCGCGGTTCAGCCGCTGGTCGTTGTCGGCGAGATCAGGATCGGCACAGATTTCCTCGTCGGTCGCGGTCTCGGGCCTGGTGCAGTCGAAGGTCGGCGCGACGAACGCGGTGTCCGCCTTGTCGGATGCCGCGTCCTTGCCGGCGGCAAAATAGCTGCCGGTGACCTGCCACATCGACGAGCAGTCGTTGAGCCCGTCAAACTCCTCGTCATCGATGGTGCCGACGATCCGCAGCGTCTCGCCCTGGCGGCGGAGTTTTATTGACGGCGGCTTGCTTGAGGCCGCCGTGGCATCGGTCGCCATGTTGGTCTTGGGCTTATCGGGCGGCGTCTCCACCTCGATCACCACAGGGCTGGAGAGCCAGGCAGTCCCCGAAGGCTTCAGATCGGCGGTCAGCTTGCAGGTTCGCCTGCGATCGCCGCCATAGTCGCCGCGCAGATCGGCGGCTAGGCGATAGGCGCCGCCCTCGGTCGGCGTCAGCGTGAGGTGGCCGAAGGCATTGACCCAGTTGCCTGACAGGCCCGGACGGCCGGATGCCATGCCCTTAAGCGCGGCCGCGCGGCCGCGCAAGGCCGCGGTAAAACCTGCTTTCAGCTCGTCCTGGTCGGTATCGGCCAGCACGTCCGCGGCATCGATGATCATCTCGTTGAACCAGGCCTGGTCGCGCTTCAACAGCGGCCTGACATTGGCCGGCAGTTTGCCGAGCGCCGCGTCGAAGGCCTTGTCGATCTGCGCCACCAGCTTGTCGTAGCCGGCCTTCTTGCAGTCCGCGGTCTTGATCCGGTCGTCGCCGCTATTGCCGCACAGCTTGATCGCGGTCGGCGCACTGCTCGATGCGCGCAGGAAATCGTCCATCGCAGCCGACGCGCCGGGCGCAAGGACCGAGATGGCCGCGACGGCGGCCGCAAGCCGTGGGGAGCAAGGCATCGACGTCACCCGCGAGGCCGCGACATGCGGCCCTTGCGGCTTGGGTCGCGCAGCGCCTGCGCCGGGTTCAAAATGTCGGCGGCGTGCAGGCCGAAATCACCTCGCACGGCTTGGCGCCGATGCAGCGGAAGCGGTGCGGGCGGCGGCTTTCGAAGTAATAGGCGTCGCCGGCATTGAGCACCCGCCGCTCGTCGTCGACCGTGACCTCGAGCCGGCCCGAGACCACGATGCCACCTTCCTCGCCTTCATGCACCAGCGGCACCCGGCCGGTGTCGCTGCCGGGCTCGTAGCGCTCTTTCAGGATCTGCAACGCACGTCCGAACAGGCTGTCGCCGATCTGGAGGTAGGAGATCGGCTTCTTGCCGATCTCGGTCAGCTCATCGGCGCGGTAGAACGCCTTGCGCGGCCGCTCCGGCTCGATCGCGAAGAATTCCGCAAGCCCCATCGGGATGCCGTCGAGGATGCGCTTCAGCGCGCCGACCGACGGGTTCATCTGGTTGGATTCGATCAGCGAAATCGTCGAATTGGTGACGCCGGAGCGCTTGGCGAGCTCGCGCTGCGACAGCTTGTGCCGCGCGCGGATGAATCGAAGCCGACCGCCGATGTCGACGCTCATAAGAGATCCCTGTTGCAGGTGTTGCGGATCGAACAAATAGTCGCAGACCGCCTCAACAAGATCAATGGCTTGCGGTGCGGCAGAAAAGGACTTGTTGAGTGCCGTGAAGAGTGGTCCGACTAGGCGCAGTCAGCAATGGAGCGCCGCCGTGACCGTTCATCAGATTCCGAACACCATCAAGACCGATTCGTTCTGGATGCCCTTCACGGCCAACCGGCAGTTCAAGAAAGCGCCGCGGCTGTTCTCCTCCGCCAAGGGCATGTACTACACCTCGGTCGACGGCCGGCAGGTGATCGACGGCTCCGCCGGTCTCTGGTGCGTCAACGCCGGCCATGGCCGCCCGCAGATCGCGGCCGCCGTCGAGCGCCAGCTGTCCACGCTGGACTTCGCGCCCTCCTTCAACATGGGCCACCCGCTGGCGTTCGATTTCGCCGAGCGCCTCGCCGAGATCGCCCCGAAGGGGCTGGATCGGATCTTCTTCACCAATTCGGGCTCTGAATCGGTCGACACCGCGCTGAAGATCGCGCTGGCCTATCATCGCGCCAACGGGCAGGGGACCCGCACCCGCCTGATCGGCCGCGAGCGCGGCTATCACGGCGTCGGCTTCGGCGGTCTGTCGGTCGGCGGCATGGTCGCCAACCGCCGCCAGTTCGCGACCCATCTGCCGGGTGTCGACCACATCCGTCATACCCATGATCTCGCCCGCAACGCTTTCGCCAAGGACCAGCCGGACCATGGCGCCGAGCTCGCCGACGACGTCGAGCGGATGGTCGCGCTGCATGGCGCAGACACCATCGCGGCCGTGATCGTCGAGCCGGTGCCCGGTTCGACCGCGGTGCTGCCGGCGCCGAAGGGCTATCTGCAGCGCCTGCGCGAGCTCTGCACCAAGCACGGCATCCTGTTGATCTTCGACGAGGTCATCACCGGCTTCGGCCGCCTCGGCACGCCGTTCGCCGCCAACTTCTACGGCGTGACGCCGGACATGATGACGACCGCCAAGGGCATCACCAACGGCACCGTGCCGTGCGGCGCGGTGTTCGCCAGCCGCCAGGTCCATGACGGGCTGATGGTCGGCCCGGACAACGCCATGGAGCTGTTCCACGGCTACACCTATTCGGCGCATCCGGTGGCCTGCGCGGCGGGTCTTGCCACGCTCGACATCTACAAGGACGAGGGTCTCTTGACCCGCGGCGCTTCGCTCTCCGACTACTGGCGCGATGGCCTGCACTCGCTCAAGGGTCTGCCGAACGTCGTCGACATCCGCAACCAGGGCCTGATGGGCGCGGTTGAGCTCGCGCCGCGTGATGGTGCCGTCGGTGCACGCGGTTACGACGTCATGGTCGATTGCTTCAATCGCGGCCTCTACTTCCGCATGAGCGGCGACTCGCTGGCGCTGTCGCCGCCCTTGATCGTCGAGAAGTCGCATATCGACGACATCGTCTCGATCCTCGGCGACGCCATCAAGCGCGTGGCCTGATAATTGCTAGCTAAGCTTTAGCTAGCTCTACAAATTGCTGTCGCCGTTGCGAAGCAGAGTGGTTTCGCAGCGGCGATTGCGTTTTCGCTGCAGGATGTGAGGAAAAGTGAAGGTCCTTGTTCTCGGCAGTGGCGTGATCGGCGTCACCTCGGCCTACTATCTTGCGCGTGCCGGCCATGAGGTGACGGTGATCGACCGTCAGCCGAAGCCCGCGCTCGAAACCTCCTTTGCCAACGCCGGCGAAGTGTCGCCGGGCTATTCGTCGCCCTGGGCCGGCCCCGGCGTGCCGGTGAAAGCCGTGAAGTGGCTGCTGATGAAGCACGGCCCGCTGGTGATCCGCCCGAAGCTCGATCCCGTGATGTGGCTCTGGCTGCTGAAGATGCTGCGTAACTGCACCACGTCGCGCTACGCGGTGAACAAGAGCCGGATGATCCCGATCGCGGAATACAGCCGCGACTGCCTGCAGGCGCTGCGCAATGACATCGGCATCCGCTACGACGAGCGTGCGCAGGGCACGCTGCAGCTGTTTCGCGAGCAGGCCCAGCTCGATCACACCGGCGATGACATCGCCGTGCTGAAGCAATACGGCGTCCCGTTCGAGGTGCTCGACCGTGACGGCTGCATCAAAGCCGAGCCCGCGCTGGCCGGCGTGAAGCAGAAGTTCGCCGGCGGGCTGCGGCTGCCACATGACGAGACCGGCGACTGCCACATGTTCACGCAGGCGCTCGCGCTGGAAGCCGAGAAGATCGGCGTGCGCTTCAACTTCAATGTCGGCATCGACGGCCTGAACGCGGATGCCATCCGCATCACCGGCGTTGCGACCAGCGCCGGCCTGATGACCGCCGATGCCTACGTGCTGGCGCTCGGCAGCTACTCGCCGCATCTGGTGCGGCCGCTCGGCATCTCGCTGCCGGTCTATCCGGTGAAGGGCTATTCGATCACGGTGCCGATCAAGGACGCGAGCGGCGCGCCTGAGTCCACCGTGATGGACGAGAGTTACAAGGTCGCGATCACCCGGCTCGGCGACCGCATCCGGGTCGGCGGCACCGCCGAGATCTCGGGCTATTCGACCAAGCTCTACGACGCGCGGCGCGCGACGCTCGACCATTCGCTGACCGATCTGTTTCCGCGCGGTGGCGACCTTCCCAAGGCCACCTTCTGGTGCGGCCTGCGCCCGATGACGCCGGACGGCCCGCCGGTGATCGGCGCGACACGGTTTGCGAATCTGCACCTCAACACCGGCCACGGCACGCTCGGCTGGACCATGGCCTGCGGCTCGGGCCGGGTGCTGGCCGACATGCTCTCCGGCAAGAAGCCCGAGATCGACACCAAGGAGCTGTCGATCAAGCGCTACGATCACCGGTTTGGCTAAGGCCTCATCGTCGCGAGCGAATGGCTATTCGGCGGCGTTCTTCACGGGCGGTTCGGCACGGTCGTCTCGTTTCGTCGCCGTCCAATTCGAAAGCGCGTTCGAGAATCTGTCGAGATAGAGATACACGACCGGCGTCGTGAACAGCGTCAGCGCCTGGCTCACGATCAGGCCGCCAACCATCGCGTAGCCGAGCGGCTGACGAATTTCCGCGCCTGTTCCGGTGCCGAGCATCAGCGGTACGCCGCCGAGCAGGGCTGCCATCGTCGTCATCATGATCGGGCGGAAACGTAAGAGCGCCGCTTTCCGGATCGAGTCCCGCGGCGACAAGTGCTCCTCGCGTTCGGCGGCGATCGCGAAGTCGACCATCATGATGCCGTTCTTCTTCACGATCCCGATCAGGAGGATGATGCCGATCAGCGCGATCAGGCTGAAATCGAACCCGAACGCCATCAGGATCGCCAGCGCGCCGACCCCGGCCGATGGCAGCGTGGACAAGATCGTGAGCGGATGGATGTAGCTTTCATAGAGCATGCCGAGGATCAGATAGACCACGACCAGCGCAGCCAGGATCAGCAGCGGCACCGAGCTCAGTGACTCCTGAAAGGCCTGCGCCGTGCCCTGAAAGCTCGAGCTGAGCGTCGCCGGAGCCCCCAGATTGGCGACGGCGTTCTGGATCGCATCGGTGGCCTGGCCGAGCGCGACCCCTTGTGCGAGGTTGAAGCTGATCGTGGTCGCAGGAAACTGCCCCTGGTGGGCGATTGCGAGCGGGCGCACCGGAATCGTCGTCCACTTGCAGAACACCGAGAGCGGGACTTCGTCGCCCGTCGCCGGCGACTTGATGTAGAGCTTGTTGAGCGTGTCGAGCTTGCCCTGCAACTCGGGGAGTATCTCCAGGATGACGTGATAGCTGTTGAGCTGGGTGAAGTATTGGGCCACTTGGCGCTGGCCGAACGCGTCGTACAGCGTGTCGTCGATCAATTGCGGCTGGATGCCGTAGCGCGACGCGGTGTCGCGATCGATGGTCATCGTCAGCGTCGTTCCCTCGGTCTGCTGGTCGGTGGCGACGTCGCGCAATTCGGGCAGGGTCTTCATGCTGGCCAGGATCTTCGGCGCCCATTGGTTCAGCTCGGCGAGGTTGGCGTCCTGCAGCGTGTATTCGAACTGCGTCCGGGTAGCGCGGCCGCCGAGCCGGACGTCCTGGGACGCCTGCATGTAGAGGCGTGCACCCTCGACGGCCTCGAGCTTCGGTCGCAGCCGTGCGATGATCTGCTGCGCGTCCGCGTCGCGCTCCTCGTGCGGCTTCAGCGTGATGTACATGCGGCCCGAATTCAGCGCGGTACCGCCGCCGCCGATGAACTCGGCCATGCTGTCGACCGCGGGATCGGCCCGGACGATCCGGCTGAGTTCTTCCTGATGCTGCTTCATGTCGGCGAACGAGATGTCCTGGGCCATCTCCGATACGGCGTTCAGGAAGCCGTTGTCCTGTTGCGGGAAAAATCCCTTGGGTATGATCACGAACAAATAGACCGACAGTGCCAGCGTCGCGAAGAAGATGCAGAGCGTGGTCCGGCTCCAGCTCAGTGCCAGATCGATCCCGCGCTCATAGCCATGCAGCATCCGGTCGAATGCCGCTTCGCTCCATTGGTAGAGCCGGCCGTGCCTGGTTTCGCCGTGCGCCCGCAGGAAGCGCGATGCCATCATCGGCGTCAGCGTCAGCGACACCACCAGCGAGACGAAGATCGCCATCGCCAGGGTCACCGCAAACTCGCGGAACAGTCGGCCGATGACGCCCCCCATCAGCAGCAGCGGGATCAGCACCGCGACCAATGAGATACTGATCGACAGGATCGTGAATCCGATCTCGCCGGCGCCCCGCAGTGCCGCGGCGAGCGGCCGCTCGCCCTGCTCGACGTATCGCGTGATGTTCTCCAGCATGACGATGGCGTCGTCGACCACGAAGCCGACCGCAATCGTCAGCGCCATCAGCGAAAGGTTGTCGAGCGTATAGCCGAACACCCACATCAGCGCGCAGGCGCCGAGCAGCGCGAGCGGCACGGTGACGGCGGGAATCACCGTGGCCCAGAAGCTGCGCAGGAAGATGAAGATCACCATGACGACCAGAACGATGGTGATCAGCAGCGTGATCTGCACGTCCTCGACGGCGGCGCGGATGGTCAAGGTCCGGTCGCTGATGATCTTGATCTTGATGGCGGGCGGAATGGCGGCAATCAGTCTCGGAAGCTGCGCCTTGATCCTGTCGACCGTGCCGATGACGTTGGCGCCGGGTTGCTTGAAGATGACGAGGAAGACGCCGCGCTTGCCGTCCGCCCAGGCGGCCTGCTTCATGTCTTCGGGCCCGGCGACGGCCTGGCCGATGTCGCGAATCCGCAACGGGCCGCCGTTGCGGTAGGCGACGATGACGTCATTCCAGTCTTTGGCGTCCGGGAGCTGATCGTTGGCGTAGATCGTGTAGGCGCGGCTGGCGCCGTCGATGTTGCCCTTCGGGCTGTCGACCGTCGTGATGGCGATCTGGCTGCGGATGTCTTCCAGCGAGAGCCCCTTGGCGACCAGCTTGGCGGGATCGATCTGCACGCGGATCGCGGGCTTCTGCTGTCCGCCGATGAACACCTGGGCGACGCCGGAAATCTGGCTGATCTGCTGCCCGAGCTGGGCGTCGACCGCATCGCTCACCCTGATCAGCGGCAGGGTGTCGGAGGTTGCCGACAACAGCAGGATCGGCGAGTCCGCCGGGTTGACCTTGCGATAGGTCGGCGGCGACGGCAGGTTCTTGGGCAGCTGGCCGCCGGCGGCATTGATCGCCGCCTGGATGTCGTTGGCGGCGCCGTCGATGTTGCGGTTCAGATCGAACTGAATGGTGACCGCGGTCGACCCGAGTGAGCTCGTCGAGGTCATTTGCGCGATGCCGGGAATCTGCGCGAATTGCCGCTCCAGCGGCTGCGCAACCGAGGAGGCCATGGTTTCGGGGCTGGCGCCGGGCAGGCTCGCCGAGATCTGGATGGTCGGAAAGTCGACCTGCGGCAGCGGCGCGACCGGCAGCAATGGATAGGCGACGATGCCGACGAACAGAATGCCGGCCATCAGCAGCGAGGTGCCGATAGGGTAGCGGATAAACGGAGATGAGATGCTCTCGTTCATTTCGGCAATCCAAATGAACGGCAGGCGCATCTTTTCCCGAACGGCGGGAGTCGTCCTCGAAAGCTCGAGCGCGAACGCGCGTTTTCCTCGCCATGGCCAATCGGCAGATCGCGGAGTTGGCCTTCTCGTCTACCTGTTTTTTGCCAGCATAGTCATTCCCGGGGACGACGCGCGAATGGAAACACCGGATCGCCCATTCGACCTTCGTTCAATGGCCGGAATCCGCGCGCCAAACACGTGGCCTTCGCGCGGAGTATTTCTGATTACGATATATTTGTAGCAGCTACGGCGAGTGCGGCCGGCGGCCTTCTTCTTCGCGGGTTTCGCCGTGGATGCCGCTGCACCCGCCGGCTGCAGCCGCAGCCCGTCCACGAACACATCCAACAGCCTGAGCGCTGTGGTCTGCCAGCCCGGCTGGTCGTGCATGTAACACATACCGATCAGCGCGCGCAGCACGTCCTCGGCGCTGATGTCGCTGCGGATCGCGCCGGCCGCCACCGCGCGCGCGAGCAGGGTGCCGATCGCCTTGGTCAGGCGATCGAACGAATAGGCGTGCAGCTCGGTCGAGCCATGCGCGACCAGCGCAAGGGCTGCGACCATGCCCTTCTTGGTGGCGACGAATTCCACATTGGCGCGCAGCCAGCGGCGCAGCGCAGCGACCGGCTCCGGCGCGCATTGCAATTGCTCGGCAAGGTCGCCGAGCTGCTCGACCTCGCGGCGGTAGACCGCCTCATACAGCGCCTCCCGGGTCGGGAAGTGCCGATACAGCGTGCCGATGCCGACGCCGGCATGGCGCGCGACCGCCTCGAGGCTCGCCTCGCTGCCGCCGGCCGAGAACACGGCCTTGGCCGCTTCCAGCACACGCTCGCGATTGCGCACGGCATCGGCGCGCGGCTTGCGGACAATTTCTGGTGATGAACCGGCCATTCCTTTTTCTTTTCACCCTCCCTTGTAAACGGAGGATGCCTCCGTATATGGCGACCAGCAACGGACCTGACAAGGCGCGCCGATCATGCATCGGCGGCCACGGGTTCGCGTTGCCTCGACTCAACCCGACCATACACGGATCGGAGCACTGCATGAATCTCCCACTCAGTCTCACCATCAACGGCGTCCGCCGGGACATTGCCCTCGACGACCCCCGCGTCACCCTGCTCGACCTGTTGCGCGAGCGGCTCGACCTCACCGGAACCAAGAAGGGATGCGACCGCGGCCAGTGCGGCGCCTGCACCATCCTGGTCGACGGCCGCCGCATCAATTCCTGCCTCGCGCTCGCCGTCAGCCATGACGGCGCCGAGATCACCACCATCGAAGGCGTCGGGCGCGGCGGCGAACTGCATCCGGTGCAAGCCGCCTTCATCGCCCATGACGGCTTCCAGTGCGGCTTCTGCACCCCGGGCCAGATCATGAGCGGCATCGGCCTGATCCAGGAAGGCCAGGCCGGCGACGACCCCGAGCGCGTGCGCGAATGCATGAGCGGCAATCTCTGCCGCTGCGGCGCCTATCAGGGGATCACCGAAGCCGTGCTCGAGGCGCAATCCAACATGACCGCCAGCAAGCAGAGGCGCTCCGCATGATGAACTTCGACTATGTCAGGCCGGCCAGCGTCGCGGACGCGGTCGCGGCGGCTTCCGAAAAGGGCGCGAGCTATCTCGCCTCCGGCACCAATCTGCTCGACCTGATGAAGGGCGGTGTCAGCCGGCCGAGCCGCCTCGTCGACGTCACGCGTCTGCCCGGGCTCGATCGTATCGAGCATCTCGCCGATGGTAGCTTGCGCATCGGCGCACTGGTGCGCAACGCCGATCTCGCGCATGACGCCGCGTTCGCGCGCAACTATCCCGCGGTCGCCGAGGCGCTGCTGTCGGGCGCATCGGCGCAGCTGCGCAATGCCGCGACCGTCGGCGGCAATCTGATGCAGCGGACACGCTGCGCCTATTTCTACGACGCCGGCAGCGCCTGCAACCGGCGCTGGCCGGGTGCCGGCTGCGATGCGTTGAAGGGCGAGAACCGCCTGCACGCAGTGCTCGGCTGGAGCGAGGGCTGCATCGCCACCCATCCGTCGGACTTCTGCGTGCCGCTGGTCGGGCTCGATGCTGTCGTCGAGATCGAGGGCAAGGGCGGCCGGCGCGAGCTGCCGCTCGAGGCGCTGCATCGTCTGCCCGGAGAAACGCCGGAGCGCGAGACCGCGCTGGAGCGCGGCGACCTGATCGTCGCGCTGCGGCTGCCGACTGAAGCCCAAGGTTTCGCCGGGCATTCCCGCTACATCAAGGTGCGCGAGCGCACGTCCTACGCTTTCGCCGTGGTCTCGGCCGCGGCGGCCTTACGCATCGAGGACGGCAAGATCCGTGTGGCCCGCCTCGCGC
>NZ_JACMYP010000217.1 GCF_020889705.1 Bradyrhizobium altum | reverse complement strand
GGCCGCCATCGCCGGGCGCGGCGCGCAGCCCTACATCCAGCTGCCATGGTCATGGGAGCTGCATGACGGCTGGGGCGTCAGCGGCATGTTCACGGAATTCTTCCGCCCCGCCGAGCTGACCGGCCAGCACATGTCGGAAACGACCTTCGTGATCGAGAAGAAATTGACCGAGCGGATCAGCGTGTTCACCGAATATGTCGGCGACTATCCCGACGGCGCGCGGCCGATCCAGCTGATCAATTCCGGCGGCATGTACCGGCTTACACCGACCCAGCAGCTCGATCTCCACGTCGCCTTCGGGCTCAACCGCAATTCGCCGAACACCATCGTCGGCCTCGGCTATTCGTTCCGCGTCGACGGGCTGTTTCGCTAAGCGAAGCTCTGTAGCCCGGATGGAGCGCAGCGCAATCCGGGGCAGAACCATTCGCGGTGAGAGCGGTCCCGGATTTCGCTGCGCTGCATCCGGGCTACAAGAGGAAGGAGAAAGGCTACGGGACTAATTGACTTCCGCTTCGCGCAGGCCGCTGAGCCACAGCGCGAGCAGCGTCCACACCGCGCCCGACAACAGATACGCGCCGGCCGAGATCAGGCCGAAATGCGTCGCCAGCAGCAGCGCGGCGAGCGGCGCAAAGCCGGCGCCGAACAGCCACGCGAAATCCGAGGTCAGCGCCGAGGCGGTGTAACGATAGGTCCGCGCGAAATTCGAGGCGATCGCTCCGGACGACTGGCCGAACGACAGGCCGAGCAGCACGAAGCCGAGCACCATGTAGATCGTCTCGCCGAATGCACCGGCATCGAGCAGCTGCGGGGCAAAGCCACTATAGACCGCGATCGCGACCGCAGACCCCAGCAGCAGCGGCTTGCGCCCGACGCGGTCGGCGATCATGCCGGAGGCGATGATCGCGACGACGCCGACCATGGCGCCGATCATCTCGATGATCAGGAAGCGCACCGGGCTTTCCCTGGTGAACAGGAACACCCAGGACAGCGGAAACACCGTGACCATATGGAACAGCGCAAAGCTCGCCAGCGGCGCGAAGGCGCCGAGCAGGATGTTGCGGCCCTCCTGCGCCACGGTCTCGCCGACGCGCGCCGGCTCGAGGTCGCGGCTTTCGAACAGCTCGGAATATTCGTCCGTCGCCACCATGCGCAGCCGCGCGAACAGCGCCACCACGTTGATGGCGAAAGCGACGAAGAACGGATAGCGCCAGCCCCAATCGAAGAAATCGTCCGCCGAGAGGTTGCCGGCGAAGAACGCGAACAGCGCGCTCGCCACGATCAGCCCGAGCGGCGCGCCGAGCTGCGGCACCATCGCGTACCAGCCGCGGCGATTCGCCGGCGAGTTCATCGCGAGCAGCGAGGCGAGGCCGTCCCACGCGCCGCCCCAGGCAATGCCCTGCAGGACGCGCGCGGCGGCCAGGAGCCAGATCGCCGCGACGCCGATCGTGTCGTAGCCGGGCAGGAAGGCGAGCGCGACCGTGGCGGTGCCGAGCAGGAACAGCGCGATGACGAGCTTGGCGCCCTTGCCGTGGCGGCGATCGACCGCCATGAAGATGACGGTGCCGAGCGGCCGCGCGGCAAATGCCAGCGCGAAGATCCCGAATGAATAGAGCGTGCCGGTCAGTTCATTGACGAACGGGAACACCAACTTCGGAAACACGATCACCGAGGCGATCGCGTAGACGAAGAAGTCGAAGAATTCCGACGTGCGCCCGATGATGACGCCGATGGCGATTTCGCCAGGTTTCGCCTGCCCGTGACCTGACGCGGTCGGGGTGCCGTGAGCCATTGCTGGGGCCTGTGCCATCGCCGGAGAACCGTCCTTTGGAGCCTGATCCGGAAAAGTGGAAACCGGTTTTCCGAACAGATCATGCTCAGACTAGAGATGAGGCCACGGGCAGCCTTTGCCACGCGGTCCACCTCACCTTCTGACCTCCTATCCCGCAATGCAACATTGGACAAATTGTCCAATGTCAACCTTGCTGCATCGCAGCTACCCCTTGTCGGAACTCATAAAATTCAAGTGGGGTGAGCCGTGCGCGCCTTGAAATTATTGGCCTTATTGCCGTTCGCGGCGCTCCTTGGCGGGTGCGATTTCGTCGTCCTGACCCCTGCCGGCGACGTCGCCGTCCAGCAGCGCGACCTCGTCGTGATCTCCACCGTCCTGATGCTCATCATCGTGCTTCCGGTGATGGCGCTGACCATCTTCTTCGCCTGGCGCTACCGCCAATCCAATACCGCAGCCCCCTATGAGCCGGAGTGGGATCACTCCACCCAGCTCGAGCTCGTGATCTGGTCGGCACCGCTTCTGATCATCATTTGCCTGGGTGCGCTGACCTGGATGGGCACGCATCTGCTCGATCCCTACCGCTCGCTCGGCCGCATCGCCGCCGACAAGCCGATCGAGAGCAAGGACGCCCCGCTCAATGTCGAGGTGGTCGCGCTCGACTGGAAATGGCTGTTCATCTACCCGGACTACGGCGTCGCCGCCGTCAACGAGCTCGCAGCTCCCGTCGATCGCCCGATCCGCTTCCGCATCACGGCGTCTTCCGTGATGAACTCGTTCTACATCCCGGCGCTTGCCGGCCAGATCTACGCGATGCCTGGCATGGAGACCAAGCTGCACGCGGTCTCCAACAAGGAAGGCACTTACAGAGGCTTCTCCGCCAATTACAGCGGCGCCGGTTTCTCCGGCATGCACTTCGAATTCAAGAGCCTCTCGAGCGCCGATTTCGACAAGTGGATCGGCACCGCCAGGGCCAGCGGCAGCATGCTCGGCCGCACCGACTATCTGCAGCTCGAGCGTCCGAGCCAGAACGATCCGGTCCGTCTCTACCGCTCGGTCGATCGCGATCTCTACAAGGCGATCCTCAACATGTGCGTCGAGCCCGGCAAGATGTGCATGAGCGAGATGATGGCGATCGATGCCAAGGGCGGCTTGGGGCGCGAAGGCTTCAACAACACGCTGCCGCTCACTTACGACAAATACGCCCGCCGCGGCGCGCCGCTCGGCGCCTCACCGACCTTCGTCGCCGGCATCTGCGCGATGGACGAGATCAAGGACGCGCCGTCGCGCGACGTTCTCGCGCCGCTCGACCTGACGCCGCTGCGTGGCGTCGGGCTGAAGCGCCCGCCGTTCTCTCCCGCCCATCCGTCATCGACATCCTTGCTGCTCGGCCAGCGCCCAAAATCAGACTCCTGAGGAGCGCCGCATGAATCCCGATCTCATCAAGATGATCTTCGGCCGCCTCAATCTGGACGCGCTGCCGCTGCACGAGCCGATCCTGGTCGGCACCTTCGCGGTGGTCGCGACCGGCGGGCTGACGCTGTTCGCCATCGTCACCTACTTCCGGCTCTGGACCTATCTGTGGCGCGAATGGTTCACCACCGTGGACCACAAGCGCATCGGCATCATGTACATGATCCTCGGCATCGTGATGCTGCTGCGCGGCTTCGCGGACGCGCTGATGATGCGCCTGCAGCAGGCGATCGCCTTCAACGGCTCTGACGGCTATCTGCCGGCCCATCACTACGACCAGGTCTTCACCGCCCACGGCGTGATCATGATCTTCTTCGTGGCGATGCCGCTGGTCACCGGCCTGATGAACTACGTGGTGCCGCTGCAGATCGGCGCCCGCGACGTCTCCTTCCCCTTCCTCAACAATTTCAGCTTCTGGATGACGGTCGGCGGCGCCGTGCTGGTGATGATGTCGCTGTTCGTCGGCGAATTCGCCCGCACCGGCTGGCTCGCTTACCCGCCACTGTCCAACATCGGCTACAGTCCCGACGTCGGCGTCGACTATTACATATGGGGACTACAGGTCGCCGGCGTCGGCACGACGCTATCGGGCATCAACCTGGTCTGCACCATCGTCAAGCTGCGCGCGCCGGGCATGACGATGATGAAAATGCCGGTGTTCACCTGGACCTCGCTCTGCACCAACGTCCTGATCGTCGCCTCCTTCCCGGTCCTCACCGCGGTGCTGGCGCTGCTGTCGCTCGACCGCTACGTCGGCACCAACTTCTTCACGAACGACTTCGGCGGCAACCCGATGATGTACGTGAACCTGATCTGGATCTGGGGCCATCCCGAGGTCTACATCCTGGTGCTGCCGGCGTTCGGCATCTTCTCGGAGGTGACCGCGACGTTCTCCGGCAAGCGGCTGTTCGGCTACACCTCGATGGTCTACGCGACGGTCGTCATCACCATCCTGTCCTATCTGGTCTGGCTGCATCATTTCTTCACGATGGGCTCCGGCGCCAGCGTCAACTCGTTCTTCGGCATCACCACCATGATCATCTCGATCCCGACGGGTGCGAAGATGTTCAACTGGCTGTTCACGATGTATCGCGGCCGCATCCGCTTCGAGCTGCCGATGATGTGGACGGTGGCGTTCATGCTGACCTTCGTGATCGGCGGCATGACCGGCGTACTGCTCGCGGTGCCGCCGGCCGACTTCGTGCTGCATAACAGCCTGTTCCTGATCGCGCATTTCCACAACGTGATCATCGGCGGCGTGCTGTTCGGCCTGTTCGCCGGCATCAACTACTGGTTCCCGAAGGCGTTCGGCTTCAGGCTCGATCCGTTCTGGGGCAAGCTGTCGTTCTGGTTCTGGGTCTCGGGTTTCTACTTCGCCTTCATGCCGCTCTACGTGCTCGGCCTGATGGGCGTAACCCGCCGGCTCCGCGTGTTCGACGATCCCAGCTTGCAGATCTGGTTCGTCATCGCGGCCTTCGGCGCCTTCCTGATCCTGCTCGGCATCGGCGCGATGCTGGTGCAGTTCGCGGTGAGCATCCTGCGCCGCCAAGAGCTGAAGGACACCACCGGCGACCCCTGGGACGCGCGGACGCTGGAATGGGCCACCTCGTCGCCGCCGCCGGACTACAACTTCGCGTTCACGCCCGTCGTCTACGACAACGACGCCTGGTGGGACATGAAGCGCCGCGGCTACAGGCGCCCACTCACCGGCTTCAAGCCGATCCACATGCCGTCCAACACCGGCACCGGCATCATCCTCGCGGCCTTCGCGACGGTGATGGGATTCGCCCTGATCTGGTACATCTGGTGGCTCGCTGCCGTCAGCTTCGTTGCGCTGCTCGCGGTCGCGATCGGCCACACCTTCAACTATCACCGCGACTTCCACATCCCGGCGGATGAGGTGGTGCGGGCTGAAGACGCGCGGACGCGCGTTCTCGCCGCAGGAGCCCAGACATGACCGTTGCTACCGTCTCCACACAAAGCTCCGAACCGGTCTTCCACGTCATCGACGAGCACGCGCATCCGGAAGGCGCCAGCACCATGCTGGGCTTCTGGATCTACCTGATGAGCGACTGTCTCATCTTCGCAATGCTGTTCGCGACCTACGGCGTGCTCGGCGGCAACTATGCCGCCGGCCCCGCGCCGAAGGACCTGTTCGACCTCAAGCTGGTCGCGCTCAACACCACGATGCTGCTGCTCTCCTCGATCACGTATGGCTTTGCCATGCTGACGATGGAGAAATCGAAGATCGGCGCGACGCAGGCCTGGCTCGCCATCACCGGGCTGTTCGGCCTCGCCTTCCTCGGCATCGAGCTCACCGAGTTCGCCCACATGATCCATGAGGGCGCGACGCCGCAGCGCAGCGCCTTCCTGTCGTCGTTCTTCACGCTGGTCGGCACCCACGGCCTGCACGTCACCTTCGGCCTGGTCTGGCTGGTGACGCTGATGGTGCAGACCGCGCGCTTCGGCCTGACCGAAGCCAACCGGCGCCGGCTGATGTGCCTCTCGATGTTCTGGCACTTCCTCGACGTGGTCTGGATCGGCGTCTTCACCTTCGTCTACCTCCTGGGAATGCTGCGATGACAACAGAAGCCCGCACTCTCGAAGCCAATGCCGGCGGTCACGGCCATGATGACCATGGCGGCGCCGCCCACGGCTCGCTGAAGAGCTATCTGATCGGCTTCGGCCTTTCCGTCGTCCTCACCGCGGTGCCGTTCTGGCTGGTGATGACCGGCACCATCACCGACAAGCAGGTCACCGCACTGATCGTGCTGGTGCTCGCCGCGGTGCAGATCGTCGTGCACATGGTGTACTTTCTGCACATGAACACGCGGTCCGAGAACGGCTGGACCATGATGGCGATGATCTTCACCGTGATCATGGTGGTGATCGCTCTGACCGGCTCGCTGTGGGTCATGCATCATCTCAACGTCAACATGATGCCGATCCACGACATGAGCCAGATGCCGTGACGATGCGCTCTGCCAGACCATCGCTTGTGCTGCTCACGCTCGGCATGCTGGGCGTGGTGCTGCTCAGCGCGCTCGGTATCTGGCAGATCGAACGCAGGACCTGGAAGCTGGCGCTGATCGAACGGGTCGAACAGCGCATGCATGCGGCGCCGGCAGCGCCGCCGCCTCCCTCGTCATGGCCGACGGTTACGGTCGCGAGCGACGAATATCGCCGCGTCACCTTGCGCGGCACCTTCCTCAACGCGGACGAGACGCTGGTGCAGGCCGTCACCACTGACGGCCCCGGTTTCTGGGTGCTGACCCCGCTGCAAATGGCTGACGGAACCACGGTGCTGGTCAATTGCGGCTTCGTTCCGCCGGACAGGCGCGATCCCGCGACGCGGCGCGACGGCGTCGCGCAGGGCGTGGTCAGCGTGACCGGGCTGTTGCGGATGTCGGAGCCCAAGGGCGGTTTCCTGCGCAACAATGACCCCGCGGCGGGCCGCTGGTATTCGCGCGACGTCGCCGCGATCGCCGCATTGCACGGGTTGTCGCAGGTAGCGCCATTCTTCATCGACGCCGATGCGACGCCCAATCCGGGCGGCTATCCCGTCGGCGGGCTCACGATCGTGCGGTTTCCGAACAACCACCTGATTTACGCGCTGACATGGTTCGCGCTGGCCTTTATGCTGGCCGGCGCGCTCCTGCGCGTCATCAGCGGCAGGGGCCGCGCCGGCGCCTCCGATCCAAGGTGGGGCTCAAGGCGCGCCGCCGTGCGCCGCCTGATCGGCGCAGCCCGCAATCTGTCTCGCGACACAGGCCCAGATGCTCGAGCGCACATCGGATCTGCATGACGAAAACGCCACGACCGGCACCGCCGTGATGCCGTCCGCCGTGAACGCAGCCGCCGGCATGCCATTCGACCTCTCAGCGCCCGCCGACCTCGCGACCAATCGCAAGAACATGGCCCTGCTGGTCCAGCTGCGCTGGATCGCCGTGATCGGGCAGATCGCCACCATCGGCTTCGTGCAGTTCTGGATGGGCGTCGCGCTGCCGCTGCTGCCGATGGCCGCCGTGATCTTCGGGCTTGTGGCGCTCAACCTCGTCAGCCTGCTGTGGCTGCGCTACCGCGCCGACATCAACAACCGCGAGCTCCTGGTCGCGCTGGCGCTCGACGTTGCGGCGTTGACCGCCCTGCTCTATCTCAGCGGCGGCGCCACCAATCCCTTCACGTCGCTCTATCTGCTGCAGGTGACGCTCGGCGCGGTGCTGCTCGATGCGCCCTCGACCTGGTCGCTGGTGGCGCTGGTCTGCATGAACTTCGCCTGGCTGACCAGCTACTACCGGCCGCTGGAGCTGCCGCAGGGCTTTGCCGAGGCCTTCAATCTCTATATCGCCGGCACGTTCATCGGGCTCGTGCTCGATGCCGTGCTGCTCGTGGTGTTCATGACCCGGATCAACCGCAACCTGCGCGACCGCGACCTCCGCCTCGCGGCGCTGCGCCAGCACGCGGCCGAGCAGGACCACATCGTGCAGATGGGCCTTCTGGCCTCAGGCGCCGCGCATGAGCTCGGCACGCCGCTCGCCTCGCTCTCGGTCATCCTGGGCGACTGGCGCCGGATGCCGGCGCTCGCCTCCGATCCCGAGCTGTCGCAGGACCTCGGCGAGATGGAAATCTCGGTGCAGCGCTGCAAGTCGATCGTGACCGGCATCCTGCTGTCGGCCGGCGAAGCCCGCGGCGAAGGCTCCTCGCCGACCACGGTCGCGGCGTTCCTGACGGCGCTGGTGGAGGAATGGCGGACGACGCGGCCGTCGGCGACGCTGTATTTCCGCAACGCCTTCGGCGCCGATCTGGCGATCGTCTCCGACATCGCGCTCAAGCAGGCGATCTTCAACGTGCTCGACAATGCCGCCGAGGTCTCGCGTGACTGGATCGAGCTGATGGCCGAACGCAATGCCGACAAGCTTGTGCTGTCGGTGACCGATCGCGGTCCGGGCTTCTCGCGCGAGATGCTGGCGCATGTCGGAAAGCCGTATCAGTCCACCAAGGGCAGCTCCGGCAGCGGCCTCGGCCTGTTCCTGGTCGTCAATGTCGTGCGCAAGCTGGGCGGCGTGGTGACGGCGCGCAACCGGCCGGACATCGGCGCCGCGGTCAGGCTCGAGCTGCCGCTCTCGACGCTCGCGATCGGAGACCATCTTGACGGATGAACGCCAGCTCCTGATCGTCGAGGACGATGCAGGCTTTGCCCGCACACTGAAGCGCTCGTTCGAGCGCCGCGGCTACGGCGTCGCCGTATCGGCCTCGCTCGACGAGGTCCGCCAGCTGCTCGAGCAGCAATCGCCCGGCTATGCCGTCGTCGACCTGAAGCTCGCCGGCGGCGCATCGGGCCTTGCCTGCGTCGAAGCGCTGCACGCGCATGACCCGGATATGCTGATCGTGGTGCTGACCGGGTTTGCCAGCATCGCGACCGCGGTGGAGGCGATCAAGCTCGGCGCCTGCCACTATCTGGCCAAGCCGTCGAACACCGACGACATCGAAGCCGCGTTCCTTAAGGCGCAAGGCAACGCCGCCATCGAGGTCGGCGCGCGGCCGACCTCGATCAAGACGCTGGAATGGGAGCGCATTCACCAGACCCTGATGGAGACCGATTTCAACATCTCCGAAGCCGCGCGCCGGCTCGGCATGCACCGCCGGACCCTGGCGCGCAAGCTGGAGAAGCAGCGGGTGAAGTAGCAGGAAGAGGCGGATGACGCCGGCGAGACACGCGAATGCGCGCCTGATTCAGCCGGCCGCCTCCTGCTCCGTTACGACATCGCGGCGACATCCGCCGCAGTGTCAATGTACTCCTGAAAATAGACCGCCTTTCCTGCGCGGTACTTGAAAACATGGGCCCATTCGTTCTTGACGGTCTTCCCTGTTCTCTTTGCCCGCGCCGTGAGCGTACCCAAGACCACGACAGTGTCGCCCTGCTCAATCATCTCACGCGGTGCAAACTCGCTGAATTCCAGATTCTCGCCGACCTGGACGAAGAAGTTTGCAATCTGCTGCTTTCCTCTAAAGGTCCCGGCCCAAGGCAATTTATCCTGGGGACCTGGCGTTATCCACGTGCAGTCGTCATCGATCAGATCTCTCATGAGCGCCGGAATGTCGCCGCGTTGAAACGCCTCATAACCCTTCCTGGTTGCCTCAACATTGGATGTCATCGGATTTCTCCTCGCTGCAAATTGATGGGTCACCTTAATGTCGATCAAATAGCGGCCGGGCAGCCAGCATAGCATGCCGCGCTCCGATCGCCGTCGTCATCCGTGAAACAACACAGCACGATTCTGGTCAGGATTGCTTACGTGGCTTTCAGCCGTTCAGTGCCCGGAGGTCCGCGCCCTCACCGCGATCAAGAGGCTTCACTTCATCCGGGCTACGATTGGAGAGCCGCGTGCGCACGCCGTTGCCGCTCACTCCGGTGCCGGTGTATAGCGACAGCATGGGCAATGCCGACAACCTGTTCCAGCCGCAGGCGGATAGCCTCGACGACGCGACCATGATCGCGGCGGCGATCCGCTGCATCGACGATTTCACCGAAAGGTTCAATGCCCGCGATCTCGCCGGCATGGACGCACTGCTGCACTTCCCGCATGTCATCCTGTCCGGCGAACAGCTCGTGATCTGGGACCGGCCGGGCCAGCTGCCGGCGTCGTTCTTTGACGATCTGGCGCGCACCACGGGATGGGCGAAGAGCACCTATCAGCGCAAGGAGCCGGTGCTGGTCAGTCCGCGCAAGGTGCACCTGCTGGTCGAATACAGCCGTGACCGCGCCGACGGATCGATTGCCAGCCGTCACCGCAATCTGTGGATCGTGACATCAGAGAACGGCCGCTGGGGCATCAAGCAGCGCTCGTATTGAGCACACGGCGCGGCAGCAGCAGCGGCGTCGCCAGCAGAAGCAGGCCGCTCAGCGCGACCGCAGCACGAGCGCCGGCGAAGCTCGCCAGCACGCCGCAAAGCAGCTCAAGACGGCAATAGTGCACTGCTGGGATCGTCCAAACGTCCAGGGCTACCGCCGAGCCAGGAAGACCCCTAGCAAGAACGCAACGGCAAGTGATTGAAGGGGAGCCGCCTTGGTCACTTCACTCAAGTGATGCAACCACCGATCTTGTTGCAGCAATGGCTCAACATCGTGCTCAGCCATCTGACGGATCGCCTCTGACGCCCGCGCTATGCGCTGTTCAGGGGTAGCACTGGAAGCAATGGAGTCTTCGTTAGCCATGTACATCCCTCAGGCATAGCCACTGGAACGCAGTCCACGGTGTCTGAACAGGTCGTAGCAAGCTAGACGCGGCACTCCGACGTCCATTATCGAGGCCAGACCAATGGATGGTACTAACGTTCGAAAATCGCTGACCGTTCCTCGGCTCCTCTAAGGGAGCGTGTTGCCGCGCAATGCACTCAATCATCCCCGAAGAAATGCGCGAACGGACGAGGCGGGGAGGCATCGCCTTCGGATGCCATAATCGGCACTTCGCGGCGCTCTGCCTGCTCCAGGAGCACCGGAACTTCGCGGCGTTGTTCGCTCTGCTCGATGCGCCGCTGTTGACGCCTCGCCTGCTCGGACGCAATGCGCTTCGCTTTGCGTTCAGCGTACCGCTTACGCCGTTCCCTTTCTTCAACTTCAGATTTCCTCGCGTCCACCGCATCCGCCTGCCTCTCGACGGGCGCTTGCACAACCTTGACTGGCTCCGGGTGTACCTGCGGCTGCGGAGGCGGGGTAGCTTCTTGCGTGGCGGGCTCCGGCTGGGTGGCAGGTTGCGGCGCCTGCGCGACTTCTGCTGTCGATGGCAGGACAACGCGTGCTGGTTCCGCAGGTGCTGGCGAAGAGACGCGCGTCTGAACGTTGGCAGTATCCCTGAGCGCCGAATTGGCCATGAGTAGTCCACCACCGAAACCAGCACCGAGAATCATGAAGGTTGTTCCGACGCCAGCGAAAAAAATGACTGTCTTTGATGTCATGCCGCTCTCCTCCGATGACGAGCGAACGCGCGAAAGATACCGGCGTTCCGTTTCGGGATAACTCGGCAATGAGTGCCCTCCTCCGAGAGGCTGGCGGTGCGGACAGCTCGGAACATCAACCTCCTCGGCTGAAGATCACGATCGAGAGCCTACCCCTTGCCACGCTCTCAGCGCCCGGCGCGGCAGCAATAACGGCGTCGTCAGCAACAGTAGTCCACTGAGCGCGACCGCTGTCCGGACACCGGCGAAGCCCGCCAGCACGCCCCAGAGCGCGGTCAGCACCGCGATGGTTGCGCTGCTGGTGATGGTCCAGGCCGAGAGCACCCGCGCGGTCCGCTCCATCTCGATCCGGGCCAGACGATAGGCCGCAAACACCGGATTGAAGATGCCGGCGCAGGTGACGAGACCGAACTGAAGCGCAAAGACGACGGCGATGCCCGCCGCACCGTTCGGCATGAAGGCGAGGCCGAGCGACCAGCACGCACGCAGCGTACCGGCCGCGAGCAACACATTGCGCTGCCCGAAGCGCGCGGCGAGCGAAGGCGCGAGCCGCGCGCCGATCAGGCCGCCGATACAGGGCGCCCCGAATGCGAGCCCGTACTGCCACGGCGCAAAGCCGAGATCGCGCAGCATCAGCACCGCGAGCAGCGGCGCCGTCGCCATGATCAGGCCATTGACCAGCACGGTGTTGAAGAACAGCAGGCGGAGCACCGGATGCGCGAGGATCGCCCGCCATCCCTCGATCAGTTCGGCCGCGCGAAACCCCTGGGCCTGGCGCTGAGCGGGCACTGGCTCGCCTCCGCCGATCCGCCGGATGGCCAGCGCCGAGAGCAGAAAGCTGAGCGCGTTGGCGACCACGGTCACCACCGGGCCGAACATTCCGATTGCCGCGCCGCCAAGCGGCGGCCCGATCGCGGTCGCGGTCCAGGTCGTGGCTTCGAGCCGCCCGTTCGCGATCACTAGATCGTCCGGTTTGACCAGCGCCTTCAGATAGGCGCCGCTCGCCGCACGGAACGCGGCGTCCGCGGCGGCCATGATGACGGCGACGACGACGAGCTGGACGAAGGTCAACCGTCCCAGCACGAACGCGATGGGAACGCTGATCGTCGCGGCAAAGCGGATCAAATCCATCGCGATCATCACCGGCCGCTTGCGGCGGAATTCGATCCAGGGCCCGAGCGGCACCGCCACCGCGGCCCCGGCCAGCAGCCCCACGGCAGCAAGCGCCGAGACCGCCTCCGGTCTTGCATGCAGCACGAGGATCGCAAGCAGCGGGAAGGCGTCGAAGGCGATCCAGGTGCCGAAGGTCGAGACCGCGAACGCGGTCCACAGCCAGTCGTAACCGCGCCCCAGCGACCGTCCTGCAAGCATGCCGCGCCCCTCGCCGGCTCCGCGATCTCGCCGCCGGCGCGGCGCAGCAGGTCATGAGTCGCGGCGATCAGCCAAGGGGCGATTGCGGCAAGGCCCGCATGCAAGACCGCGTTGCCGCCGCGACGGTGTGTCCACGAAAACAAAAAGCCCGGTCTTGCGACCGGGCTCTTCGAAATCCTGCGCGCTGCTTAGGCGGCTTCGTCTTCGACGGCGGTATCGTCGCCGTCGGTATCGGCATCCTCACCGTCGGCATCGCCCTCACCTTCACCCTCGGCTTCAGCCTTGGCGCCGCGGCGCGGGCTCTTGGCGAGCTGGCCTTCGATCTCCTTGATCGCCTCGGTCTCGGTCGAGTGCTGCACGACAGCGATCTCGCGCGACAGGCGGTCGAGCGCCGCTTCATAGAGCTGGCGTTCAGAGTAGGACTGCTCGGGCTGCGATTCCGAACGATAGAGGTCGCGGACCACCTCGGCGATCGCGACGATGTCGCCCGAATTGATCTTCGCTTCGTATTCCTGGGCGCGGCGCGACCACATGGTGCGCTTGACGCGGGCGCGGCCCTTCAGCGTTTCCAGCGCCTTCTTGACCAGCGCCGGCTCCGACAGCTTGCGCATGCCGACATTGGCGACCTTCGCCGTCGGGACGCGCAGCGTCATCTTGTCCTTCATGAAATTGATCACGAACAGCTCGAGCTTGGCGCCCGCGATCTCCTGCTCCTCGATCGCCAGGATCTGGCCGACACCGTGAGCGGGATAGACGACGAATTCATTGGCCTTGAAGCCCTGACGCTGGGTCACGACCTTCTTCGGCTCCTCGACGCGCGGTGCGGCGGCCGGCTTGACGGCAACCTTCGGAGCAGCGGCGGGGATGGCAGCCTTCGGGGCGGCCGGCTTCGGCGCGGCAGCAGCAGTTTTCGGGGCGACCTTCGCAGCAGCGGGCTTCGCAGCTGCCGCTTTCGCGGCAGTCTTGGCAGTCTTTTCTGGCATCACGCTTCTTTTGTTCTTTGAGGACTTTGCAGCCGCCGCCTTCTTGGCGCCCTTCACGGGCGCCTTGGCACGGCCCTTGGTTGCGCTGCGAGCAACGACAGCGGCTTTCTTTGTCGTCTTTGAAGCACTCTTTTTACGCGTTTTCTGTGACACAGCCTGCGCGCGGAAACTGCCACGCCCCTGTTCGATGTTTGCGGGAACCTCGAAGCCACAAGGTACGCATGGCAGGGGGTTCTTGGCCTGTAATGGTGCAGATATAGCACATTTTCCGCAAAAATCAATGGTTTACGCCCGATTCCGGGCATAACAGGGCATCCTCAGGTCATATGTCCGTCATTAGGGTTAAATCGGCGGCCGAACGGAGGGCCGCAGCGGGCCCAGGCCCGCCCTTATCGGGGTAGTCCCGACGGCTGCTTGCGAACGTTAGCGAATCAGTCGCCGCTGCCCGGATTCGGAGAAAAATATTTCTCGAACTTGCCTTCCTTGCCTTCCCACTCCTTGGCGTCCTCGGGCGAGTCCTTCTTCTGGGTGATGTTCGGCCAGCTCTTGGCATATTCGGTGTTGACCTCGAGCCACTTCTCCAGCCCCGGCTCGGTGTCCGGCTTGATGGCGTCAGCCGGGCATTCCGGCTCGCACACGCCGCAATCGATGCATTCGTCGGGATGGATGACCAGCATGTTCTCACCCTCGTAGAAGCAATCGACGGGGCAGACCTCGACGCAGTCGGTATATTTGCACTTGATGCAGGCTTCAGTGACGACGTAGGTCATCCAAAACTCCGGAACGATCGATTTTTCTGGGGTTGCGTAGCGCAGGAATACCGGGGCCGCAAGGGAAGCCGGCCTCGAAAAACGCCAGTATTCTCACGCCCCTGCCACCGATTTTATTGGGAGCATGATCCTGATCGGAAAACCGGACCCCACTTTTCCGGATCATGCTCAATTGAGATAGCAAGCGCTAGATAACTACTCCTTGCCGGCTTGCAAATTGCCGGCCTGCAAATCCTGGTACAGCACGCGCGCCGAACTGGCATCGCCGCGCCGCTCGGCAAAGCCCATGACCTTCAGCACGCGGACGCTGTTGTCGAGCGCGACGGTGACGACGTCACCCGCCTTCACGGCATGGCCCGGCGATTTCTCGCGCGTGCCGTTGATACGAACATGACCCGATGCGACGAGTTCAGCCGCGCTGGTGCGGGCCTTCACCAGGCGCGCGTGCCACAGCCATTTGTCGAGCCGCTGTCTGTCCAAGCGTCAGACCAAGAACTAGACCAAGAACTAGCCACCAAGGGTTGGATTATTCCTTCCGGCCGGCGAGCTGCTCTTTCAGGGCAGCGAGCTTGGCGAACGGCGAGTTCGGATCGATCGGACGGTCGCGCTCGCGCGGCGCGCTCGACGCGTAGGGCCGATGCGACGGGCCGCCCTCGCGCTTGTCGCGGCCGCCCTTGCCGAAATCGCGGCCGCGCGGTCACGATCACCGCCCTTACGATCGCCGCCGCCGAACTTGTTGTCGCGGCGACGCTCATCGCGACCCTTGCCCTCGAAACGCTCGCGGCGCTGGCCCTTGTCCTCGCGCGGCGCGCCATCGGCAGGCGCGGCAGCGGCCGGCACAGAGCCGTCAGCGGGCGCGGCTGGGCGCGGAACGCGGAAATCCTG
>NZ_JACMYP010000216.1 GCF_020889705.1 Bradyrhizobium altum | reverse complement strand
CGCCGGTGTTTCTCTATGTCGGCCGCGTCGCGGTCGAGAAGAATCTCGACGCCTTTCTCGGTCTCGACCTGCCGGGCTCGAAAGTCGTGGTCGGGGACGGGCCGCTGCGCAGCAGTTTGCAGGTCCGGTTTCCGCACGTCCATTTCCTCGGCACGCGGACGGGCCGCGCGCTCGCCGATGTCTATGCGTCCGCCGACGTCATGGTGTTTCCAAGTCTGACCGATACGTTCGGGATGGTGATCCTCGAGGCGCTCGCCAGCGGCCTGCCGGTTGCGGCCTTTCCGGTGATGGGGCCGCTTGATGTGATCGGCAAGTCGGGCTGCGGCTGTCTCGATCACGACCTGCGCCGCGCGGCGCTCGGCGCGCTGCTGGTGCCGCGCGAGAAATGCCGCGCCCACGCCCTGACCTTCACCTGGCAGGAAAGTGTGCGGCAGTTCCTCGACAACATCGGACGGGCGCACGCTTCGCCGGTGCCCGCAGCCGTCGCGGGCTGACTAGCTGCCGAGCAACTCCGTAATCAGCCCAGCTGCCTTGATCCCGGTCCCGCTGATGATGACGACGGTGCGCTCCGCCGGCCGGATCGCGCCGCGCTCCTTCAGGACGTCGAGTGCGGCGGCGGCCGAGGCCGAGGTCGGCTCGACGAACAGGCCGGTACGCGCCATCCGCTTCAATGCGGCGACGATGCCGTTTTCGGGAATTGCGACCGTGCCGCCGCCGCTCTCCTTCAGCGCCGCGATCATCTGCTTCAGGCGCAGCGGATGCTTGATCGCGGTGCCTTCGGCGATGGTCTTGCGGACCTCGCGATCGACCGGCGTGTCGACGCCGGCGGCGAAGCTGGCATCGACCGGCGAGCAATTGAGCGGTTGGGCGGCAAAGAGGCGCGGCAGCCGCGCGATCTGTCCGGCCGCGAGCAGCTCCTTGAAGCCGATATAGCAGCCGAGCAGGCTGCTGCCGGCACCGACCGGCATGATGACATTGTCGGGCGCGGTGAAGCCAAAGTCTTCCCAGATCTCGTAGGCCAGCGACTTGGTGCCTTGCAGGAAGAAGGGCTGCCAGTTGTGGCTGGAGTAGAAGATCTGCTTCGACTGGCGGATCGCTTCCGCCTCGGATTCCTCGCGCGGGCCTTCGACCAACTGCACCTCGGCGCCGAAGGCGTGCATCTGCGCCACCTTCATCGGCGATGTCGTCGCCGGCGCAAGGATCCTGACCCGCATGCCGCCGGCCGCGCCATAGGCCGAGACGGACGCGCCGCCATTGCCGGAGCTGTCTTCCAGCACCGCGTCGACGCCAAGCTGGCGCAGCAAGGACAGCATCACCGTGGTGCCGCGATCCTTGAAGCTTGCGGTCGGGTTGAACCATTCGAGCTTGAAATGCGGCCGCAGATCGCCCCACGCCTTCTCGACCGCGGGCGTGCAGCCTTCGCCCATCGTGATCGGCTGCTTGATCTCGACCGGCAGCGCCGCGCGATAGCGCCACAACGAGCGCGTCCCGCGCTCAACCTCGTCGCGGGAGATGCCGGGCAGCGGCGTGACGAGCAGCGGCTTGCCCTCGTCGGAGCACCAGCGCGGAATATCCAGCGGATAGAGCTTTCCGTTGAGCGGGTCGATGTAACTGGGTGATGGCATCTCAATTCGGTCCTCAAGGCACGGTCTGACCAGACACGTCGCGACCGAGCACGAAAGCCGGCAAGGTCGCAAGATTGTCACGAACCACGATCGGGGCGGGCGCCCCTTCCGGCAGGTTCATTGCGGCCCGATTATGCCACCAAGTCGGCAACTGCACACGTGCCGTGCCGAACAGATCATAGCCCGACCCCGCGACGAACAGGCATCGATCGGCCGGGACCGGCAATTCATCGAGCGCGAGCTGATAGGGTTGCGGCTGCGGCTTGTAATAGCCGGCCCGCTCGGCTGTCACGCACACCGTGAAGGGAACGCCGATGCGTTCGGCCGCGATGCGGCCGAGCCGCTCCGAGCAGTTCGTCACGACGCCGAGCGCAACGCCCGCATCGTTCAGTTTTTGCAGAACATCGCGAACCTCGGGCCAGGGATCGAGCTCCGCATAGCGTGCGCTGAGCTCCTCGGCCAAGTCGAACGGCAGCCCGACATTGCGCGCCGCCTCGCCCACCAGATCCTCATAGGGACGATAGCGTCCGGTGGCGTAGGTGTTCCTGAGATACTCGGCCCGCCAGCGCAGCCCGGCTTCGTCGGAGCCCGCGACCTTGTTCCAGAGCGTCCAGCTGTCGAGCAGCGCGGTCAGCAGATCGAACAGAACGGCGTCATAGGCTCGGGTCATGGGCTGCGCTCCGTCTCCTACCATCCGCGAAATCGCTCCCATCGCCTGACCGTGTCGGAGCCGGCGGCGACGACATGATAGCGGTCGTGCTGGGCTCCGGTCGCGCAGGCATGGTTCGGCAGGATCCGCACCTTGGCGCGGACCGGCAGCGTCACCTGGGGCTCCGTGCTGCCGGGGCGGCGGGCGATGATGCCGTGCTCCTGATTGGTCTCGGTCACGATCAAATCGGGATAGGGACGTCCATCGATGTCGCACACGATGCCGTAGCCTTGGTCGATCGGCTGCTTCGCGGTGCCGCGATCGCGCGACAGCGCCATCCAGCCGGCGTCGATGAAGGTCCAGCCGCGATCGGCGCGATGGCCGATTACCGTCGCGAGCACCGACAGCGCGATGTCTTCGACCGCGCAGACCCCGATCCCGGCCATCACCAGGTCGAACATCACGAACACGCCGGCGCGCACCTCGGTGACGCCATCGAGCCGGCGCGCGAAATGCGCCGTCGGCGTCGAGCCGACGCTGACCACGGGGCAGGGCAGTGCGGCTGCGCGCAACGCCTCGGCGCAGGCGACCGCGGCGGCGCGCTCCTGCTCGGCCGCCTGCTCGAGTGCCGCCACGCTGCGGCAGGAATAGGATTCGCCGGCATGCGCCATAACGCCACGCAGTTCGGCGCCGCCTTGATGCAACGCGCGACCGATCTCAACGAGCAGCGGGTCGCGCGCGCCGACCCCGGCGCGATGGCCGTCGCAATCGATCTCGATCAGCACGGGAATGCGGTCGTTCGTCATGCGCGCCATCGTGGTGACGGCGGCCGCCTGCTCCATGCTGTCGAGCACCACGGACAGGTCCGCGCCCTGCCGCCGCAGCGCTGCGACGCGGTCGAGCTTCTGCGGCGCGATACCGACGGCATAGAGGATGTCCTTGACGCCTGCCGCGGCAAACAGCTCGGCCTCCTGCAGGGTCGAGACCGCGGCCGGGCCGCCTGGGCCGTCCATCACGGCGCGGGCCGCCGGAATGGATTTCGCAGTCTTCAGATGCGGGCGCAGCGGCACGCCGAGCCGCGACAGCCGCGTCTTCAGGCGGGCGATGTTGTGCAGCATCCGGTCCTCGTCGAGCACCAGGCAGGGCGTCTCGATGCCGGCAAGCGGATGCGGTGCGTTCAAGGCAGGGGATGATGACATCCGGCGAGACTAGCCGTTTCCATGCTAAGTACAATTTACCGAGTGTCATTGTTATATTAAGTCTGGACTTAATGCTCTCGACCGACGACATCCGCTTCTTTCTAGCCATCGCTGCGGCCCGGTCGCTCGCGGCCGCGGCGCGGGCGCTCGACGTCACGCCATCGGCAGTGTCGCAGCGGCTGCAGAGCCTCGAGCAGCGTCTCGGCGTTCAACTGGTCAGCCGTTCGGCCCGTCGGCTGACGCTGACCGATGAGGGCGAACTCCTGGTGCTGCGCGGCGGCACGCTGCTCGACGAGGCGACGGAGTTGACGGAAGCGCTGCAGGCGCGTCGCGGAACCATCGCCGGCCATCTGAAGATTCTCGCGCCGCTCGGCTTCGGACGCCGCTACATCGCCCCGGCCGTTGCGGCCTTCCGATCCCGCCATCCCGACTTGTCGGTCGAGCTCGAACTGTCCGATCGGCCGGGGCGTGCCGCCGCGAGCGCGTGGGACGTCATGATCCACATCGGCGCGTTGAAGGATTCCACGCTTCGCTTGCTGCGCCTTGCGCCCAATGAACGCTTTCTCTGTGCCTCGCCGGCCTATCTGAAGCGCCGCGGAACCCCGGCGAGCCCGCAGGAACTGCGCGGTCATGATTGCGTCGCGTTGCGTGAGAACGAAGAGGACGTGACGCTGTGGCGGTTCTCCCGCCGGCGTGCCGCGGCGGAGCCTGACGTCATCAGGATCGAGCCGATGCTGTCGAGCAATGACGGCGAGGTGGTGAAGGCCTGGGCGCTGGCGGATCACGGCCTGATCGTCAGGTCGGAATGGGATGTCGCCGAGGATCTCGCCGGTGGCCGGCTGGTGCGTGTCCTGCCGAATTTCCGCCTGCCGCCGGCCGATATCGTCGCGCTGCTCAATCCCGGCCGCGGCGGCCGGGCCAGGCGCACGCAGGCTTTCGTCGAGCATCTGCGCACCGCCCTCGCGCCGCCGCCATGGCGCAGCAAGCCGCGCTGACAGACGTCGCGATCGCTTACGCCGCGCCGGCCTGCCTGGTCAGATAGCCCTTGGCAAAGTCGAGATACCAGTCGAGGCAGCCGGGATTGGCCATCGCGTCGCGGTTGATGACCTTCTCGACGGGGTGGCCGAGCAGAAGCTTCTTGACCGGCAGCTCCTGCTTCTTGCCGGACAGCGTGCGCGGAATCTCCGCCACCACGAAGATGTCGTTGGGCAGGAAGCGGCGCGACAGCCCGGCTTCCACGGCCTTGTTGATCTTCGCCTTCATCGCGGCATCCAGCGCAACGCCCTCGCGCAGCACCACGAACAGCGGCATGTAGCTGTCGCGGCCGAGATATTCGAGGTCGACGACCATCGAATCCAGCACCTCCGGCAGCGCCTCGATCGCCGAATAGAGCTCGCTGGTGCCCATCCGCAAGCCATGGCGGTTGATGGTGGCGTCGCTGCGGCCGTAGATCACGCAGGATCCGTCGGGGTTGATCTTGAGCCAGTCGCCATGCCGCCACACCGGGCCGCGGCCGGAGCCGTCGAAATTGTCGGGATAGGTCTCGAAATAGCTCGACAGATAGCGCGCATTGCCTGGATCGTTCCAGAATCGCAGCGGCATCGAAGGCAGCGGCTCGGTGCAGACGAGCTCACCGACCTCGTCGATCACGGCGCGGCCCTGCTCGTCGAACGCTTCCACCGCACAGCCGAGCAGGCGGCATTGCATGATGCCCGGGGTCTGCGGCAGTTCGCGATTGCCGCCGATGAAGGCGCCGGCGAAATCGGTGCCGCCGGAGATATTGGCCCACCACATGTCGGCCTGCGCGGCGTTGCCGTTGCGCTTCGAAAGCGCGGCGAAGCGTTCGTTGAACCAGGCCTGCGTGTCCGCGCTGAGCGGCGAGCCGGTCGAGCCGAGCTTGCGCAGGCCGGAGAGGTCGCCGACGGCAGCGAGATCGATCTCGGCCTTTGTGCAGTTGGCGAAGAACGCTGCGCCAGCGCCGAAGAAGGTTGCCTTGGCATCGGCGACGAAACGCCACAGCGTGGTCCAGTCCGGCTTGTCCTTGGTGCCGCCGGGACTGCCGTCGAAGATGCAACAGGTCGTGCCGTTGAGCAGGCCGTTAGCCTGACAGTTCCACATGATCCAACCGGTCGACGAGTACCAGTGAAAGCGTTCGCCGAACGAGTTCGGCTGGTAGCTGCAGCCGATGTCGTTGTGCAGGGTCGAGAGCGGCAGCGCCACGACGATCACGCCGCCATGGCTGTGCAGGATCGGCTTAGGCAATCCCGTGGTGCCCGAGGAATAGACGATCCAGAGCGGATGATCGAACGGCAGCCATTCCGGCTCGAAGGCGTCGATCTCTGCGCCCTGGCCCGCAAAGATGGACGACAATCGTGTCTCTGATGCCGCGGCATCGCTATGCAGGATGACATGCTCGACCGTCGGCAGTGCGCGCCGCAACTCCTCGATCACCGACTTCCGGTCATGACGCTGGCCGGCATAGGTCACGGCGTCGCAGGCAATCAATACCTTCGGCTCGATTTGCTTGAAGCGGTCGATCACCGCCGGTGCTGCCATGTCGGGCGCGCAGACGCTCCAGATCGCACCCAGGCTCGCGGTCGCAAGAAACGCGATGATCGTCTCGGGGATGTTCGGCAGATAGGCCGCGACGCGATCGCCGGCGCGGACGCCCTTGGCCTTCAGATGCAGCGCAAGCGCCGCCGATTTGCGCTGCAGCTCCGGCCAGCTGGTCTCTGAAAGCTTGCCGTCCTCGCCGCTCGAGATCAGGGCCGGCAGGCCGGCGGCATGGGCCGGCGCGACGTGGCGGAAAACCTGGCGCGCGTAATTCACCGAAGCGTCGGGAAACCACACCGCGCCCGGCATCTTGCGCTCGGCCAGCACCGCCGAATGCGGCGTCGGCGAGCGCAGATCGAAATAATCCCAGACACTCTGCCAGAAGCCGTCGATATCGGTGACCGACCAGCGCCGCATCGCCTCGAAATCCGCGAACGCGAGGCCGCGTGTGTCCTTCAGCCATTGGCGGTAAAGGGCCATTTGCGGGACGTAAGGTGCTGTCATGGGCGTTTCCGAAATTTCTTGTGGTGTGGCATGCGCGATCGAGGCGTGCCGGCGTGTCTTAACATAGTGATGCGAGCACGGGGAACGCAGTCGTGCAGCAAGCTGCGTCATATTCTTACCGCCGTCGTAGCGTGCTATTCGGTAGGGGTGCGGGCTGATTCCATGCGTATCCGGTGAGCGAGCGGCGATGACCGTCGGCGAACTTTTCATCCTCGGCTTCCATGGCAAGGTCATCCCGCCCTGGCTGAGGGAATTTGCCGCGCAGTTCGGGCTCGGCGGGGTGATCCTGTTCGACTATTCCTGCCAGACCCGGCAATACGACAACAACATCGCCTCGCCCGCGCAGCTGCAGTCGCTCTGTGCCGAGATCGCAGCCCTGCCGTCACAGCCGCTGGTCTTCATCGACCAGGAGGGCGGTTTGGTACGCCGGCTTAAGGAGGGCTTGGGCTTTCAGCCGCTGCCGAGCGCAAAGGATTTCAATCGGCTCAGGCATGCGGAAAAGCAGGCGATCCTGGCCGCGAGCTATGGCGAGCTGCGGCGGCTCGGCATCCGCTACAATTTCGCGCCCGTCATCGACGTTGATTACAATCCCGACAATCCCAATATCGGCAGGATCAAGCGGTCCTATTCGTCCGATATCGGCGAGGTCGAGGCCAATGCCCGCCTGGTCGACGCCGCGGCGCGGCAGGCAGGGGTGGGCCTTTGCCTGAAGCATTATCCGGGCATCGGCGGCGCGCACGTCGATTCACATCTGGAGTTCATGGACATTTCCGACGCGCTGCGGCCGGAGCAGGAAGAGCTGTTTTACACACTGGCGCCGCAGATCTTCGGCGATGCGGTGCTGGTCAGCCACGCCATTGTCCGCCAGTGGGACGCGCAGCATCCGATGACACTGTCATCGGCTGGAATCGCCCGGCTTCGCCACCGGCTGCCCGAGACGCTGCTGATCACCGACGACATGCAGATGCAGGGGCTGCAGAAGGCGCTCGGCACAAGTGCGGCCAGCCTGCAGGCGATCGCCGCCGGCATGGACATGATCTGCATCGGCAACAATCTGCTCGACCAGGAGCAGGCGATGGCCGGCATCGCCACCGCGGTCGCGGGTGCAGTGCAGGACGGATCACTGGATCAGGCCGCGGTGCAGCGCTCCATTGGGCGGATGCAACAGCGCAAGGCGCGCTCGCCTGACGGCATTGAACCAAATTTTGCGCCGGGCGACCACAAGGAGCGGAACCAAACTTCATTGCCGCGATTTAACAAAGACGCTCATCGGGGCTAACAACCATGAAGATGCTCAAGCGTCTCTTCCGATTGACCTGGCTACGCCGCGTCGCACGCAACCCAGCCGATTTGCCGCCTGCCTCCATCGATCCCGACGAATTCAGCCGCCTGCTTTGCAGCGGACGCCGCGAGGATTTGCGGATATTGGCGAAGCGGCTGAGCCAGCGTTCGCGGGCCCACGCCTAGAGCATGATCCGGAGAAGTGCAAAGCGGATTTTCCTCGCGACATACGCGGAACGCGCTTGCGCGGAGATCATGCGGGCTAAAGTACGATGACGATTCAACTCAATCTCATAGCGCTTTAGCCTGTGCATCGGGTCCAATGGTGAGCCGGCTCTGACCGAGCCAGAACCGGCAATTCCGGGGCACGTCTTCGTCTAGTTCTGCCCCCAGGCGGTTAGTGCCGTGGTGAAAGCCGAATCTCCCGCCGATCCTTTTTCGACCGCGAGGATCGAGCGATGCTGATTGCCGTCGACGATCGCGATATCGAACCAAGGTCGCTCCTTGAGCGCCTGGAGGTTGCGCTGCCGGTCCGCCTGGCCATTCGATAGGCCGATCATAAACATATTATCGGTGACCCTGGCGGAAATGCCGGCGAGCGCCGTACCGCGTCCCTGCTCGGTCGATTTCGTCAGCATCCCCGCCACGTTGTTGATGCGCTGCCCGGCGAATCCAGGGACCGGCACGAATGTCAGCTCAATCAGATGGCTGGCCGGAAGAGCCTTGTCCGTGTTGCGCTTGAGCGTCAGCGTCATCTTGAAACGCTTCGGGATATCGACGTCGGCGAGCACGATGGTTTCATCGGGCGCTCCAGCCGATTTGATCGTATCGGTGTGCCAGACGGCCGAGCCCGGAAGCTTCCGGCCATACGGATCGGTCGTATCCTCCTCGAACAGCACGGCCCAAGCGGCGGACGGAGCGGTGTTGTCCTCAGCAGCGGGCGCTCTGCCTGGATGGGCGGCGGTCGACACCAGCAAGGCAAGCGCGAAGACCAGTCGGCCGCGCAGCCGGCGCTTGCGGGGTGCGCTTGAGCTGTGCTCGGTTCTTGTCATGACAGGACTTCCCTCGATGGTCTTCTCTACCGAAGCGGGAAAAGTCCAGCAAGCGCGCTTGAGCCGATCGGTTACTGCTTCGCCTTCTCGTGATTGCCGATCCCAACCGCCTTGTAGTCGTAGGTCGGATAGAACTCGGTGTGGTAGGCGCCCCAGGCACTGTTCTCGATGACGCGGTTGACCTCGCGCAGCCGCGAGGCCGGCAGCCGCAGGGTCACCACCTAGCCGACCCCCATCTTCACGTACCAGCTCACCAGCTCGACACCTTCGGGCGGAAACGCCTTGTAGAAGCCCTGCCGCTCGAGTTGCGCATTCAACTCGTTGAGCGGGCGTGACTGATCATGCTTGAAGAAGATGGTGACCATGATCGCGTTGTCTGACGTCGGCGCCGCATTGCCGGTCGGCGTGGTCTGGGCCTGCGCGCCGGTGCCGACCAAAAGTGCCGCGGCGAGCGCCGCAATCGTCATCCGGGATCCATTCCGCCCGTTCCGCCCTCGCTTCACTGCCGCGCCCTTTTGTTGTTGATCGAGAGGCGGCGATCATCGCGGCGCATGGCGGGGCTGTAAATTGACATTCACCTGACCCGGCGACCACCCGCGCGCCCTTCGGCCGATGTGATCCGTCTCATACGCGCGTCGCCCGGCGTGCGGTAAGCCGATGCGATCCCGATGCCCGGAGGGCTGGTCGATGACGACCCGGCGAATGGCGTATTGGTGGTTCAGGTTCGTCCTTTCGGGACGCTTCCTGCAGAAATTCCTCTGGCTGCGGCGCCCTTGATGTCTGAGGGGCGGCGCACACCCCGCCCATTTCAACGTGAAGCCAGGGGGCGGATGTGGGCGCCGATGCGCCCGGGAGCGCGTCGGGAAGGTAAAGACCCACCTGTGGGATCATCGGGCTGAAACGCCTCGATGTCCCGTAAGACTACTGTCCTTCGGCTCAAGCAAGTGAGATTCGTTGCCAAATCAGCGGTAATCTGCGCCTGCTTGGCAGGTCGGGGCCCGAGGTCACAGTTGCGTCACCCGTAGTTTTACGGAGTCCCGTGTTAACGCGGCCACAAGTTCACCTTCGGTAAACCATACTTATGACGCAACATGACAATCGAGCCGAGGCGCGCCTTCCGCCATGGATGGGCGGAACCGCGACGCTCGAGGCGCAGCCGCCCGAGATTCAGGGAGCCGCCGTGCCGCGAACGCAGGTGACCGCGGACGCCGGGGCGGCGATCGTCCGGCAGTTCAATGGGCCGGTGACGGCGCTGCTGCTCTATATGAACGAGCTCAAGCAGCACAGTCAGCAGTTCGCGCATGCGCCCGGCAACGGCGTCTATCTGCGGCAGGTGATCGAGAACGCGCTCGAGCAGACCGAGCGGGTGTCCGCGATGCTGAAGCAGATCTCCGATCTCTATCCGAATGCCATACCGGCCACCGATCTCAGGCCGCCGCTTGACGACAAGCCGGCAGGCGCCCGGTCACCCGATGTCATGTTCACGCCGGAGGCAGGCCGCAAGCCGCTGACCAAGCGCGAGCGTGAGGTGCTCAGCCTGATCAGCGACGGCTATTCCAACAAGCAGGGCGCGCTGCGGATGAACATCAGCCCGCGCACGTTCGAGAGCCATCGCGCCGAAGCCATGCGCAAACTGGGTGCGCGCAACACCGCAGATCTCGTCCGCAAGGCCTTGTTGCATTCCGCATAGAGCGTTTTCAAGCGAAGCGGGTACCGGTTCGCGTAAAGAGAACGCGTCAAAACCAAAGTCCAGAGTTCGGGTCCGATTCTATCGGAACGGCGCTCTGAGTGGCGAATTCGGTTCGCTAGAACGCGGTTCTCAGAAATCGTCTTCCGCGGCGAAGCACAGGCGCGGCGCGAGCCGCGCGGCGGAGGCGGCTGACTTCGGCTCGTCCGGAACGATCGTGACCACCCATGCCGCCGTCGCGCCGGACTTGCTTTCGACGATCGCGCGAACACGTCCCGTCACTGTCGCGCCGGCGGACCTGATGGTGGCGGGCCGGCCGTTGAACTGGGCCATGCGGAAGCGCCGGGCTTCCTTCCGGTCGGTTGTCTCGTACGTGAACATCGGCTCCCCCGTGCGTCGACGCGACTTTGCGGATGCAGCGTTATCCGACGGTGAAAATCGTACGCCGTAGAAGTACGGCTTGTGCGCCGGCGGGAGCGTTTTCGCGCGAAGCGGGTGGCGGTTCGCGTGAAGAAGATGCGTCAAGAATAGCAGCTCTAGCCGCCGGTTTCCTGGCAGCTCAGCAGCCCCGCATACTGCGCCTTGACCGTGGCATAGCATTCGCACGCGGTCCTGATCAGTCCATCCGCATTGGTGATCTCGATGTGGCCGCGGCTGTAGTGGATGAAATTGGCCTGCTGCAAGGTATGCGCGACCAGCGACACGCTGTTGCGGCGTGCGCCGATCATCTGGGCCATCGCCTCCTGCGTCAGGGCGATCTTGTTGCTGCCGGAGAGATCGCGCGTATGCAGCAGGCATCGCGCCAGCCGCGACTCCACGGTGTGCGCGGCGTTGCAGCCGGCCGTCTGCTGGATCTGAGCATAGACGGCGAGACCGTGCCGGATCAGCATCGCTCGCAGAGTAGGGCTCTGGCCGGCGGCCGTCCGCAAGGCTTCGACCTCGATCGTCGAAGCGACGCCCGGCACCAGCACCACGGCGCTGTTCAGCGTGGGGGCTTCACCAAGCCCCGCGAACGCACCATAGATGCTGCCGCGGCCGACCATCGCGATCTGCACGCACACGCCTCTTGCCAGCCTGACCACCAGCGAGATCACCCCCTTGTGCGGCATGTATGTCCGCTTGAGCATCTCGTCGGTCTCGATCAGGACCGAATCGGCGGCGAGGTCGATCGTCCGCAAATAGGGCCGGATCAGCCCAAAATCGCTCTCCGAGAGCGAAGACAGAAATCCGTTGGGCGATCGCGGAACCGTATCCAAAGCAACCTCCGGCCTCCCGGGCAAAGCTTGTCTCTGGTCATCAGGGCTGACGCGTGCAGTTTGGTCTTTATGCAACCTATTCTGGCACGTCTTGGTTCCAATGGAAACATATCTTGGTTCCATTAGGAATACGCCGATCGCCGCAGCGTCACGTTATCCGCGGCTACAGCAGGTCGCGCCGATCAATCTTCGGGCCCGATCAATTGTTCGGCGTGCGCCTTGACGGTCGCATAGCATTCACACGCCGCCTTCCGCAGACCGTCGATATCGGTGATTTCGATATGGCCGCGGCTGTAGCGCAGGATACCGGCCTGCTGAAACCCATGCGCGACGATCGAAACCGCATTGCGCCGCACACCGATCATCTGCGCCAGCATCTCCTGGGTCAACGGCAAGGCTTCGCTGCCGCACAGGTCGCGCGCGCGCAGCAGCCAGCGCGACAGCCGTGCCTCCACTGGATGCGACACGTTGCAGGCGACGGATTGCTGGGTCTGCGCCATCAGCGCCTGCTCATAGAGAGCAACCAGGGTCCGGAACTCCGCGCTGCGATTGGCGGCCTCGCGGAAATCTTCCGCCCGCACCATCGATGCCGTGCCCGGCACCACGACGATCGCGTCGGCGAGCAGCGGCCGCTCATGAAGGGCGGCTGATGCGCCGACGATGCCGTCACGACCGATGGTTGCAATCTCAACGGATTGCCCGTCGGACAGATTGACCATCATCGAGACCACGCCGCCGTGCGGGAAATAGACCCGCTGCACCGGCGCGCCGGCATCGGCGAGCACCGTTTCCTTGATCAGGTCGACGGTTTCCAGAACGGGATGAAGTTGCGCGTATTCCGTGGAGGGAAGTGCTTGCAACAGACGATTGGGCGGACGCGATACCGCAGACATTGGAGCTCCTGCCGAGGGCGGGAGCACTACGGTCTCGCATCACCTACTCTTGGCGTGTGGAGAGCGAACATAGCTTGCCTGTCCAATAGCACAAGGGTTGTGGTGCGAACTCTATACCCTCTAGGGGGCAGACGGTCGGCAATCGCATCGGCCTGCGCGCGGCGTTCGAGGCGATTCGAATGCCGCGTATCCCGGACGAGACGGTTGCAACATTGTCTCGCATTTATTGATTTCCATTAACTCTGATGTTTACCCAAGCGTGTGCCGTCGCGATGGCCATTGCGGATGTCGAAGGCCCCCGTCGGCAGCGCGAGCATGCGGCAAGTCCCGAAAATGCGAGGACAAATTCGTTGTCACGAGATTGATCCGGCGGCGAGCATGCGCCGCTTAGCTGAGCGTCTGCACGGCGGTCGTAGAATTACCGGCAAAGCCATCCTGGGTATTTGTACGGAGCAGCCCTTTAACGAACGGGTAGCGCGGACGGACCAGTGTGGCGTGGGTCGCCGTGCGAAATTTACGGCGTCGCGTCAATCGTGTTCATCCAGAAGGGTACCAGTATGTCCGGCATCGTCCTCTCGTCATCGGTTCGCCAGAATCTGCTTTCGCTGCAGTCGACGGCCGACCTGCTCGCCACCACGCAGAACCGCTTGTCCACCGGCAAGAAGGTCAACACTGCTCTCGACAATCCGACCAACTTCTTCACGGCGCAGTCGCTCGACAACCGCGCCAGCGACATCAACAACCTGCTGGACGGCATCGGCAATGGCGTGCAGGTGCTGCAGGCCGCCAACACCGGCATCACCTCGCTGCAGAAGCTCGTCGACAGCGCCAAGTCGGTCGCCAACCAGGCCCTGCAGGCCGCGGTCGGCTATTCCCAGAAGTCGCAGGTGACGACCGCCGTGGTCACCGGCGCGACCACCGACGATATCCGTGGCACCGCGACCTACAGCAATGCGACCCTCGCTGGTACGGTCGTCAACAACAATCTTTCGACGCCCGTGCCGATCACGGCAGCCACCAAGCTCGTCACCGCGGCCAACTCCGATAGCCTTGCGGCGACCCCGACCGGTACGATCAGCGTCAACGGCAAGTCGATCACGTTCTCGAACACGCAGACCACGTCGACGACCGATTCGTCCGGCAACGTGACCCTCGGTACGGGCGCGGGCAGCACGCTGACGGTCGGCGACCTGCTCACCGCGATCGACGGCATCACCGGCACGGCCACCGCCTCCACCGTTGCGGCTGGTGCGCTCCAGATCAGCACCGGCACCAACCAGGATCTCAACATCTCCGGCTCGGGCCTCGCCGCTTTCGGCCTTACCGCCGGAACCAAGGCACGCACCGTGGCAACGCCTTCGCCGCTGGATGGCTTGACGCTGACGATCGGCGCGACCGGCAACGGCAAGGCCACCAACATTACGTTTGGCAGCGGCGCGGGTCAGGTGAAGTCCCTCAACGACCTGAACAACGCACTGTCCGCGAACAACCTGCAGGCGTCGCTCAGCGCGGGCGGAGCGCTCACCATCAGCACCACCAACGATGCTGCGTCCGCGACCATCGGCACGATCGGTGGCACGGCAGCCGGCGCCGGCAAGCTGTTCAACGCCCTTGTGGGCAGCGCCCCGGTGCAGGATCCGAATGGGCTGGCGAACCGCGCCAACCTGGTCAACCAGTACAACAACATCCTGGACCAGATCACCACGACCGCCCAGGACGCGTCGTACAACGGCATCAACCTGCTCAATGGCGATCAGCTCAAGCTGACCTTCAACGAGACGGGCTCCTCGACGCTGAAGATCCAGGGCGTCACCTTCGATGCCTCCGGCCTCAACCTCACCAAGCTGACCGCCGGCACGGACTTCATCGACAACGCTTCGGCCAACGCCACGCTGAAGACGCTCAACAGCGCGAGCGGCCTGCTGCGCACCCAGGCTTCGACCCTCGGTTCGAACCTGTCGATCGTGCAGATCCGCCAGGACTTCTCGAAGAACCTGATCAACGTGTTGCAGACCGGCTCGTCCAACCTGACGCTGGCCGACACCAACGAGGAAGCGGCCAACAGCCAAGCGCTGTCGACCCGCCAGTCGATCGCGGTGTCCGCGCTGGCTCTGGCCAACCAGTCGCAGCAGAGCGTTCTGCAGCTGCTCCGCTAAGCGTAGCCGCGACAGATAACGACTATCGAGGCGGCGGAGGAAACTCCGCCGCCTTTGCTTTTGGGTTCGCTTAACCATGTCGCCGGTTTCAACCCATGGGCGATCGCGTCCTGATGCAGGCGGATGTCATGGCCGCCGGAGTTTCGCTGGAATTGACGGTCCCTCGATCTCATTTCGCTCAAATTGCGACGACAGGTGGAACGGGCTCTTTCCCGTCCGGGTGGTAAGGGCCTGTTGCCGTGAAACCGGCCGCGATGTCGTGATGCGTCGTCCTTGAAGGGCTTCATCGTCCGTATTTGCACGGACGACGAAATTAACGTCGCCGTGAAGCCGGCCAAGTTATCGATGCGAGGCGTGCGTTCCGTAGCACCTTGAGGGGACCGATT
>NZ_JACMYP010000215.1 GCF_020889705.1 Bradyrhizobium altum | reverse complement strand
CTTGGCCGAATCAGTCTCGGCCGAGACATCAGCCGCGGCGGCCGCGGTTGGAACCTGCGGCGCGGCCGCCTCCGGCACTTGCTTTCGAAACAAACCGAACGCCATGGGGGCTCTGTGGGGCTGTTGGAAGTTGCCTTGGAAAGTTGCGGCGCGACGGGGCGATCCTCGCATCCGGGCATGAAGTCATGGTTAACAAGTGCCTCATATTCCGGCTTGCGGTAGTATTCCGGGGCCAGATGGCCCCCGCCGACCTTTGATTTTGACCGCCAGGGGCCTATAAGGCCGCGTTTTCCACCCCTGTTGAACCCTACGCTCGAAGAGACGTCGCATGGCCGGCCATTCCCAATTCAAGAACATCATGCACCGCAAGGGCCGGCAGGATGCCCAGAGGTCGAAGCTTTTCGGCAAACTGGCCCGCGAAATCACCGTGGCGGCCAAGCTCGGCACCCCGGACCCGGCGATGAACCCGCGGCTGCGCGCCGCCGTGGTCGCAGCCCGCGCCGAGAACATGCCCAAGGACAATATCGACCGCGCCATCAAGAAGGCCCTGGGCAATGAGGGCGAGAACTATGACGAGATCCGGTACGAGGGCTATGGCCCCGGCGGCGTCGCCGTGATCGTCGAGGCACTGACCGACAACCGCAACCGCGCCGCCTCCGACATCCGCTCCTTCTTTACCAAGTCGGGCGGCAATCTCGGCGAAACCGGTTCGGTCGCCTTCATGTTCGATCACACCGGCATCATCGAATACGACGCCAAGGTCGCCTCCGACGACGCCATGCTGGACGCCGCGATCGAGGCCGGCGCCGACGACGTGGTCTCCAGCGAAGCCGGTCACGAGGTCTACGCCTCGCAGGAGACCTTCCGCGAGGTCGCAAAGGCACTGGAAGCGAAGTTCGGCGAGCCGCGCAAGGCAGCGCTGACCTGGAAGCCGCAGAACACCGTCGCGGTCGACGACGAGACCGGCGAAAAGCTGTTGAAGCTGATGGACCTGCTCAACGAGCACGACGACGTGCAGAACGTGTACGCCAATTTCGAGGTGTCCGACGCGCTGCTCGCGAGGATGGGCGGGTAAGAGCCTCGTTCATCGCTCCAAACACCGCTGTCATCGCCCGGCTTGCCGCCTCCGCTGAAGCTTCGGCGTGCGAAGCCTCGGCATAGACGGGACCGGGCGATCCAGTATCCCAGAGACCTGCGTTTGATCCGCGAAGCCGCGGCGTACTGGATCCCCGCTTTCGCGGGGATGACGAGCAGGGCTGAATGACGAGCACGGTGCGATGACACGCGGAGCGGGGGACGAACCTCCGTTTGTGTTTCGTTCTCCCGGCCCAGGCGGTATCACTACCCCATGACATCGCAGCCGATTCGCTCTCCCATCCGCATCATCGGTATCGATCCGGGTCTCCGCCGCACCGGCTGGGGCGTGATCGAGACCGAAGGCAATCGTCTGGTCTATATCGCCTGCGGTTCGGTCGAGCCGCCGGGCGATTTGCCGCTGGCGAGCCGGCTGCTCGCAATCCATGAGGGGCTTGCCGCCGTGCTCGGCGACTACAGGCCGGCGGAGGCCGCGGTCGAGCAGACCTTCGTCAACAAGGACGGCGTTGCCACGCTGAAGCTCGGCCAGGCCCGTGGCGTCGCCATGCTGGCGCCCGCAATGTTCGGTATCTCGGTCGCCGAATACGCGCCGAACCAGGTCAAGAAGACCGTGGTCGGCGCCGGACATGCCGAGAAGAACCAGATCCAGGTGATGCTGAAGATCTTGTTGCCGAAAGCCGAGCCGCCGTCCGCCGACGCCGCCGACGCGCTCGCGGTCGCGATCACCCACGCGCATCACCGCCAGAGCACCGCGCTGCGCCTCAGGGTGGCGAACCTATGATCGGCAAGCTGAAGGGCCTGATCGATTCCTATGGCGAGGATTACGTGATCCTCGATGTCGGCGGCGTCGGCTATCAGGTGCATTGCGCCAGCCGCACGCTGCAGGCGCTGCCACAGCCGGGCGGCGCGGCCGTGCTCTCGATCGAGACCTATGTCCGCGAGGACCAGATCAAGCTGTTCGGATTCCGCAGCGATCTTGAGCGCGAGTGGTTTCGTCTGTTGCAGACCGTGCAGGGCGTCGGCGCCAAGGTCGCGCTTGCGGTGCTCAGCACGTTGCCGCCGACCGATCTCGCCAATGCCATCGCGCTGCGCGACAAGGCGGCCGTCGCGCGCACCCCGGGCGTCGGGCCGAAGGTCGCCGAGCGCATCGTCAGCGAATTGAAGGACAAGGCGCCGGGCTTTGCCGATGTCGATCCCGCGGTGGTGCAGCTCTCAGGCGCGATCGACAACAACCGCGCGCCGCGCCCGGTCACCGACGCGATCTCCGCGCTGGTCAATCTCGGCTACGGCCAGCCGCAGGCCGCCGCCGCCATCGCCGCCGCCTCGCGCAGCGCCGGTGAGAAGGCCGAGACCGCGCAACTGATCCGGCTGGGGCTTAAGGAATTGTCGAAGTGAACACGCCCTCGCGCATCGTCACGCCCGAACGCCGCTCCGACGATGTCGGCGACACCGCGCTGCGTCCGCAATCGCTGACGGAGTTCGTCGGCCAGGCCCAGGCGCGCAAGAATCTCTCGATCTTCATCGAGGCGGCGAAGAAGCGCGGCGAGGCGCTCGACCACGTGCTGTTCGTCGGCCCGCCCGGCCTCGGCAAGACCACGCTGGCGCAGATCGTCGCGCGCGAGCTTGGTGTCGGCTTCCGGGCCACTTCCGGTCCTGTGATCGCGAAGGCCGGCGATCTCGCGGCGCTGCTCACCAATCTGGAAGAGCGCGACGTGCTGTTCATCGACGAGATCCATCGCCTCAGCCCGGCGGTCGAGGAAGTGCTCTATCCCGCGATGGAGGATTTTCAGCTCGATTTGATCATCGGCGAAGGCCCTGCGGCGCGCTCGGTGAAGATCGAACTGTCGAAATTCACCCTCGTCGGCGCGACGACGCGTGCGGGGCTGCTCACCAATCCGCTGCGCGACCGCTTCGGCATTCCGATCCGGCTCAACTTCTACACCGAGGAAGAGTTGGAGAAGATCGTCACCCGCGGCGCCCGCGTGCTCAACATCGGCATGAGCCCCGATGGCGCCAACGAGATCGCGCGCCGCGCCCGCGGCACGCCGCGCATCGCCGGCCGCCTCTTGCGCCGCGTGCGCGATTTTGCCTCCGCCGCGGATGCCGATTCCATCGACCGCGGCATCGCCGACCGCGCGCTGAGTGCGCTCGAAGTCGACAGCGCTGGGCTCGATGCGATGGACCGGCGCTATCTCACCACCATCGCCCTGAACTATGGCGGCGGCCCGGTCGGCGTCGAGACCATGGCGGCGGCGCTGTCGGAGCCGCGCGATGCGATCGAGGACATCATCGAGCCGTATCTGATCCAGTGCGGCTATTTGCAGCGCACCCCGCGCGGGCGGCTCCTGACCTCGCATGCCTTCCGCCATCTCGGTCTCGCCGAGCCGAACCGCGATCCCTCGCAATTCGGCCTGTTCGGCGGCAATGGCGATGAAGACTGAGCCTCCTCGCTCTCGAATACGTGAACAGACGTGTTGACTCAGCGCATCGCGCTGCACGGTAACCTTGCCCGCTAACCATTGCGACATCTCTGCAGGCCGTCTGCACAAACGCGGCCCAATTTCGCTCCAATCAAAGGGCCTATCATGGACCAGGCATCACCGATCAAGTGTCCATGATTTCACGTCGACATTTTCTGCGCACCGCCGGCGGATTGACCGCCGCCACCGCCTCGACCGCGGCCTATGGCCTGAGCGAGCCGGTCGTCCGCCTCACGCTGACGCGCTACGATCTATCACCGCGGCAATGGCCTTCGGACTTCCCGCTCAAGATCGCCGCCCTCGCCGACATTCATGCCTGCGATCCCTGGATGTCGCTCGATCGCATCGCTGAGATCGTCGAGCGCACCAACGCGCTGAACCCCGACATCATCGTGCTGCTCGGCGACTATGTCGCCGGGCTGCGCCACGTCACCCGCTTCATTCCGGCCTCGGAATGGGCCGCGGTGCTGAAGGACCTGAAAGCGCCGCTCGGCGTCCATGCCGTGCTCGGCAATCACGATTACTGGGAAGACAAGGCGGTGCAGCGCCTGGGGCAGGGCACTCCCGTCGCGCGCCGCGCGCTGGAGCGCGCCGGCATTCCGGTCTACGAGAACGACGCGGTGCGGCTCACCAAGGATAACCGTCCGTTCTGGCTCGCCGGTCTCGGCGACCAACTCGCCTATCTGCCGGCGCGGCGCTATCGCGAGGTCCGGCGCATCGGCGTCGACGATCTCAACGCGATGCTCGAAAAAGTCACTGACGACGCACCGGTGATCCTGCTCGCGCATGAGCCCGACGTCGCGCTCCGCGTGCCCTCGCGCGTCGCGCTGCAGCTGTCCGGCCACACCCATGGCGGCCAGATCCGGCTGCTCGGCTGGTCGCCGGCGGTGCCGGTGAAGCACGGCATGCGGCTCGCCTATGGCCACATCAAGCTGAAATGCGACGTCGTCGTTTCCGGCGGCCTCGGCTGCAGCATCATGCCGTTCCGCCTCGGCGTGCCGCCCGAGATCGTGCAGGTCACGCTCGGTGCAAAGGGGTCAGTGGTGTCCTGATCACTCAGGCTGCGTACGCTTAAAGGCGAACGACGACGCTTGGAGATCAGCTGCTGGGGGAGTGCCTTCAAACGAGGCATCCTTCAGCAGGGCATTCACGTGGCGTCACCCAAACGGGTGTTGTGCAGTCACGCTAGACCTCGGCAGGTGACAACATCGGCCTGCTCCTGTAAAAACATTTGGTCCCGATGCCGTGGGAAGGAGGTGCCCTGTGAAACGCAGGATGACAGCCGTCCTGCTGGCGGATGTCGTTGGCTACAGTCGGCTTATGTCGACCGACGAGGACGCCACCCACGTAATGCTGGCCGAATGTTTCGGCGGCTTGGTCGAACCCAAAATTTCCGAGCATGGTGGTCGCCTGATCCGATCCAGCGGCGATGGATTACTTGTCGAATTTGGCAGCGCTCTGGATGCCGTACGTTGCGGTATCGAAATTCAGCAGGAATTGAACAAGCGCAATGCCAGTGCCGCCCCCGAGCGCCGGTTCCAAATGCGCATCGGCGTAAATGCCGGTGACGTCATTTTCGACGAGCGCGATATCTACGGAAACAGCGTCAATATTGCAGCCCGTCTGGAGACTCTCGCCGAGCCAGGCGAGCTATTTGTTGCCAATACTGTTCGGGATCAACTCCTGGGTCATCCGGAACTCGCATTTGAGGACAGGGGTCGTTACCGGCTCAAGAACATAGACCCTCCGATTCAGGTCTATCGGGTCACGCGGGCCGAGGAGCAAACCAAATCCCTTGTGGGGCGAATGCGTCTGGCCGCGCGCCGAGCTATCGCACTTCCTCCGATGCGTCGTGCGGCGGTTGCTGCATTTGCTGTAATACTGGCCGTCGCGACGATTGCAGGCACTGTGCCGTTTTGGCATGGTCAAAAAGCGCAATCTGCTCAAGCTTCCATTATGGTCATGCCGTTTCGCAGCATGAGCAATGATCCGCAGGAGGGCTATTTCGCCGATGCGGTCACCGACGATCTAACCACGCACCTTTCCCGCTTGGCCGATACTGTGGTGATTGCGCGTGCTACGGCTTTCACTTACAAAGGCAAGGATGTCGACGCTCGACAGATCGGACATGACTGCGACGTTCGATATCTCTTGGAAGGCAGCATCCGGAAAATCGGTACCAAGGTGCAAGCTAACGCGCATCTTGTAGATGCGCGCTCCGCCAGAGCTATTTGGGCGGATCAATTTGATACTGATGTTACAGACCTTTTCGAATTGCAAGAAGTTGTAACGGGTCGAATCGCCTCGTCACTCGGAGTTCAACTGGTCAAGGCCGAGAGCCGTCGACGTGATCGGTCAGGAGATTCCAATGCAATTGATATGAGGTTACATGCCATGGCTATTATCATTGACTCGATTACTCCGCAGCACAATCTTATCGCACGCAAGTATCTTCAAGAGTCTCTGCAGCTGAGCCCGCAATCGGCCATCGCCTGGAGCCAACTGGCAGATGTCTTGATGCGTGACTATTTGAATCGCTGGAACGAAGCTGGTGGAACAGATTCCAACGCGCGCATTGAGCTACTGAACCAGGCCGAGCATGCGCTGCAACAGGCATTCAGTCTCGACCCGACCATCGCCTTGAGCCACATGGATGATGGCTTTATTCGTCGCGCGAAGGGGGATCATCAAGGAGCCCTGGATGCTTTTGAACGGGCGCTTGCCCTCGATCCCAATCTTGCTCTCGCATATGCTCAGAAAGCCAATCAACTTGTCCTGACGGGGCGTCCCAAGGAAGCGCCTCCGCTGGTGTTGAAGGCGATCAGACTCAGTCCTCGCGATCCTGCCAGGAGTGTATTTTCCTGGGTCTTGGGGCGCGCGTATTTCGCGATGGGAAACTATGATGACGCCATTGTCTGGCTTCGCAGAGCGGTTGAGGAGAGACGCACGGTTTGGTTCAGTCGAGCGCATTTGGTGAGCGCCTTTGCGCTAGCCGGAAAGCAAACCGAAGCGGTTGACGCGTTGAATGATTTCAACAGCGCACTGCCGGGTTACACTCTGGCGCGCATCCGCGACATCTATTCCCAAGAAATTCCAAATCAGCATCTAGCGTTTCAGGCTACCTTGAATGAGCTCTTTAAGGGATTGCAGTTGGCGGGGATGAAATAATCGACCTGAGCCGATCGAAAAGGTCGGCTCATGGGTATTCATTTCCGCTCGCGGCGCAGCGAGCGCGCTCGGCGCGGCATCCGACGGATGAGTGCGGAAAAGGTGCCGGGGGAAATTTCTGCATATGATCGCTGGTGCGGTGTTCTGCCCAATCAAGCCCGCACACACAGCTCAGTCCGAAGCTGAGGATTGACCAGTCGATGTCGGGAGACATCTGATGCTTCAGATATCACGTCGGAAACTTTGCACTGCGGTGTCAGTTGGCGCGTTGTCGACAATGTTCGCTTCGGCGCAGCTAATCTCGTCCCCGGTGCATGCGAAGACACTCACTGCAGTGATGCATTCCGATCTGCGCATCCTCGACCCGGGGTTTACCGGGGCGTATATTACGCGCGATCACGGCTACATGATCTTTGACACTTTGCTCGCCACCGACTCCAACTTCAAAATCCAGCCTCAGATGGCGGATTGGAAGGTCTCCGACGACAAGCTCACCTATACCTTCACCCTCCGCGACGGACTTAAATGGCATGATGGCAGCCCGGTCACCGCGGAAGACTGTGTTGCGTCGCTCAAGCGCTGGAGCAAGAACGAGACCATGGGTCAGACGCTGATGGATTTCACGGCCAGCATTGAGGCGACTGACGACAGAACCATCACTCTGAAACTGAAAGAGCCTTACGGCTTAGTGCTGGAATCGATTGGAAAGCCTTCATCGATTGTTCCGTTTATGATGCCCAAGCGTCTGGCCGAAACGCCGGCGGGCCAGCAAATCAGGGAGCAGATCGGCTCCGGTCCCTTCAAGTTCGTTCAGTCCGAATTCCAGCCCGGCGTGAAGGCCGTCTATGAGAAAAACGCGGATTACGTGCCACGCAAGGAGCCGCCGAACTGGACGTCGGGCGGCAAAATCGTGAAGGTCGATCGCGTCGAATGGATCAGGATGCCGGACGCCCAGACCGCCGTGAACGCACTGCAATCCGGCGACATCGACTTCGTGGAGACTATCCCCTTCGATCTCGTGACGAAGTTGGCTGCCAACCAGGACTTGAAGCTTGAAACCCTGGACGCACATGGCTTCCAGATCGTCGGACGCATGAATTTTCTCTACCCGCCGTTTGATAACGTCCTGGTGCGCCGCGCGGCGTTGCTGGCGCTGAACCAGAAGGATGTGCTGGACGCACTGGTCGGAAATCCAGAATATTACCGGGTATGTGGCGCGGTCTTCGGTTGTGATACGCCGCTGGCCACTGATGCCGGCTCGGAATCGCTAGTGGAAGGCAATGGCATCGCAGAAGCGACGAAGCTGCTTACCGAATCCGGCTACGACGGCACGCCCGTTGTGATCATGGCGCCCGGTGATGTCTCGGTTTTCAAGGCACAGCCAATCGTCGCGGCCCAACTGCTGCGAAGGGCTGGTTTCAACGTGGACCTGCAAGCGACCGATTGGCAAACAGTGGTTTCCCGTCGCGCCAGCCAGAAGCCGCCTAAAGAGGGCGGCTGGAATATGTTTTTCACCAACTTCATCATTGCCGATGTTGTGGACCCCGTTGTCAACATATTGGTCAACGGTCGAGGCAGGAACGGCGGTTGGTTTGGTTGGCCGGAATCGACTCGGCTTGAAGCGCTGAAAGACCAATTCGCGCGTGCATCTACGCCAGCCGAGCGGAAGAAGATCGCCGCAGATATCCAGGCAATCGTCTATGACCAGGTGATCTATGTCCCCCTAGGGCAATGGCGCGGGGTCGGCGCGTGGCGAAAATCGCTCTCAGGCGTGCTTGGCGGCCCTGCCACGCCGATTTTCTGGAATATCGATAAGTCGGAGTGAAGCATGTATCCTGTGGTTCAGTGCTCATTCTACGATGAGGCAATCGAGGTTGGCTACAGCCGTCGTTATGTGCACCGTTGATCGAAGGCTACATTGCATTCCATCTGGTATGGACGGATCGGATCGTGATCGTTCGTGTTCTCGACGGTCGCAGGAATATAGAGTGCGAGTTTTCTAAATGACCTTACCCCATATCGACGGCGCGATCCGCGATGGCCGACACCATATGCAGGTCCGTGTCTATTACGAGGACACCGATTTTTCCGGCATCGTCTACCACGCCAATTACCTGCGCTTCATGGAGCGCGGGCGCACCAATCATCTCCGATTGATGGGCGCCGAACAGAACGCGCTGTTTGAGGAGGCGCAGGAGGAGACCGGCGGCTTCGCCTTTGTCGTGCGCTCGATGACGCTGGACTTCCTGAAACCCGCGCGGATGGACGACATGCTCGACGTCGTGACCTGGCCGATCGCGGTGAAGGGCGCCTCCATCATGCTCGCACAGGAGGTCAGGCGCGGCGATGATGTGCTTGTGAAGGCGCAGGTGCGTGTTGCCTTCGTCAGCCAGGGCAGGGCACAGCCGATTCCGAAGTCCATTCGCGCGTTGATGAAGGCCGATCTGGCCTAGCTATCGGGTGATAGGGAATGCCCCATCGACTCTGCGTGGCGCGGCGATAGATTTGCGTGCGACCAACCAACCGCGAGGGATCGCCGATGTCACGTCCGCCGCTGCCGCCTTTCACCCGCGAGACCGCCGCGCAGAAGGCGCGCATGGCGGAGGATGCCTGGAATTCGCGCGACCCGGTTCGGGTTGCCGGCGCCTATACCGAGGACAGCCGCTGGCGCAACCGCTCCGAGGTGTTCGAGGGCCGCGAGGCGATCGTGGCCTTCCTGACCCGCAAATGGGAAAAGGAGCGGGAGTATCGCCTGATCAAGGATCTCTGGGCGTTCGACGGCAACCGCATCGCGGTGCGCTTCCAGTACGAATGGCACGACGCCGGCGGCAACTGGTTTCGCTCGTACGGCAACGAGCAGTGGGAGTTCGACGAGCACGGCCTGATGCGCCGGCGCGAGGCCTCGATCAACGATATCGCGATCGCAGAGAAGGACCGCCGCTTCCACTGGCCCGCGCCGGGCCCGCGTCCGGCCGACGTGCCGGGCCTGGGGCAGGAGCCGTTCTGATCGGCTCTTAGTTGCCCGGATGGAGCCAACGGGTCGCGCGAACGCGCGCCCGATGACAGGCTCCGCGAAATCCGGGAAAGTCTGTCCTGTTGCGAGATCGATCCCGGATTACGCTGCGCTCCATCCGGGCTACAGTCGCTTGCGCGGATTCATCGAAAACGTTTGCGCGTCTCGATGAGCACTGGTTTATGCTGGTCGGCGATTGCAACCTCACCGCGTCCGCCGGGCCCATTACATGCCAATTGAACGTTCTACCGCCGTTGCGCTCGCAGGCCTCTTGCTCGCGACTGCCCTCATAGCCGCCCCTATCGAGTCGAGCGCGGCGGAAAACAACATGCGCGGGCCCGAAACCTGGGGGGCGATGTTCAGACACCAGGTCGAGAGGTGCTGGAGGAAACCAGCACGCGACGGAAGCGATGCAGCAAATACCAAGGTCGAGATCATGATCGACCTGACGCGAGAGGGGAAGCTTGATGGGCAACCCGTCTTGGGGGCGGGGAGCACCCCTGCCACAACAGATTTTGCTCGGGCCTATCAGGCGAGCGCGCTCCGAGCGATCACTGAATGCCAGCCCTACACTTTGCCGGTCGAATACTACGATCAGTGGAAAAAATTTACGTCGGTCTTTCTTGAGACGCCACTCGGGCAGACAGGGAAGCCTGCGGGTGGGGAGCTCGACAAGCGCAAGCTTTCGATTTGCCGAGGATGCTGACCGCAAGACCTATTTCTCGTAGCCCGGATGAAGCGAAGCAAAATCCGGGACAGTCTCTCCTGTGGTGAGATACTTCCCGGATTGCGCTGCGCTCCATCCGGGCTACGGGACTTGAGGTGAGGCGCGAGCCGGGCCGTCGTGCTTCGAGGCTCGCTACGCTCGCACCTCAGCATGACGGTGACAGATTTTCGCTCCTGGCTCGAGTTACCGTGCGCGCAGCCCTATCTCCGTCATCCTGAGGCGCTCGCGGAACGCGAGCCTCGAAGGATGGACGGCCCCCGCTCGCGGGGCCGTCACCCTCGAAACGAGAATGTCTGTTACGCCGCTGCCTTGTGGCGCGCGATCTCGGCCTTGTAGAGTTCGAACTCCTCCGCGACCGCCTTGGCAACCGACGGCCTCGTGCGCAGGCGCTCATAATAGGCCTTCAGCGCGGGCCATTTCGCGAGCTCGATCGGCGGCGTCGCCATGGTCCAGTTGATGACCGTGACGAGATAGGCATCGGCGACGCTGAAATGATCGAGCAAATGCTCGCGGCCTTTCAGGTGATCCTCGACATAGTCGAGCCGCGACACGTATTTTTCCAGCGCGTAGGTCTTGGCGTCCGGCGGCGCCTTCTTGTCGAGCAGCGGCAGAAACAGGCCCTTGTGCAGCTCGGTGCCGATGAAGCACAGCCATTGATGCAGCTTTGAACGCTCGGCGTTAGACGCGGTGCCGAGGCCGGCCCGCGGGAACTGGTCGGCGACATATTGCAGGATCGCGGCGTTCTCGGTCAGCACCACGCCGTCGTCGGTGCGCAGCGTCGGCACCAGGCCAAGCGGGTTGACCTTGTTGAAGTCGGAGCCGTCGTTGCGCACCTGCTTGGTCTTCGGATCGACCTCGAGATAGTTCGCCGGCTGGCCCGCTTCATAGAGCGCGACGCGGGTCGCCATCGAGCAGGCGAGCGGCGAGAAATAAAGGTCCATTGGTGCCTCCTTGGGCGGTCTGGCGCGGATGTCCCGGCCGTTGTTGATTTTTGTACTGTCTTGGATAATATTGATACGGTCAAGGAATTAAATGCGAAATGGTACAAAAAAGTAAGAAGCCGCCATCTGCTGCCAAAATCGAGGCTCCGGTCGCACCGAAGCGGCGCGGGCGGCCGCGCGCCTATGAGCCCGAGGTCGCGCTCGGCAAGGCGCTCGATCTGTTCCGCCGCGACGGCTTCGCCGCGACCTCGCTCGATGATCTGAGTGCTGCGACCGGCATGAACCGGCCGAGCCTCTATGGCGCGTTCGGCGACAAGCGCGAGCTCTACATCAAGAGCTATCAGCGCTACCGCGACGACGCGCGCGCGGCGATGGTCGACATCTTCCGCGCCGATGCGCCGCTGCGCGAGCGGCTGGAGCGCATCTATCGGATCGCGCTCGACATCTATCTCTCCGGCGAGTCCGGCCCGCGCGGCTGCTTCACGGTGATGACGGCCGCGTCCGAGGCGGTGTCGGATCCAGGCATCCGCACCATGGTGGTGGAGGGCCTGACCGAGCTCGACAAGGCGTTCGGCATCTGCTTCCGCCATGCCAAGGAGCGCGGCGAGTTGCCTGAGGGCGCCGATCCGGCATCGCTGGCGCATCTCGCCTCCGCCACCATCCATACCATCGCGATCCGTGCCCGCGCCCGCGTGCCGCGCAAGGAACTCGAGGCGATCGTGAAAGGCGCCCTCGACGTGCTGTGCGCGGCCAAATAGTCGCGGCGAAATTTCTTACCGATCAAATGTCGGGCGCTGTTCTTCGCGCCCGTCTTCCGTAAGGTCCCTCAACTCACGGAAGCGGAATATCATGGGAAAAGTCAGGACTTCGGCATTCTCGGTCTCGATCGACGGATTTGGTGCCGCGCCACGGCAGAGCCTCGAAAATCCATTCGGCGAAGGTGGTATGGTGCTGCCTGCCTGGTTCCTCGGGACGCGGACGTTTCGCCAGACGTTCGGCCAGGATGGCGGCAGCACCGGTCTCGATGACGAGATCGCGCGCAAATCGATGGAAAATATCGGCGCCTGGATTTTGGGCCGTAACATGTTCGGCCCGATCCGCGGGCCGTGGCCGGATGATGCCTGGAAAGGCTGGTGGGGCGACAATCCGCCGTATCACACGCCGGTGTTCGTGCTGACCCATCACGCGCGGCCTGACATCGAGATGGAAGGCGGGACGACGTTTCACTTCGTGACATCAGGTATTGCCGAAGCGCTCGAGCGCGCGCGCGATGTTGCGCAGGGCAAGGACATCAGGGTCGGCGGCGGCGTTTCGCTGGTGCGCCAGTTCCTGCAAGCGCGTTTGCTCGACGAGCTGCAATTGGCGCTGTCGCCGGTGCTGCTCGGCTCGGGCGAGAATCTGTTCGCGGGCCTCGATCTGCCTGCGCTCGGGTATGCCGTCATCTCGCATGTCGCGAGCCCGAACGCCACGCACGTCACCTTCGCGCGCCAGACATTCTGAACGGTTCACGCCTGCGTCAGCGGCCAAAAATTGGCCGTTGACGCGAGCGCCGTTTGGTCGTACTTAACCCAAAGGTTATTTAACCGATGAGCTAAGTAGATGCCGCTCGACCCCCTCAGTTCGACCTTCGCGGCGCTGGCCGATCCGACCCGGCGCGCGATCCTGGCGCGGCTCGCGCTCGGAGAGACCTCGGTGATGGAGCTGGCAAAGCCGTTCGACATGAGCCTGCCGGCGATCTCCAAGCACCTGAAGGTGCTGGAGCATGCCGGGTTGATCTCGCGCGGGCGCGAGGCGCAGTGGCGGCCGTGCCGCATCGCGCCTGCCTCGTTCAAGCAGGTCGACGGCTGGCTCGGGAATTTCCGCCGCTTCTGGGACGAGAGCTTCAACCGCCTCGACGGCCTACTCGAGGAGATGAAGGCGGAGGAGGCCGCGAAGGCCCCGCCGCGCAGCAACCGTAAAGTCAGAGTAAAGAAGGAGAAGCAACGTGGACGCATGCGTGGATAGGACGCTGAGGATCACGACCCCGTCGGATTTCGAGTTCGCCATGACGCGCCAGTTCGACGCGCCGCGGCGCTTCGTGTTTGACGCCATGACGAAGCCCGAATACGTCGTGCGTTGGCTCGGCTGCGAGCAGCTCACAATGCCGGTGTGCGAGATCGACCTGCGCGTCGGCGGCGCCTATCGGTTCGTGTTCCGGTCGTCCGACGCCGTCGAGCACATCCTCACCGGCACCTATCGCGAAGTGGTGCGCCCGGAGCGGCTGGCATTCGGCGAGACCTTTGCGATGCCGGGCTTCACCAGCGACGAATATCTGGTCACCTCGACCTTCGTCGAGGAAGGCGGAACGACCACGCTGACGACCACCATTCGCCATCCCACCAAGGAGGCGCGTGACGGCCATCTCAATTCCGGCATCGACAAGGGCGTCGAGCCCGCCTACGACCGGCTCGCGGAGATCGTTGCCGAGATGGGGTGACAAGCGGCCTCTCCACTTGTCGTCCCGGCGAAAGCCGGGACCCTTAACCACAGGACTTTGTTGTTGGACAAAGCTGTGGCCCCAGCTATCTCGATCACGAACGCCTGTGGTTATGGGTCCCGGGTCGCGCTTCGCTTGCCCGGGACGACACCGAATTAATACCCCCGCTTGCGGTCGACGAGATTCTCCAGCGCGCCGCCTTGCTCGAAGCGCCCGATCTGCTGCGCGACGTATTTCGAGATCTCATCGGCGTCGGTATCGGCGGCGTTGTGCGGCGTCAGCACCACCTTGGGATGGCTCCAGAACGGGCTGCCTTGTGGCAGCGGCTCGGTTTCGTAGACGTCGAGCGAGGCAGCGCCCAGCGTGCCGTCGTCGAGCGCGCGCAGGATGTCTCCCTCGTTCTGCAAGCCGCCGCGGCCGGCATTGACGATCACGGGCGCGCCGAGCGGGCTCTCGCGGTTGAGCTTTGCGAACACGTCGCGGTTCAGCACGTGGCGCGTGTCCGGCGTCAGCGGCAGCAGGCAGACCAGGATGTTGGTCTCGCGCAGAAACGCGTCCAGCCCCTCAGTGCCGTGGTGACAGGCGATGCCGTCGATCCGCTTCTCGCTGCGGCTCCAGCCGACGACGCGGAAGCCAAGCGCGCGCAGCGCGTGTGCCGAGGCCGCGCCGAGCGTGCCGAGCCCCATGATGCCGACCGTGATCGCGCCCGCCGCCCACTGATATTTCGGCGCCCAGCGCCTTAATCGTTGCGACTCCCGCAGATAGAGCTCCTGGCGGTGATGCATCAACACATGCAGCACGACATATTCGGTCATGCGATCGGTGAGGTCGCCGACCGCGACCCGCACCAACGGCACGTCGGGCAGCGAGCGGTCGGCCATCAGCGCGTCGACGCCGGCGCCGAGGTTGAAGATGACGCGCAGGTTCTTGAACGCCGCGAGCTCGCCCGGCTTCGGCTTCCACACCGCGGCATAGTGCACCTCGGCGGGATCGAGCGCCCCATCCGGCAGCAGCACCACGCGGCGGTCCGGGCAGACCGTGTCGAACCGCGCTTTCCAGCGCGCTGACGACCAGTTTTCCGAGCCGCCATTGATTAGCAGCGCCAGTGCGCCCTTACCCATCCGGATACCTCCAATTTCAATGTGATATGCATCACAGAGCGGGGCCGGCCCGCTCCCTAGTCTCCTGCCATCAACCGGGGAGAACTTCCATGCACAAGCTGATCCTGACCGCGGCTTTCATCGTAGCCGCCGCCACCACCGCGCACGCCGGCCAGAGCCGCGGCCTCGTGCTCGCAAATGCCGACACTCCCGCCCAGGCGCAACCGGCCGTTGCGCCCGCGCAGGCCGAGGC
>NZ_JACMYP010000214.1 GCF_020889705.1 Bradyrhizobium altum | reverse complement strand
CCGCGCGCCGCGGCCGCGCAGGCCTCCTCCGCCAGCCGGGTGCCGCCGATCGACATCGGCGCCCGGATGCGCGGCATGTGGCGCTGACCCGGTTCAAAAGAATTTTCGTGTCGGCGGGAACGAAGCCGTAGGCCCCGCGTTGAGGCGACGTTCGTAATCGGCAAACGACCATCCCGACGGCTTCGGCGCGCAATGGCGCGCTGGAGCCGTCTTTTTTGCGCCGCGTCAATTCAGGCAGAAAACAGCGTAACCGGCTGGTCGAAGCCCTTCAGCGTATAGGCGGAACCGGCCGCGGTGATCATGTCGCGGGTTCGGTCGCGCACGGCCGTCGTGACCAGGATCTCGCCGGATTTTGCCATCGCCTGGGCGCGTGCCGCACGATTGACCACCGTGCCGACCGCAGTCAGGTCGCGATGGGTCTGGCCGAACTCTCCGAAATTGGTGTCGCCGCTGTCCATCCCGATCCCGATGCCGAGCTCGATATCGCCGGCGCCAATCGTCCGCACCAGGGCGTCGTGCCTTTCCTGGAAACGGCGCTGGATGTCGCGCGCTGCCAGCAAGGCCTGCACGGCATGATCCTCCCGCCGCACCGGAAAATTGAAGATCGCGAACACGGCATCGCCGATCGTCTTGTTGAGAATGCCGTCATAGCGCCAGATCGCGGCGGCGCAATCGTCGTAGAACGCATCGAGCAGCGATGTCAGCCCGTCCTGCGCGATGGTCTGCGTCAGTGTGGTGTAGCCGCGCAAATCGGCGAACAGGATGGTGGCGTCGATGGTCACGGCGCGTGCCTTCATGATCTTCGAGAAGGCCATCTCGCAGATCGTGCAGGTGTTCGGATTCATACGGCTCGGCCGGACACCGAACAGGCGGAACGGCGCCGACAAGGGGCCGCGCAGCGGGATCGGCATGTGCAGGTTTTGCCAGCAGCCAAGGCAGATCGTTGCGGGTTCCGGAGTCATCGGCCTGTCACCTGCTGTTCCAGCAACGAAACCACCCCACCCTGGCTCGGTCGGTCATGGCGTCCCCACGAGATTGCCGCGCTCAGGCGGTCGTCACGAAACTCACTCCAATCCGCGTCTTCTTGCTCCAGATCACCTGGCACTCATAAACAACCGAGGCGTCCCGGGCCATCACCAGGCGGAATCGGTGCGGGACGAAGGCCGGATTCTCGACCTCGATGGCCGCACCTTCCGGCGACATGTTCACGATCGTGCACTGCATGACCGAACCGCCCGACGAGACATAGCCGGGTTCATTGACCTCGGTTCGCGGATGCTTGCGCTTTTCGTCCACCCGGACTGCCCCCTAAACTTTCTTCACGCAAACGTGGGCGATCGGCATTGCAGGAGTCAACGGCTCCCGCGGCCCGCATCAGGCTTTCGCACCACGATTTGTGCGCAGCAGTAAGCCGAATTGCTTATCGCACCCGTGCAGATGAGCCCCGCGTCGGTGCGGGCTTGCCGTTCGCGACAGCGCGAGGGTAGCCTCAGCCTATGGGCGATGCGCTGGCGCGACGCACGCTCCCAACAACAACGAACAGGCGCCATGGGGAGACGCGCCATGTTCGAGATTCTCGATCGCCGGACGACTCTGACCGGCAACCAGATCAAGATCCTTGCGGCGGCCATCATCGGCGATGCGCTGGAATTCTTCGACTACTTTCTGATCGGCTTTGTGCTCGCGTTCCTGATCGGGCCGTGGAAACTCACCTTTGGCCAATCGGCCACCGTGCTGATGAGTTCCGGCATCGGCGCCATCCTCGGCGCCTATCTGTGGGGCTGGCTGGCCGACCGGGTCGGGCGCCGCATCGTCTTCATCGGCACCGTCCTGAACTTTTCGATCGCGACCGGCCTGCTCTATTTCACGCCCGACAATGGCTGGGTCTATCTGGCGATCCTGCGCTTCTTCGTCGGCACCGGCGTCGGTGGCCTTTATTGTGTCGACCTGCCGCTGGTGCAGGAGTTCATGCCCTCGCACAAGCGCGGCTGGGTCGGCGGGCTCGTCACCTGCGTGATCCCGCTCGGCGTCGGGCTCGGCGCGGTTCTGGGTGCGATCATGGGCACCGATCAGTGGCGGCTGCTATTTGCGATCGGCGTGCTGCCCGCTGTCCTGGTACTGCTGGTCCGGCTCTGGGTTCCGGAGTCGCCGCGCTGGCTGTGCCGGCAGGGGCGCTATGACGAAGCCCGCAAGTCGCTGGCCTGGGCGCTGCAGGTACCGCCGTCTGAGCTGCCATTGCCGAGCGCGGCCGACGCTGGCCCGATCGTCAAGACAAGCTGGTTCGACCTGTTCAAATATCCGCGCAGCCTGATCGTCTCCTGGCTCGGCAATGCCGGTGCGCAGACCGGTGTCTACGGCATCACGCTATGGGCGCCCGCGCTGTTCGTGCTGCTCTTGAAGGTCACGCCGCAGGAGGCCGCCAAAATGATGATCCTGCTCAGCATCACAGGCTTCCTCGGACGCATCTCGTTCTCCTACTTTTCGGAACTGCTGGGACGGCGCATCGCCGGCGGCCTGCTCGGCTTCGGCGCCGGCGCGCTGACCATCATTGCCGGCTATCACTACGACGCGACGTTGTTTGGCATGTCGGCGTTCTGGCTGCTGCTCGGCGCCGCGTTCTTCTTCGCCGACGGCGGCTTTGCGATCGTCGGCCCCTATGCCGCGGAGGTCTGGCCGTCGCATCTGCGCACCACGGGCATGGGATCGGCCTATGGCTTCGGCGGTATCGGCAAGATCATCGGGCCGGTCGGGCTTGCCCTGATCGTCGGCTCGAACAACTACCTCAAGCCGGATGTGCCGCTGACCCAGATCCCGACCGCCTTCGTCTATCTCGGCTGCTGGTTCCTGATGGCGGGCGCCGTCTATCTGTTCTTCGGGCTCGAGACCCGGGGCAAGTCGATCGAGCAGATCGACAAGGAGCTCAACGCGACGGCTGACGTCGCGGCCTCCGCAACAATCCGGCGCGCCTGAGGGAGGCGACCATGAGCGCACCCTCTGCCGATCTTGCCGGCGATCGCGACGTGATCGCCCGCGCCGAGGCGGTCAGGGACGCGGTTGCAGCCGCCTCCGACGAGATCGAGGCGACCCGACGCCTGCCGCCCGAACTGCTCGACCGGCTGCATGAGGCGCGGCTGTTCCGCCTGCTGTTGCCGTGCTCGACGGAGGGGATCGAGACCGATCCCGTCACCTTCTTCCATGTCATCGAGACCATCGCCAAGGCCGATGCCTCGACCGCGTGGTGGCTGAGCCAGGCCGGCGGCTGTGCGATGTCGGCGGCCTATCTCGATCTGCCGGTCGCGCAGGAGGTGTTTGCCGACCCGCGCGCCGTGCTGGCCTGGGGACCCAGCCCGAAGGTCAGGGCGATCGAGTCCGCGGGCGGCTACCGCGTCACCGGGGTCTGGTCGTTTGCATCAGGCGGGCGGCACGCCACCTGGCTCGGCGCCCACTGCCCGGTCTATGCCCCGGACGGCTCGCCGTGCCGCGACGTCAATGGCGAGCAGATCGAGCGCACCATGCTGGTGCGGACCGAAGACGTCGAGTGGACCGACATCTGGAGCACGGTCGGGCTGCGCGGCACCGCGAGCGACCAGTTCGCGCTGAACGACGTTTTCGTCCGCACCGATCATTCGATCACCCGCGAATTCGACCGCGAGTGCCGCGAGAGCGGCCCGCTGTACCGGATGAGCAACCACACCTGCTATCAGATCGGGTTTGCCGGGGTCGCCTGCGGCATTGCCCGCAGCGCACTGGACAATTTTGTCGACGTCGCTCGTAACAAGGTGCCGCGCGGCATGAAGAAGACGCTGCGCGACAATGCGGTGGTGCAGTCCGGCCTGGCCCAGGCCGAGGTCAATTTACGCGCCGCCCGCGCCTTCCTGCTGCAGTCGATGGCCGATATCTGGCAGGATCTGGTTGCCGGCCACAGCATCACGGTGGCGCAGCGCATGACCATCCGGATGGCGGCGACGCACGCCATCCACAAGGCACGGGAAGCCGTCGACTTCGCCTACAGCACGGCCGGCGCCACCGCGATCTTCGACGGCCATCCGCTGGAGCGGCGCTTCCGCGACATCCACACCGTGACCCAGCAATTGCAGGGCCGCTTCAGCCATTTCGAGACCGTCGGCGCCTGGATGCTCGGCGTCGATGCCGACCTCAGCCTCGTCTAATCCCAATTCTCAAGGAGAAGAACCATGCCATTGGGCGGACTACAGCATTACACCATCGAGCCACAGGACCTCGAGCGCACCAAGGAGTTCTATTGCGATGTACTCGGGCTCGAGAATGGCGATCGTCCGCCGCTCGATTTCCCCGGCTACTGGCTCTATTCCGGCGGCCAGGCCACTGTCCATTTAATGGGCACCCGCAAACCGCGCGACGGCATCGTGGTGCGCGGCACCGAGAAGAAATATGAAGACACCGGGCGGCTCGATCATATTGCCTTCGCCGCCACCGACGTCGACGCCGTGCGCAAGCGCCTGCAGGCGAAGAACGTCAGCTTCCGTGAGCAGATCGTGCCGCGCACCGGCGACACCCAGATCTTCCTGTACGATCCCGACGGCGTCGGCGTGGAGCTGAACTTCCCGAAGAGCTGAACCGGTCTCCGCCCGATTATTCCGCTGCTCAACAATTGGCCGGCGCATGTGCCGGCCAAACCTTCATCTCAGCAAAACGGTCCCCGACAAGGCCCTGACTCGGCCATCACTCGGGCGCGATCCGGTCCGTTTTTCTTCAACATTGAATGACGAATTAACCGGGCCGCGCCGCTGCGGCAGAATAGCCGGGTGCTGCGCCTTTAACCTACCCCAGGGCTTGGTGGCCCGGCTATTCGTCCCCGCTTCGCCGTCGGAAATGGCGCTAGTCGAGCCCGCGCTCGTGGCTGAGGCGGACCATTTCGTTGATGAAGATTTGTTTCTGCTTGTCGTCGAGGCTCGCATAGAGCGGCTCGGCGGCGTCGGCGACGCCGCGCTGATCGACTGCGCGGTCATTGAGGAACTGGGCCTCGTTGCGCATCTGCTCGATGATGTCGTCGGGCGGATCGCGCTGCGCGCGGGCAATGCGCAGGTTGAGCCGATCGGCGCCATTGTGACCGAGATAGTGCATCGCACTGTTGAAGCCGGCCCAATTCTTCTCCTGCTCCGGCGTCAGGTTGAGCTCCTTCTTGATCCGCTCGATGTTGGCGTCGCTGTTGGCGACGATCTGTTCGGCCGTGAGCTGCGGCGCCCCGGCCTGGGTCAGCACGGTCGGCGCTTGCTTCGCGCCCTTGTCCTTGGCGGCGGCCTTCGCCGATTTGGCGGCCTTGGCGCCCTGCTTGTCGCTGGACGCCGGAGCCTGTGCGTTCTTTCCGTTTCCGGCATTGTTGCCGGTCAACACCCCGGTCACGCCGGTTACCACCCCGACGACGCCGCCGATTGCTCCGCCGAGAACTCCGCCAACCGGTCCGGCGGCCTTGTTGCCTTCGCGCGCGCCGTTTTCGACGCCCTGCACGATCTGCGCATCGACCATATGAGGCACTGCAAGCAGCGTGACGGCGGCGGCCCCAACCGCGGCGCACAATCTCCATTGCGCTCGCAGCTTCGCTACCGGGATGAGCATGATCGGGTCTCCGTGATCGATGGTGGATTGGACTGGCGCGGCGGGCAGGTTCGACGAATCCGGAGTTTATCGTTTCCGGCTTCGGCAAGTCCATCGGTCGCGCCGGCCATCAACATGACGGAACACGGCTCGGTCAGGCGGCCGGAAACCTGCGGCTCAACCGCGCACCGTCCGCGAGCATCGCTGTGCCAACCTGCGCGTGCGTCGCAGCATGATCACCGGATGCACGGCAAACCACGGGGCGACTGTAGTGATGCTGATGACACTGCCTGCGATTTGACCACAACGTTAGTACTACTTGGCATAGGCATCTCGTTTCTCGACAGCAGCCGGCAATTCTGTTCTGATCAGTGTGAATGAAATCCCGCGACGTCGCGCGAACGCGACGCACAAAAACAACAACGGGATTCAAAAAGTCTTTTGTCCGTCGGCTACCAGGGAGGGAATGCCATGTCACGGAAGAAGCTTTCGCGCCGAGAATTCGTTGCAGCGACAGCGCTGTCATCGGCGGCGCTCATTACGGCCCCCTACGTACGTGGCGCCTACGCAGCCGGAAAGCTCTCGATGGGCTTCTGGGATCATTGGGTGCCGGGCGCGAACAGTGCCTCCACCGAACTCGTCAACGAATGGGCCGCCAAGGAAAAGGTCGAGGTCCAGCTCGACTACATCACCAGCCAGGGCAACAAGAACATCGTGACCATCGCCGCCGAAGCGCAGGCGAAATCCGGTCACGATATCTTCCAGATGCCGACCTGGTGGCCACAGGCCAATGCCGAGCTGCTCGAGCCGGTCAATGACATCATGGACCCGCTCCTCAAACTGAACGGCGACGTCAACGGCACGGTGAAATATCTCGGCCAGGCCGACGGCAAATGGCTCGGTGTTCCCGCCAGCGTCGGCAGCCAGATCAAGGGTCCCTGCTCGCGCATCGACCTGATGAAGAAGTACGCCAATATCGACGTGCAGGAGATGTATCCGGCCGGCAGCCCGCCGAAGGCGGACAACTGGACTCTCGACACCTTCCTCAAGGCGGCTGAAGCCTGCCACAAGGCCGGCTTCCCGTTCGGCATCGGTCTCGGCGAGACCAGCGACAATGTCGACACTGCCGGCGCGATCTTCAACTCGTTCGGCGCGCAGCTGGTCGACGCCAAGGGCAACCTCACGGTCAAGACCGACGCGGTGCGCCAGTCGCTCGAATTCTACAAGAAGCTGCTGGCGTTCCTGCCGCCCGATGTCGCCGCATGGGACGATGCCTCCAACAACAAGTGGCTGGTCGCGGGCAAAGGCGCGATGATCATGAACCCGCCGAGCGCTTGGGCGGTCGCCAAGCGCGATGCCCCGCAAGTCGCGGAGCAATGCTGGACCCACGGCTTCCCGGCCGGACCCAAGGGACGTTTCGCGCCCTATCTGCCGTTCTTCTGGTCGATCTGGTCGTTCTCGAAGAACAAGGAAGCGGCCAAGAGCCTGCTGTCCCATCTGTCGCAACCGGCATCGATCGAGAAGATGGTGGTCGCGAGCGGCGGCTACGACCTGCCGGCCTACGAAAAGCTCACGACCTTGAAGATCTGGGAAGAGGTAGGGCCGCCCAAGGGCACGCTCTACCACTACCCGAACCCCTTCAAACACCAGACGCTGTCGATGGCGGCCTCGCCTGCCCCGCCCAAGGTTGCGCAGCAGATCTACTTCCAGGCCACCCTGACCAAGATGTGCCTGCGCTACTACCAGGGTGAAAGCATGGAAAAGACGCTCGCCTGGGCCGAAGGCGAGTGCGAAGGCTTCATGCGAAGCTGACGAACGGACGAGCTCGCGCGCGGCCGCCGATCGTGCTGGCCGCGCGGGGTCTCGTCTTTATAGACCAACCGCCGAACCGGCGAGCCGTGCAACCGACCCGCGCGAGGGACCTGCGTAATGGTTGATGTCGCATTCCAATCCAGCCGCACAGCTGCGGCCCAGACAGGGCGAAGGCGCGCCGGCCTGCGCAACGCGCTGCGGCGCAAGTCGATGTCGGCATTCCTGATGACGCTGCCGCTGATCCTCCTAATCGCCGTGCTGGTGATTTATCCGGCGCTCTATTCCCTGCACCTCGCAACGCTGAACAAGGCGATGACGAAGTTCGTCGGCTTCGGCAATTTCGAGTTCCTGTTCAAGCGCGAAACCTTCTGGCTGGTGGTCAAGCAATCCTGCATTTTCGCGATCTCGGCGGTGGTCTTCAAAGCGCTGATCGGTTTCATCGTCGCGCATTTCGTGCACAACGTCCCCGCCAACAAGCAGCGCAAATGGCGCGGCATGCTGCTGGTGCCATGGGTGATCCCGCCGGCCATGAGCACGCTGGCCTGGCTGTGGCTGTTCGACCCCTCCTACAGCGCCTTCAACTACACGCTTGCGTTCTTTGGCCTCGGGCCGATCCCGTGGACCGGCGACGCGATGTGGGCGCGCTTTTCGGTGATCCTGGTCAACGTCTGGTACGGCGCGCCGTTTTTCATGATCATGTATCTGGCGGCGTTGAAATCAGTACCCGAGCAGCTCTATGAGGCGGCCGCGATCGACGGCGCCAATTGGTGGCAGCGCATCTGGTACGTGACCCTGCCGATGATGCGCAACATCATCGCGATCACCACGCTGTTCTCGCTGATCGTCACCTTCGCCAATTTCGACATCGTGCGGATCCTGACCGCCGGCGGGCCGCTCGACCACACCCACATCTTTGCGACCTGGGCGTTCCGCGTCGGCATCGAGGGCAGCGACATACCGCTCGGCGCCAGCGTCTCGCTGTTCATGGTGCCGATCCTCGCGGTCGCGGCGATCTTCATCCTGCGCGACATCACCAAACGCGGGAACGAATCCTGATGAGCACGGTGACGATCGACAAGTCCGGACCGACCCGCAAGGTCAAGTACGGCAGCATGAGCCGCGACCGGACCTGGGCGCTGCGCTGGTCGTATTTCTTCCTGACGCTGTTTGCGATCTTCTCGCTGGTGCCACCGCTCTACATGCTGATCACCTCGCTGAAGGGCAGCGCGGAGATCTCGGCAGCGACCAATCCATGGTGGGTTTACCACCCGACACTCGAGAACTACATCCAGCTGCTGACCTCGAACCAGTTCCTGCGCTTCTTCTGGAATTCGGCCTGGGTCTCGATCATCGTCGTGACCATCACAATGCTGATCAGCGTGCCCGCGGCCTTTGCGCTGGCGCGGATGAAGTTCTGGGGTTCGGCGACGCTCGCGACCGGTGTATTCCTGACCTATCTCATTCCGGACAGCCTGCTGTTCATCCCGCTGTTCAAGATGTTCGCCGTGATCGGCGACTGGACCGGCGTTCAGCTCATCAATCGCTGGTACGTGCTGCTGTTCATCTATCCGACGCTCACCGTGCCGTTCTGCACCTGGATCATGATCGGCTATTTCGCCTCGATCCCGAAGGAGCTCGACGAGGCCGCGATTATCGACGGCGCGAGCTGGTTCCAGACGTTGACGCGGATCTTCATTCCGGTCGCCCTGCCCGGCCTGATCGCGGCGACGATCTTCGCCTTCACCGTCTCCTGGGCCCAGTTCCTTTATCCGCTGGTGTTCACGACCTCGACCGACCAGCTTGTGCTGCCGGTCGGCATCATCACGACCCTGATCAAGGGCGATGTCTTCAACTGGGGACAGATCATGACCGGCGCCCTGCTCGGCGCCGCGCCGCCGCTGATCATCTACGCCTTCCTGATGGACTACTACATTGCCGGCCTGACCGCCGGTGCGACAAAGGGCTGAACGCGACAAAGGTAGGATAAGGGTAGGATTCATGGCCGACGTCAGTTTGCGCAAGGTGGTGAAGCGTTACGACGAGGTCGAGGCGGTGCGCGGCATCGACCTCGATATCGCCGACCATGAGTTTGTGGTGCTGGTCGGGCCGAGCGGCTGCGGCAAGTCGACGACGCTGCGGATGATCGCCGGCCTCGAGGACATTTCCGACGGCGATATCATGATCGGCGGCGATGTCGTCAACGACGTGCCGCCGAAGGACCGCGACATCGCGATGGTGTTCCAGAACTATGCGCTGTATCCGCACATGACCGTCGCCGAGAACATGTCGTTCGGGCTTCGGCTGAAGCACTACCCCAAGGCCGAGATCAAGAGCCGGGTGACGGAAGCCGCCAGGATGCTCGACATCACCGATCTGATCGACCGCAAGCCGAAGCAGCTCTCCGGCGGCCAGCGCCAGCGCGTCGCGATGGGACGCGCGATCGTCCGCAATCCGAAGGTGTTCCTGTTCGACGAGCCGCTGTCCAACCTCGACGCCAAGCTGCGCGTGCAGATGCGGATCGAGATCAAGAAGGTGCACCAGAAGGTCTGCACCACGACCGTCTACGTCACCCACGACCAGGTCGAGGCGATGACGCTGGCCGACCGCGTGGTGGTGATGAACCACGGCAGGATCGAGCAGATCGGCACGCCCAACGAGCTCTATCACAAGCCGGCGACCCGGTTCGTCGCGAGCTTCATCGGCTCGCCCGCGATGAATTTCGTGCCGTGCCGGCTCGAGGACGTCGGCGGCAAGCTCAACGTGCGGCTGACCGACCGCCTCTCCTTCCCGCTGCCGCCGGCGCGCGCCGCCCGCTACCAGGGCCTCTCCCGCACCGACAAGCTGCTGCTGGGGCTCCGGCCCGAGCATGTGATGGAGGCGCGGCCGCATGCCGAGCCCGGCATCGAGCCGTTCGATGCGGTGCTCGACGTCACCGAGCCGATGGGCATGGAGACGCTGGTCTACTTCACGCTCGAGGGCTCCCAGCTCTGCGGCCGGGTCAATCCCAATGCCGGCGCGCAGGATGGCAGCCCGCTCCGATTGGCTGTGGACCTCAACAATATGCATTTGCTAAACGAGGTGACCGGCGCCGTGCTTTGACGGCGCACAAGAAACCTCAAGGGCAGGAAATGGCTACCAACAAGAAGAAGATTTTCATCACCCAGACTTTGTCGCCAGGGGCACGGGTGCTTCTCAATGAACGGGATGATGTAGAACTCGTCGAATTTCCCAACCTGATCTCGGCCAAGGACTTCCAGGCGATGCTGGAGCAGCATGCGCCGGTCCATGGCGTGGCGCTCGGCGCGACCCGCTTCGGCGAGGCGGAGCTGGAGGCCTCCAAGGGCATGCTGGTGGTGACCCGGATCGGCGTCGGCTATGACGCGGTCGACGTGCCGGCATTGTCGCGCCGCAAGGTGCCGCTGATGGTCGCAGGCACCGCGAACTCACCGTCGGTCGCCGAGCAGGCCTTGTTCATGATGCTGACGCTGGCCAAGCGCGCGAACGAGATGCACGCGATGGTCAAGGATGGCACCTGGGCGAGCCGGCTCGGGGTGCTGCCGTTCGATCTCTACGGCAAGACGGTCCTGATCGTCGGCTTCGGCCGCATCGGCACCCGTACCGCCAAGCGCTGCCTCGCGATGGAAATGAATGTGCTGGTGTACGATCCCTACAAGGCGGCCGGCGAGATCACCGCGGCCGGCTGTGAGGCGGTGCCGAGCCTCGAAGCGGCGCTGCCGCGGGCGGATTTCGTCACGATCCATTGCCCGAAGTCGCCCGAGACCGTTGGCCTGTTCAACGCCGCGCGGATCAGGTTGATGAAGCCGACCGCCTATCTCGTCAACACCGCGCGCGGCGGCATCGTGGACGAGAAGGCGCTGCACGACGCGCTGGTGTCGGGCAAGCTCGCCGGCGCCGGCCTCGACGTGTTCGAGGTCGAGCCTCCGCCGGTCGGCCAGCCCCTGCACGCTTTGCCGAATGTGATCATGGCGCCGCATGTCGCGGGCGTGACGGTCGAGGCTGTCGATCGCATGAGCGAGCAGACCGCGCGCAATATCCTGAGCGTGCTGGACGGCAATCCGCTGCGCCAGAACGTGATCAATCAGGACGTCCTCAGCTGAGCTTTCAGCCTTTCTCGTTGGCGCCGCGGCCGATCCCGCGAGGTCGGCCCGGCGAATGCGGAGCATGCACATGGCTTTCAAGGAATTCGGCAACTACGATGCGGTCGGTCTCGCCGAGCTCGTCCGCAACAGGGACGTCACGCCAAAGGAGCTACTCGACGAGGCAATTGCGCGCACCGCCGCCGTCGATCCGAAGATCAACGCGGTCGTCGTCAAGCACTACGACTACGCCGAGCGCCAGATCGCCAAGGGATTGCCTGATGGCCCCTTCACCGGCGTACCGTTCCTGCTGAAGGATCTCGACCTTCTCGAGGGCACCCGCACCACGTCGGGCGCCAGCCTGCTGAAGGATTTCGTTGCCGATCACAATGGCACGCTGACCCAGCGTTTCCTCGACGCGGGTCTTGCGATCTTCGGCAAGAGCGCGAGCCCGGAGTTCGGTCTGATGCCGACGACGGAATCCCGCCTGTTCGGCCCGACCCGCAATCCCTGGAATCTCGACCATTCCTCCGGCGGCTCGTCCGGCGGCGCCGGGGCCGCGGTCGCCGCGCGCATCCTGCCCGTCGCGCATGCCAGCGACGGCGGCGGCTCGATCCGGATCCCCGCCTCCGCCTCCGGCGTGTTCGGCATGAAGCCGACGCGTGCCCGCAACCCCTGCGGTCCCGATCGCGGCGAAGGCTGGGGCGGTTTCTCCGTCGGCCATGTCCTGAGCATCAGCGTCCGCGACAGCGCGGTCATGATGGATGCGATCCATGGTCCGGAGCCGTCGAGCCTCTATGTCGCGCCGCCGCCGGAGCGGCCGTTTTCCCAGGAGGTCGGCCGCGATCCCGGCCATCTGCGCATCAGCTTCACCGACAAGTCGCCCTATGGCGATGCTGTAGATCCCGAGATCGCCGCGGCGGTTCGCGACATCGCCAAGCTGCTCGCAGGCCTCGGCCACCATGTCGAGGAGCGCGCACCGCCGCTTGCCGCCGATCCCGCCGCGGTCATGACGACAATCGTCGGCGGCAACACGGCGCTGACCATCCGCCTGCTCGAACAGCGCGTCGGGCGCACGCTGACCTCGGACGATGTCGAGCGGCTGACGCTCGCCAGCGGCCAGAACTCGGTCAAGATGACCCCCGCCGACTACGTCGCCGCGCAGCTTGCGGCGTTCCAAATCTCGCGCGGGCTTGCGACCTTTTTCGAGGGCTGCAACATCTTCCTCAGCCCGACGCTGTGCGCACCGCCGCTACGCATTGGCGAGCTGAACACGATGTCCGAGGACCTGACCCACATCGCGCCGGTGCTGCGCCGCTACATGCCGGGCACCTCGATGTTCAACATGTCCGGGCAGCCGGCGATGTCGGTGCCGCTGGCCTGGAACAAGGCCGGTCTTCCGCTCGGCATGATGTTCGCGGCCAAGCTTGGCGAGGAAGGACTGCTGTTCCGCCTGGCCGGCCAGCTCGAACAGGCTCGTCCCTGGAAGGACCGGCGTCCGCCGGTTTGCGCCTAGCTCAATCGGACGCGACAAAGGGCAGTCCAATCAGGTAGATAGGAAGGGCGTCGGCACGATTCCGCCGGCGTCATGCCTGGGAGACCGAACCGTGAGTGACCCGACCGACAATGCGCTCGCCGCAATCGCGAGCATTCTCGATCAGACGACGACGCCTCCCGAGAAGTCCAAGCCGTCTGATAACAAGTCGTCCGACACCAAGTCGTCCGACAAGACGGCGGACAAGGCACCGGAGCCTGCCGAGGAGCCGCCGGTCTCGATAGCGATGCCACCGCCTCTGCCAACATCCGTCGAGGTCGTTACCGTCGAGGCCGTGTCCATCAAGACGGAGTCCATGGACGCCGCGCCTGCCGAGCCGACGACGGTTGAGCCGCCGCCGATCGAGGAGCCCGAGCTCCTGGTCGAACAGTCTGAGCCGAGTGAGACCGAGCCAAGCGAACCGGAGCCGAGCGTGACGGAGCCGGAGCCGATCCAGCCGCCCCAACCGATCGAGGCCAATGGCTATTCCAAGTCCGGACCAGGCCCGATGGCCGCGCTGCGCTTCCGCTGGACGGTGCGCGAGGACGGCGCCCAATACTATGTCGACGAGACCGTCGGCGAAGGATCGACCCCGCTGGTCAACGGCCCGATGGACAGGGACGCAGCGATCAAATTCGTCGACGATCGCGAGGCCGAAGCGCGGCGGCGCTTCGAGCATTTCAAGCACGAGATCGTCAGCCGCACGGCGGCCGCCCTTCAGGCGAGCAGGGACCGCCACGAGACGTAACGAGGCCGAGAGCAGTTTCGGTTTTGGTTGAATCGCTCGAAAACGCTCTAGCCCAGCGGCGGCCTCGGTGGTCCCAAAAATCCTTCTTCGCGAGATCGACGCCGGCATGGCGCAGGATGTCGTAGGCCGTTGCGACATGGAAGAAGAACTGCGGCACGCTGAAGGTCAGGATCAGGGACTTGCCGGTGAATGGCCTGTTCGCGCCGCTCCGGAAGGTGAATACGACGTCCCGGTCGGCGGCGGCGTCGATCGCCTCCGGCGGCAGGCCCTGTGCAAAATCAATCGTGGCGGCAATCCGCGCCTTCGGCCCGGCGATGCCGGGCGCCGTGTCGCCGAAGACCGGCGGCGCGCACCCCGCCAGCAACGCGCAGCTCAGGACGACATGCCGGTTCGCCTCCCCGACCTGCTGGCGAAGGCTGTACATGTTCGGGGAAAGCCGCATCTCGAGCAGTACGGCTGGATCGATCGTGCGAGCCCTGGCATAGGCTTCGGCATGATCGAGCAGCGCGGAAAGATTGCGCAGATACGGCACATAGACGCCGACGGATGCTTCGTGGAGCAGATGGTCACTGTTGCGCCCGCTGGGGTGGCCTGATCGTCTCATCTGGTCTAAATGCTCCGCAGCGACATGTCATCGAAATTGACGGAGAAATCTGATGTTTCGCGCGCTGGCCGGCCTCGCTCTCGCTTTGCTTGTTTCTGCCGCGCACGCGCAGCCGGCGCCGTCCCGGCTCGATGAGATCGTCAAGCGCGGCACGCTGCGCGTCGGCATGACCGGCGACTACCTGCCCTTCACGGCGCTCGACAAGGAGACGAAGGCGTTTCGCGGCTTCGACGTCGACATGGCGCAATCGCTCGGCAAGGCGCTCGGCGTCAAGGTCGAGTTCGTGCCGACATCGTGGCCGCAGATGATGAAGGATTTCGAGGTCGACAATTTCGACATCGCGATGGGCGGCGTCTCCATCACTTTCGACCGGCAGAAGAAGGGTCTGTTCTCGACGCCGATCATGCGCGAGGGCAAGACGCCGATCGCACGCTGCGCCGACAAGGGCAAGTTTGAGACGATCGCCGAGATCGACAAGCCCGGCACCCGCGTCATCGTCAATCCCGGCGGCACCAATGAGCGCTTTGCGCGCGCCAACGTGAAGGCCGCCGACATTCGTGTCTTCAACGACAACACCAAAATCTTCGACGAGATCGCCAAGGGTGACGCCGACCTGATGATGACCGACGCCTCCGAGACGCGCTATCAGCAGAAGCTACATCCCGGCGTGCTCTGCGCCGTGCATCCCGACAAGCCGTTCGACTTCGCGGAAAAGGCCTACTGGATGCAGCGCGACGTCGCGTTGAAGGCATTCGTCGACCAGTGGCTCCATATCGCGCGCGAAGACGGCAGCTACGCGAAGATCTATGCCGCGTGGTTCGAATAGCCTGCGTCAAGTTTGCTGCTCGCGTGCCGCAAATTGATGCGCGCGGCCTGAAACCAGATCGCAATCCGGTGATTTGAA